>DASRXR010000301.1:0-13455 GCA_035687405.1 Polyangiales bacterium
CTCGGTGTCGCGTCGATGGTCCCACAGTACATCGTGCCGTACGCAGCAGGTGCGGCGGCGCCTCGTGAGCGTGGTCGCGTCGTCGGCTCGGTGATGAGCGGGTTGTTGATCGGAATCTTGGTCTCTCGCACGGTGAGTGGATTCGTCGGCGCGCAGTTCGGCTGGCGGTCGATGTACATCGCAGCTGCCGGCGCGATGGCCGCCCTCAGCGGCGTGCTGCGCGTGTTCCTGCCACCGCAGCCACCCGACCAAGAGATCTCCCTGCGCGCGTTGTACGTGTCGCTGGTCGGACTCGCGCGCGATCAGCCGGTGTTGCGTCTGCACGCCGCACTCGGCGCGTTCACGTTTGCAGCCTTCAGCACGTTTTGGTCGACACTCGCATTTCACCTCGAGTCGCCGCCGCTCGGGTTCGGCAGCGCGGTGACCGGTGGCTTCGGTTTGATCGGCGTCGTGGGGGCGCTCGCTGCGCCGCTCGCGGGACGGTTTTCGGATGGACGCGACTCCGGAATCGTCACGATCATCGCCGGATTGTGCGTGCTCGGTTCGTTCGTGATCTTCGGTGTGTTCGGAACGTCGCTGATCGGTCTCGCGGTCGGCGTGATCTTGCTCGACCTCGGTGTGCAAGCCAGTCAGATCACGAATCAAGCGCGCGTGTACGGTCTCGCGCCCCACATGCGCAATCGACTGAACACGGTGTATATGGCCACGTACTTCGCTGGCGGCGCGATCGGATCCGCGCTCGGTGGTCAGGCCTGGGCAATCGCAGGCTGGACTGGTGTTTCGCTCACGCGGCGCACTCGCAGCGGCAGCGCTCGCGGTATTCGTAATCGGCCGCGCACGTTTGCGGCAACGTGAAGATCGAGAGAGCTCTTCGGATGTGCAGTCTGACGCGGGTGCCGCTTAACCTGGACAACGGAAGTTCGTGCGCGGCACCCTCACGCGCGTCATGTCTGCGTATCGTTCGAGCCTTCTCGCAGTGTCCGTTTGGCTGATCGCGTGTGCGTCCGCGCCGCCCGCGAGCCGTAGCCTCGATCCGCGCACGAGCTTGCAACTCGCAAACGCGCCGGAGCCGCACTCTCCCGAAGCGGACGCACTTTGGACACGGGCAAATGATGTGCTCGAGAAGCGTTGCGTCGTCTGCCATGGTTGTTACGACGCGCCCTGCCAGCTGAAGCTCGAGTCGTACGAAGGTGTCGAGCGGGGCGGCACGAAAGCACAGGTCTACGATGCTTCGCGGCTGACGGCGGCGGACCCTTCTCGCTTGTTCATCGATTCGCATCTGCTCGCGGGCTGGCGGGCGAAGGGTTTTCACGCGGTGTTGCCCGAGCGAGGCGCGCCCGACCCAGACAAGAGCGTGTTGATGCGCATGCTCGAGCTCAAGCGCGCGAACCCGCTTCCGCTCGACACGAATATCGACGAGGCGTTCACGCTCGCGCTCGATCGGGAACAGACCTGTCCCGACACGCAGAGCTTCGACGGCTATGCGAAAGATCATCCGCTGTGGGGCATGCCGTACGCGTTGCCGAACCTCGATGCGGCTGCCCACGCCGCTTTGGCCGCGTGGGTGCACGCCGGTGCGCCCGCGGGCAAGCTGGTCGAAGTACCGCCCGCGATTACGGCGCAGATCGCGCGCTGGGAAGAGTTCTTCAACGAGACGTCTCCGAAGCGGCAGCTCGCCGCGCGTTACATCTACGAGCACTTGTTTCTCGGAAGTTTGTACTTTCGCGGCGTGGACGCTCACACGTTCTTTCGACTGGTGCGCTCGCGCACGCCGACCGGGTACGCCGTCGACGAGATTCCGACCCGGCGGCCATTCGAGGATCCGGGCGGCAAGTTCTACTATCGATTCGTGCGGCGGCTCGGCAGTCCGCTGTCGAAGACGCACATGCCGTACGCGCTCGACGACGCGCGGATGGCGCGCTATCGCGAGTTGTTCGTCACGCCCGACTATCGCGTGGACTCGCTGCCGAGCTACGACCTCGAAGTCTCGGCAAATCCGTTTCAAGCGTTTGCAGCGCTACCGGTCGCATCTCGCTATCAGTTCATGCTCGATGAGGCGGAGTTCATCATGATGGGCTTCATCAAGGGGCCGGTCTGTCGCGGTCAGGTTGCGCTCAACGTGATCCAGGAACGCTTTTGGATCGCGTTCATTGCGCCCGATGCGCCGTTCGCGACTAAAGAGGCAGCGCTGCTCTCCGACGTGAAACACGACATCGAGCTACCGGCAGAGGCCGGAAGCAGCACGTTGGGTTTGCGTTGGTTCGGTTTCTCGGACGAACACGCGCACTACGTGAAGCAGAAGAGCGAGCTGCTCGCCGAGGAAGCGCGGGCGGGGCGCGGCCTGAGCGCCGGGGCGATTTGGAACGGCGACGGCAAAAATCAGAACGCCGCGCTCACGGTGTTTCGTCATTTCGACAGTGCGACCGTAGTCAAAGGTTTCGTAGGCCACGCGCCGAAGACGGCGTGGGTCGTCGACTATCCGATGTTCGAGCGCATTCACTACCTGCTCGTCGCAGGTTTCGACGTCTTCGGTAACGTGGGTCATCAGATCATGACGCGGCTCTACATGGACTTCCTCCGGATGGAAGGCGAGAGCAACTTTCTGGCGCTGTTGCCGCAAGCGCGCCGCCGCCCGCTCGTCGACTTCTGGTATCGGCGTACGCCCGATGACGTGAAGGAGCGAGTATACGGGGAGCTCGCGGACTTCAGCGGTGAGCCGAACATGCGCTACGAAACCGAGCAGCCCGAGCAGGAGCTCTACAAAGCGCTCGAATCGCGGCTGGTAAAGGTTCGCGCGCGTGACTACGCGCTGTCGAACACTGCGGCGGCGCAGAGGCTCGCGAAGCTCGATGGGATGCGAGGGAAGCCGGCGTCGAAGATGCCGGAGCTATCGTTCGTCGCGGTGGAAGTGCCGGACGGGACGTCCGAATACTTCACGATCACGCGCGAGAGCGCACACACCAACGTCGCGCAGTTGTTCGACGAGGAAAGTCGGCTTCTGCCCGAGGAGGACGAGCTATCGATCGTTCCTGGTTTCCTCGGCGCTTACCCGAATGCGTTGTTCAGCGTGCCGCTCGACCAACTCCCTCAGTTCGTCGTGCAGGTCGGCCAACTGGATCAAGCGCGGTATCCCGCGCTGCGAGCGCAGTTCGGGGTGTCGAGATCCGGGGCAAACTTCTGGAGGTTCAGCGACGCGATGTTGGACGCGTATCGAAAGTCAGAGCCGCTCGAGTCCGGCTTGTTCGACTACAATCGTCTGGAGGGTAAGTAACGTCAGTCGACTGACAGCTGACAGTCAGATCTAGGAGCTCTGACTGCGTCGTTTGAAGCAGCGACTCGTTATTACGTGTAAGCCACGGCCCAGAAATACGCTCCGGGAACATTGAGCGGCCTATGATCCCTGCCCGCTCCTGGTTACCAACCGCGCTCGCGATCGCACATGTACTGGTGCTCGCCGGGTGCAACCAAAATCAAAGTTCCGTCGTTGCTAAGGAGGAAGCCGCGTCGTCACTCCATCGTCACAAACCGTTTCACTTGGTCGAAGCGTCGATCTCCGACATTCACTCCGCGTTCGAAACTGGCGAGCTCACGTGCGCCGAACTCACGCGGCTCTATCTAAAGCGTATCAAGGCGTACAGCGGCCACTGCGTCGAGTACGACAAGGACGGGGACGGTCAAGGTCCCGACTACGACTTCTACATGCCGAGTGGCAAAGGCATTTACCTCGGCGTGGTGAAGCCGATCGCGAATGCCGGGCAGGTCAACGCGATCCAGTCGCTGAACTTGCGCCCTGCGCACTACACGGAGATGGGTTTCGCTGCGCCGGGTGATCCCGGCCCGCGATCGGAGACGGATCTCGTCGACGACGATCCAGCGATGCCGGACGCGCTGGAGGTGGCGGAGAAGCTCGACGAAGAGTACGCGAGCTCGCGTCAGTTGCGGCCGCTGCACTGTATCCCCATCGTGATCAAAGATCAGATGGAGACATTCGACTTGAGGACGACGGACGGTTCGCTCACGGAGTTCGTGAACGACCGGCCGCCCGCGGACGGCACGTTAGTCGCGAAGCTGCGAAGTGCAGGCGCGATCATTCTCGCGAAGGCCAACATGGATGAGTACGCGGGTGGGACGCATCGCAGCTCGTACGGCGGTGCGTTGTGCGGCCCGTACGCGACCGACCGCGATGGAGGCAGCTCGAGCACGGGCTCCGGCGCTGCAGTTGCAGCGAATCTCGCGGTGTGCGGCATTTCGGAAGAGTCGCTCGGCTCGATCCGTGAGCCCGGCAAGAAGAACCACCTGGTTGCGGTTGGAGCGTCGCGCGGGTTGATTAGTCGGGGTGGCACTTGGGCGGCGAACTTGTTGCGCGAGCGCTTTGGACCCGTCTGTCGTTCGGTCGAAGATGTCGCGAAGGTGCTCGAAGCCACGCGCGGCTACGATCCACGCGATCCGATCACGGCGACACAGGTCGGCTACACGCCGAGCGCACCGCTCGATGGCTTTGCGCGCGAACGAACGCTGATGGGGAAGCGGCTCGGCATCGTGCGTGAGTTCATGCCGAACATCACGGTGAACGACAGCGATTCCATTCGCGTGTTCAATGAGCAGGTCATTCCGACCTTGCGAGCGGCGGGTGCCGATCTCGTCGAGTCGATCAACGCGCGAGACATCTCGAAGGGTTGGTCGACCGATGATCCCGAGATTCCGAACATCGATATTCAGCGCATCGTGGCGGAGATGATTCCGTCGCTGGAGCCATCGTTCACGAATGCTTCGGCGGTCGAGCCGCCGAGCACGACCGAAGGTTTGCTTCCCAACACGTTGCGGCAACCGCTTGCGCCGGTGCCTGCACTGTTTCCGGCCGGTACGGACTTGATTCAGAAGACTGTCGAGATGGCGCTCGGAGTGACGCCGTTCCCGGACTCGATCAGCCTACGCAACCTCAACGACACGCCGGCGGGAGCGTTCAACGAAGGTCGCTACGGTTTGGATAAGATGCTCGCGCAGCGTGGCGATCCGCGGGTGAAGAGCGTGCTCGATTTGAGCATCGACTTCGACGATCTCGATGGAGATGGGGACGCGGCGGAGCACATCACGTTCTCGCGCATCAATGACGACGCGACGGGTTCGATCGCGTTGCGCAATCGTCCGGGTGTGACGCCTAACGTCGGTGTGCCGGCGAAGCCGGCTGGGCTGACGCTCGATACGCAAGGTCAGTCGGCGCACTTGTTTAGGATGCAGGCGATTCGCGAGATCGTGGCGCGGATCCTCGTGGAATACGATCTCGATGCGCTCGTGTATCCGTACGAGACCATTCCGCCGAAGATTCTGACTGGTACGTCCGAGTCGATCGCGTGGTTGAACTACGATGGCCGTCCGAATCGCGGCTACAACGGGTTTACCGATGCGAGTGGTTTGCCGGACATCGGTGTACCCGCGGGCTTTACGGAAGTGGTGTACGACCGAACGACGAGGGGAGATCCGTCGGAGGAGTTAGCGTTGAACCCGCCGTCGGTTCGAAGAGAGGTGAAGCTGCCGTTCAGCGTGCACTTCTTGGGCCGAATGTGGTCAGAGCCAACGCTATTGGAGATCGCGTCCGCCTACGAAAGGCAACGAGGTCCAAGAACACCCCCGCCAGGGTACGGTCCGTTGCCCGGCGAGCCGTGATGTTCGCGTGAGTCGAACGGAGGGCTCGGAGAACGCGACGGCGTCTCCGAGCTCTCACCGCTCCGCGGGTTTCGGCGCTCCACCTCGCAGGATTGCGTACAGCAGGATTGCGCCGAACGTCGCGGTTCCGATGCCACCCATCGTGAACTGACCGAACTTCAACGTGTAGTCGCCCGTGCCCAACACCAACGTGACCGCGACCACGATCAGGTTCACGTTGTTACCGAAGTCGACCTTGTTCTCGACCCAGATCTTCGCACCCGCAACTGCAATCAATCCAAACACGACGATGCTCACACCGCCCATGACTGCGAGGGGAATAGTCTGAATCAACGCACCGAACTTCGGACTAAAGCCGAGGACGATCGCGATCACCGCCGCAACGATGAACATCGCCGTCGAGTAGATCTTCGTCGCAGCCATCACGCCGATGTTCTCCGCGTAAGTGGTGACGCCGGTGCCGCCAGTTAGACCACTGACGATCGTGGCGAGGCCATCCCCGATGAACGCCCGGCCCATGTACGGATCGAGATTCTTGCCGGTCATCGCCGTGACGGCCTTGATGTGGCCGAGATTCTCCGCAATCAAGATCACCGCGACCGGCGCGATCAGCAGGATGCCCTGCCCGGTGAACTGGGGCGTCGCGAAGTGCGGCAAACCGAACCAAGGCGCGGCTCCGATTTTCGAGAAGTCGAGCGGCTTTCCCAGGCCGAACCCGTTCGTGAGGATCGCGTAGATCACACTCGCCGCCACGAGCCCGACGAGAATCAACAAACGTTGTGTCATGCCGCGCGAGTACACCGCGACTAAACCGACACACAGAAACGTCACCGCTTGCATCCACGCATCGAACCCGGTCGGCGCCATGTTTTTGATCGGCACTCCGGCGAGGTTCAACCCGATCACCGCAACCACCGCGCCGGTCACCACCGGCGGCATCAGCGACTCGATCCACCCGACCCCGATCAACGTCACGATCAGGCCGATGATCGCGACGAGCACACCACACGCGACGATGCCTCCGAGGGCGATCGGCAGGTTCGGATTCGGCCCCTGCCCCGCGTAACTCGTCGCCGCGATCACGACACCGATGAACGCAAAGCTCGAACCGAGGTAGCTCGGCACTTTGCCGCCGACCACAAAGAAGAAGATCAACGTCCCGACGCCACTCATCAGAATCGCGACGTTCGGGTCGAATCCCATCAAGAGCGGCGCGAGCACGGTCGCACCGAACATCGCGATCACGTGCTGCACGCCAAGCGCGATGGTCGGACCCCATGGCAAACGCTCATCGGGCGCTACGACGCGGCCTGGTTGCGCGTCCGTTACTACACGCCACGCCGGTATGACACTCATTTAGGCTAATCCTTCGCTAAACTAGGTCAGCACTAAGCGAGCATTGGGCCCGCATCAGCTGCGTTTCGGCCATGTCTCGGATGTGTCACACCGCACGGAAACCACGCGTGTCCACCACCGGGATGATTACACGAAGCTGTTGTTCAACAGCTCACCGACACCACCCGCACCCGGTACGATGTACTGGATCTCGTTCAAGCCCGACTCGAGCTCGCGCTGTTCACCGAGGCCACCCTGCAGGACCTCTTCGCTCGACATCCCGCGGTCGAGGCGAATCGCGTAGATCCGCACATCTGGATGGTCGGCGTGCATGCGCGCAATGAACTCGGGCGTCACGATCAGGTGCAAGCTCACGAGCTTTCGCGGCGCTGACCCCGGACTGGTGTACAGCGACACGGTGTGAGAGAGGCTGCCGCCGGTCGCACCCATCGGATCGGGGAACAGGACGATCGCACCGTCGACGTCACCACCGATCTTACTGCCCGCCATCGAGACACCGGTCACACAACCCTGCGCATCCGTGACGCGTGCCATGAACACGTGATCTTGCCGCACGTTGTCCGGCGTGAGCGTGTTGACGAGCGTCTCGAACACGACCTGCGACGGCAACGTGCCCGCGCGCGCGATGTTCACCGTGACCGCGCGCGTCTTCGAGTCGAGCACGTCGCCGCGCCAGACACCGCGTTCCGTCGCCTCGATCATGCGCGTGGTGACTTCGACGTTCTCACGCGGGAACTCGTTCGCCATCACGAGCCGGACTAACGACCGATACATCTCGCGCACCAGCCGCGTGATCTCCGGCTGAATCACGTCCGGCCGACACAACCGTGCGAGCTGTGTCAGCAAAACCGGATCGGACGAAAGGTGAACGTTCGGCCCGTACGCGTGCTCGAGCTCGGGCAGACGGTAGACGTAATCGGTATAGGCTGACTCCGACATGGCCGGAGTATAGGCGCGGCCGGGTTTCGATTTCGCGGCTAATCCGGTCAGGGCAGCGCCAGCACAGTGACCATGCGGCCTGCGCGCGCCGTGCTCCAGGTCATCCCTTCGCCGAACGCCACGCGGCCGTTCGCGATGGAGATGGTGCCGGCGACCGACCCGCCCTTGGAGGCGAAGCTCTTGATCATCACGCCGGTATCGACGTCGAACGCCTCGAGGTTCGTTCCCGTTCCCACGAAACCGACACCGTTCGCGACGCTGATACGCCCCCAGACTTGCCCGGCCAGGCGGCGCATCCACGCGATGTTGCCAGTCGCGCCGTCGAGCCCGTACAGCGTCGCGGGGCCACCTTCGTTACACGCGATGATCAGGTTCTTGCCCGACCACGTCGAGTTCACGAACACGCCTTGGCTGCCGTCAGCGGCACCGCCGCACAGGTTGCGTTGCCACAACATCGAGCCGTCGTCGCGCTTGATCGCGTGCGCTTGACCGCCCTTGTTCCCAGCGGCGACCACTTTCGTCAGCGTGCCGTTCACCATCGTTTCGAACAACACGGGGTTCGCGCCGAAGTCCGCGTCCGGACCGATGCCACCTCCGAACGTGTCATTCATCACGCGTTGGTTCTTCCACTTGATCACACCCGTCGCGAGATCGAATGCGATGAACGCGTCGGAGGTGTCCGTCGCAGGCGCTCCGTAGTTGTTGCCCGTTCCGCCGTACGCGACCCCCGCCGCGAGATCTGCCGAAGGCGATGACCAAATCGACGCGCCCTTCGCCCCTTCGGGCACCGTGTACGTGGTCCACTTGACCGCACCGGTCTTTTTGTCGAGCGCGCTCATATACCCGCGAAACGCGCCACCACCCAGCTCCGCACCACCGCTCGAGCCTCCGATCAACACGAGATCTCCGACAACGAGTGCCGACGACGACCCGTCGCTTCGCTGCTTGTCCGCCGGCATCTTCCAGACGGGTTTGCCGTCGGCAGCGTTGAGCGCGTTGATCTGACCATCGTCGTCGTTCAAGTACAAAATCCCATTGTCGAAGGACAGCGACGACGTCGATGGGATAGCCGCCTTCCAGATCTCGGTGCCGCTCGCAGCGTCAATCGCGCGAACATTGGTACCGGAGAGGTACATCTTGTCGCCGATTTGCAGCGGCGCTCCGTACACGTTGCTGCCCATGTCGACCGTGTAGATCTCTTTGAGCTGGGCAGCGTTGTCCTTCGTGAGCTTCTTCTCGGCCGTGTTGTTGTACGTGGAGCCGAGGTCGTAGCCAATCATGCGCCACTCGCTCCCGCCGGGCGGTGTAGTCGGAACTTCAGTCGGCATACCCATGCTTGGCGGAGGCGGTTGCGTCACGTCGGGAGTGCCGCCAGGAGGCGTCGCGCCACCGCCCGCAACTCCTGTACCCGGAGGCGGAGTCGTCACGGCAGATCCAGCAGCGCCGGTTCCAACCGGTGTGGTCGGTCCAACTGGAGCTGCGCCCGTACCTGCAGCCGTCACCGGCATCCCCGGAATGGTCGGCGCGCTCGATCCTGCGAGTGGCCCCACGACCGCGGGTGGGCTCGAGTTGCTGCTGCACGACGTGAGGATGAGAAGACTCGCGCACGCGAATACTGCGCCGCCAACCGCAAGGCGGCTTTCGAAGGTGACAGATCTCATGTTGGACTTTCCCGAGGCTGGGGTCGCATCGACCGCCTACCCACCGCACCGAGGTGTTTATACAACGCACACCCGGGCGGCCTGGTCCGTCCAACTGTATCGAATGCCTAAACATACTAACGCTGCCGGCGCATGCGCCGGCGCGTTACACCGACTGCGCCGTTCAGCTTCCGGGACGTAGCTCGTTCAGCAGAGTCGGGATGAGCTCGGACACGGTGGGATGAATCGGGACGGCCCATTTCAGAACCGGGTACGGCGCATCCGCGTTCATCATATCGAGCACGCCGTGGATGGCTTCATCGCCACCGACACCCAAGATCCCCGCACCGAGGATCCGTTGCGTTACGTCGTCGACGAGGATCTTCATCAGGCCCTGCGCCTCGCCTTTTTCGATCGCGCGGCTGACGCGACTCATCGGCCGCATGCCGACTGAATACTTGCGCCCGCTCGCACGCACTTGCGCTTCCGTTTGGCCGACGCGCCCGAGCGGCGGATCGATGTAGAGCGCGTAGCCGAGAATGCGGTCGCTCACCTTGCGGTGCTCGCCATCGAGCAGGTTGGCAGCCACGATCTCATAGTCATTCCACGAGGTATGCGTGAAGGCGCCTCGCCCGTTGCAGTCACCGATCGCCCAGATGCCCGGAACGTTCGTCGCGAGCGAGTCATCGACCGGAATGTAGCCCCGAGCATCCATCGCGACGCCCGCGCGATCCAACCCGAGGTCGCCCGTGTTTGGCACGCGGCCGACTGCGAGTAGAACGTCCGACGCGATGACCTGAGGCGGGCCTTCCTGACAGTCGACGCCGACAGCGACACCGTTCGGATCCGGCGCCAGACGAATGCACTCCGCCGAGGTTCGAACGCCGATGCTTTCACGCTTGAAAATCTCGCGAATGGCTTCGGAGACGTCTTCGTCCTCGCGGCTGATCAAGCGCGGCGCCTTCTCGATGACCGTGACCTCCGAACCCAAGCGCCGAAATGCCTGCGCGAACTCGAGGCCGATGTAGCTACCACCGACAACTGCGAGATGTTTCGGCACGCGGTCGAGCGCGAGGATCGATGTGTTCACGAGGTAAGGCACGCGATCGACGCCCGGCAAGTTCGGAACCAACGCGCGGGCACCCACGTTGAGGAAAAAGCGTGACGCCGTCAGCTGCGTGTCCCCGACGCGAATGGTGTTGGCGCTCTCGAAGCTTGCGTGACCGTGGATCAGAGTGACCCGCTCCATGCTCTGGAGCCAACCTTCGAGACCCTTGCGCGAGTTGGTGACGACTTCGTCTACGCGCGCTTTCACGCGCCGCATGTCGACGCTGACTTCGCCCGTCGACACGCCGTAGTCCGCAGCGCGCCGCGCCAGGTGGGCAGCGTAAGCACTCGCGACGAGCGTCTTCGTCGGCGTGCAGCCAGTGTTCACGCACGTGCCGCCGAGCAGGTTGCGTTCGATCAACGCAACTGTCATTCCCGCGCGATTCAAGCGATCCGCGAGCGGCGGTCCGGCTTGGCCGGCACCGATGATGATCGCATCGAACTTGCTCATGACAGCGCCGCCACGACCAGAAATGCGCCCCCGACCGCGACCGCGTCTTCGATGAGCGCAGCCGGCAGGTCGCGACCGAACGACGCCGCGAGTTTCCCGCGCACGGCAGCTCCGCCGAGTGTTCCGATCACTGCGCCGACCGCACCTGCGACGGCACCGACGATCCAACTGCCACCTGCGACGCCGATCGCAGCGCCCGAGAACGCGCCAGTCACGATGCGCGTGCCGAACTGCGCGGGAACCTTACGACTTGGCGTGGTCGGAAGTTGGTCCGTGATGAGCTCGCCGATCGCAAACGCGGTGAACAGCCAATGCAGCCACGAGTTACCGAGAAACGCGAGCCACGTGCCTTCGAGGTGAAGTATTCCGAGATACGCGGCCCAACTCACAGCCGCCGGAACGGTCATGGCACGAAGACCCGCGATGATGCCCATTGCAAGCGAAAGCAAATAAATCATGTGCAGCCTACCTTCCGGTCAGACTGCGATCGCCCGATCGTGAACGCAAGCAGCCGCATCGCAGAAGCTACGCGAACACTCGAATTTACGTACGGCCGGCGACCTACTCCAGTCGCTCCGCGTTACCTCGCAATTGCGTCTTCACGAGCACGACTGAGTACGGATTCCACGTTGAGACGTTCCAGTACAACTCCACGGCGTTCTGGCCTGAGTTCAGGCCCGATACGTTCGCGCTCACGTCGTCGGTCCACTCCTCGATGATGTTGGCGCCATACAGATGGCCTGCGGAGTCGTCGCCGAGCGAGTTCTGCACACCCAATGCGGCGTTGCCGCCCAAACACGTTGCAGTCACGGACAGCCAGTCGTCCGGTGTTAGCTCCGTCGTCCAGCCACCGAGTGCACTCAGCAAGTCGTCCGGGTCGTGGGTGTCAGTTTGCGGACTGCAGCCGACGGGGGTCTGCATGTCGTCGTCACAGGCCAAGTACTTCGCCATCGCGTCGCGAGTCAGCACGGGGCGCGCATCCTCGAATGCTTGACTCGCGCTGGCATCGCGCGTGGCACGTCCCCAAGGATGGGCCGCCGAGCGTAAGTACACTGCGCCCGGGATCGACTGGGCGTGTGCCGGCATGAGCTTCTCGCCCGACTTCGGATCCGCGACGCCGTACGCCGGTGGATCACCGCCGTAGATCATCACCCAGCGCTGCAGCGGCGCGACCCATGCCATGCTCATCTGCTCGACGTAGTCGAACTCGGGTTTCTTCCATGACCACGAGAGTTGACCGTTGTGATCGACCAAGTTCTCATCGATGCCGTACACGGGCTGCGCGTCCGCTTCGACGTCGGACCATTTCGGATTGCCCGCCTCGTCGTAGCCCGCGAAGAACTTCGGCGCCCATCGCAGGTTGCCTTGTTCGTCGAGTAGCCCGGAGAGCGGTTGATAGAGCAGAAACGGGAACGACTGAAGGCCCTTCGTCGCGGCGAAGCTCGGCCGGCCCCACATCAACAGCGTGTCGGTCCCTGGCGTATAGTCGTTGTTTGCAGGATTGGCCGGATCGAAGCGCGTGATAGTTCGCGCCGTTACGTTCACGAACTTGTTCGTGACGAAGCGAAAGCCGGTGCCATAGTCCGAAGCGCGGTCGGGCCACAACGCGGTCGCGAGGTACAAGCGCAGTGCGATCGAGCGCCGCGGGTCTTCGGCGTACCAGGATGGACTGGTCTGCTGGCCGTTTCGCTCGACCGTGAACGGCGCGGTGGCGAGACACAGACCCGTATCGAGATCCGCGCATAGGTTCAAGTCGGGACAGTCGTCGTTCGTCAGGCAAAACTTCGGATCGGCGTCTTCGGTGAGCGAGATGTTGGGCTGACACGAACCGATCTTCTTGCCCGTGTACGCAGCGTCAGTCGAACACACCATTTGCGTGGGACAATCCGAAGACGCGCTGCAACGCGCCGATTCGTCGCGCACGAACGCTCCAAACGTGTGCTGGCCATCGCTCCAGGCTGCAACTGGGGTTCGCAACATGCCGGTGTCGAGCTGATTGTCAGGGCTGCGATTCACCGGATCTTTGTAGACGTGGATACGCGGCCACGTCGTCGCATCGGCTGGGTTGTCGAGCGGATACTGCAGAGTCCCGCAGGCGTCCGCCGCTGCAGCTGCGGGCTGCCCCGCTGTCAACACGTTCGGCCGTTGTGCTGGCACGAACGTGAAAAGGTCATCGGCCTTCATCACGGGATATGCGCACGCGTCCGTTTGTGCGGCCCAGCTGTCACCGAACAACATTGCGAGCTGAGGTTGCCCCTCCGCGCTCGGCACGGGTGTCGGCACCGTGATAACGAGATC
>DASRXR010000302.1:0-2915 GCA_035687405.1 Polyangiales bacterium
GACGACGCCGACGGATTTCGCAGTCACGCGGCAGGTCGGGACTTGGATCGGTGATTGCCCTTTGCCGGCGATCGCCGTCGAGCTCTCGAATGGCGCCTGCCCGAATGGGCAGGGCCACGAGCTCGAGTTTTGGTTTGCGTCGAGTGCGATCGAAGATGGCCTGATCGCGGCCGGCTTGAACTTCATCGAAAAAGACTCCGTCAGCGGCATTCGCGTCCGTTACACGCGGCCGGAGCGCTCCTCTGCAGCCGGCGTCTACGGGAACTGCAACGGCGCGGAGGGAACGATCACCCTCTACGACGCGCCCGATGTCACGCGCGCGATGGACCTGCGCGCGAGGTACGAGCTCTCGCTTCCGCCTTGTGACGACAAGCTCAACCCGATCCAAGAGGTCTCCGGCTACTTCATCGTGCGCATCCGCCGAAGCCTCCCGACGGTCTGCCCACCGTGACACCCAGGCGTGCAACCTCGCGTAACGAATCGCGACTTGGCACACGTCGGCACAGGATGCTGGATCGCCTCGCTCCTGAAGCTTCCGTAATTACAGCCGATTCAGCGTAGCCTGATCTGGCATGCGGTGTGCACACGTGCGAGCTGTCGACGTGCGCGTTTTGCACAGGAGCCTTCCGCATGCACCTCCGAGCTCGGTCCCCATGGCTGCTCGCCATCTTCGTCTGCATCGCTTGCCAGGGCGACGATAAGTCTTCCTCTTCTTCTCCCAACGCCAACGAACCTGGAGCGACCGGCGCAGCCGGCAGCGGCGCCCCAACCTCCCCGGGCTCGACCGCTCCAGCTAAGGGTCCGACCGCGGGCGCCAACTCCACGAAGCCGGGTGATCCGAGCAAACCCGGCACAGAGCCGGCGCAACCGCTGAAGGGCGCGACCGACTTCAGCTCGGCGGATCCGAACCAGAGCAGCGGCAACTCGAGCGGTCCTTCGCGCAGCGGCGGCCTGAACGCTGCGAGTGGTGACGCGGCGACAGCGCCCCCGACTGCGGCCACTCCGCAGGGCGCTCCCGCCCCCGAAACTTCCCGCGAAGTCGAACGCGGAGACATCTACAAGGTCCTCGACGATCACCGCATCTTGAACCTCAACGCGTATCGCGGCCTGCAAGTGATCGACGTCAGCAACGTCGATGCACCGCGCATCGAAGGCCGACTCGCGGCAGTCGGCACGCCGCTCGAGATGTACGTCGTAGGCTCGCGCGCGATCGTGCTGCTGAACGACTGGCAGGGTTACTACGGCGCACGCGAAGACGTCCAAGTCGAAAAGGTCGCGGGCGGCCTCGTGCTCAACGTCGACATCAGCAACCGCGCCGCGCCGAAGCTGCTCAGCCAAGCGATCGTGAAGGGCAACATCACGACGAGTCGCCTCACGCAGGGCGGCGCTCAAGCTGCACTGTACGTCGCGGCAAACGTCAATCTGGACGCGCCCACGTACGGGAGCACGACGCTCGTGAAGAGCTTCGACGTGAGCGGCGACACGCTGACCGAGAAGAGCGAGATCGATCTGGGCGGCTACGTGCAGGACGTTCAAGCGACATCAGCCAACCTGCTCTTGGTCTCGAGCATCGACTACAACAAGCAGACCGGGCAGTCGCAGGTCGCCGTGATCGACATCTCGCGGCCGGACGGAACGATGGTCAAGGGCGGCAGCATCACTGCGCGCGGCACCGTTCAGAACAAGTTCAACATGGACGCGTACAACGGCGTGTTGCGCGTCGTCTCGGGCTCGAGTTGGAGCGGCACGCAAGAAAATCACTTGGAGACGTTTTCGCTCGCCGATCTCGCGGCGCCGAAAGCACTCTCGACTTGCACGTTCGGTGCGACCGAGCAGCTCTACGCGACGATCTTCGTCGAGAACAAGGCCTTCTTCGTCACGTACTTGCGCCAGGATCCGTTCCACGCGTTTTCGATCGACGATCAAGGCCGGTGCGAAGAGCACAATCAGTTCATCGTCTCGGGTTGGAACGACTTCTTGCGTCCGACTCTGAACGGCACGCGTTTGGTCGGCCTCGGCAGCAACGACACGCAGATGCGCCGCACCGTGTCGGTGAGCTTGTACGACACGACGAACATCGATAACCCGAACCCGCTCGTCGCGCGCGCGGATCTCTCGCTCGACAGCAGCTACAGCGAAGCACAGTGGGACGATCGCGCATTCAGCGTGATCGAAGGCGCAGTCGACGTAAAAGCTGCAAACGGCACGGCGGAGACGGGCCTGATTCTGGTTCCGTACGAAGGTTACGTGCAGAGCGAGCAACGCTACGTCGCGCAGGTGCAGATCCTGACGTTCTCGGATCGCACGCTGACGCGCCGCGGCGTAATGGACCACGGCACGTCCGTGCGCCGCTCGTTTTTGGCCGACGCGACGACGGCAGCGAACCTCTCCGAAGAAGAGTTGAGGCTGTACAACCTCGCCGATCCGAACTCGCCTGCCGCCAAAGGCAAAGTCGAGGTCGCGCCGAACTATCGCCAGCTGTTCGTATTCGGCGACTACGTCACACGCATCCACGACCCGAGCCAGTACTCCAGCTGGTACGGCAACACCGCGGTGACGCCGCCAGCGGCGAAGATCGAAATCGTTCCTCGCAGCGGTGATCTCGAGGCGAGCGCAGTCGCAGCGATCGACGTGCCTTCGAACGCCACGCTGACCCAGGTGAACGACTTGCTGATCAGCGTCGTGACGACGATCGACCAGGCGACGATCAATGCGCCGGACGTCAAGGATCAGAAGTGGAACACGCACATCGATGCGTACGACTTCTCCGATCCGACGAAGCCGACGAAACGCGGCTCGCTCGATACCGATCGCATTCGCCCCTACTACGGCGGAGGCTTTTACCCGCTCGGTCCGATTGCAGCTCGCGGCGGCGTCGCGATCGACTGCTTCGACTGCTTCCCCGGCCGCGGTGG
>DASRXR010000303.1:0-2057 GCA_035687405.1 Polyangiales bacterium
CTTCCGAACCTGCTCGACCAGGCGACGGATCGATTCTCGCTGCGTTGACCTTGTCGTCCACCGTCCCATGGATCCTCGCTCTCGCGCTGACAACGCTCGTCGCGGGAATGATCCACAGGAATCAAACCAGGGAAGCGAGCGCCGCAGCGAAGCGCGATAGAGCGGCGTCCGCCGCGGCCGAAGCTGCCGTGCGCAAGCCTTCGAACAAAGGGGCTTCACCGGTCGAGCGCGCTAGAAGTGGTTTCAACGCTGGCCTCCGTGCGTACCAAAGCGGTCGCGTCCAAGACGCAATCGATTTCTATACGACTGCGATCGCCGTCCTAAACGATCATCAGGAGGACTCGCTTCTGGGCGTCCTGCACGACAACGTGGGCTATGCCTACTTTGACTTGGGTGAGCTTGACGAAGCGCTGATGCATTGGGAAACGGCGCTGCCGTATGCCGTCGATCAGGCCGATGTGCTCGCCGGGCGAGGGCTAGCTTTCGCGGTCCAAGGCAAGCGCGAGGCGGCACTAGCGGCTTACCGTGAGGCCGTGAACCTCGACTTGCGTTACCTCGACATCGATGCCTTGGTGGCCCAGAAGATGTACTCCAGCAAGGCCGTCGAGGGGGCGCGCCCGCTCATCGAACTCGTTCGAGCAGAGCGGGAGAAGTCCAAGTCGCGGAGCAACGCGAAGTCGCGTCGACCCGCAGCACTCAGCGACTGAACACCGTCACGGCCTCAACATCTTCAACGCGTGCATCCAATCGTTTTTCAAGAAGCCCTCGATACACCACAGGATACACAACGGCTCGATCGCTCTCGCCGCCTCGACCTTACCTAGATCGAGCGACTCCCAGCCGATGTCCTGCAACAACTTCGTCGTCGTCTGCTTGGCCGCGTCGTCGTTGCCACAGATGAACATCGTCGGCGGGCCACCCTTCAACTTCGGATCGACCATCAGATCGTTGCCGACACATGAAAACGCCTTCACGAACTTCGCCGCTGGCGCGAGCTTCTGCAGCCGCTCCATCAACGACTCGTTCGGACCCGTAAAGAACGAGAGCACTCCGTTTGTCGGCGGCGCCTCAGCGATCGGATTCGTTGTGTCGAGCACGGGCTTCCCCGCGAGGTTGTCGATACCGGCTAACCGCACCGCTTCTTCCGCTCCGATGCCCTTCACCGCAAGTACGATGAGCTCACCGTGGCGCGCAGTCTCAGCGAGGTCGCCGAGCGCAATGCCTTTGCCTTTTTCGTCCTGCCAGGCCTTGAGCTTCTTCGGATCACGCGAACCACGCATTACGTCGTGACCGTGCTTCTTGAGGCCGACCGCGAGCGAAGCACCCACTTCTCCAGAACCGATGACGCCGATGCGCATGATCCACCTCCGTGTGGCTGTTGTGAGCAGGTGATCTACCACGCTCCGACCAGCCTACCCGTGCCAACGCACTGCGGGCATACCAGCACTTTGGCTAGTGCATCCCGCGGGTTGAGCGGGATTGCCGTAACGTCTACGACGCGCGCTCTCGCTACTGCAAAGGGCCTCGAAATGCCCCCGAGAGCTCGACTTTACCGGGGTCACTTCTCGCAACCACTCCCACAACAGCTCTACAATGTGACTTGGATGTTTCGTTCGCCAGAACAGACACAGCCGAGCTTCCGAGAGGCACGCGTTCGACGAGTTGACTGCGCGGTCGTAGCTAGCTGCTTGCTGCTCATTCTCGGCAGCGCATGTTCCAGCTCCTCGAAGCCCGGCCGCAACGTCCCGATTTGTGCGGTGCGCGACTGCAAGACGGGCGAGATCATCGACGACGGCTGCGCGTACAAAGGCAAATGCAAGTCGTGCGTCAACGACTGCGGCGGCCGCGTTCCACCCCGAAATGGTCCGACGACGTCACCACGCCTTGCTCCGAGGCAGTGAGCCGCTCTACCGCTTCGCCATTCCAAAGCTGTAGCGGAGCCGCAGCTCACAGCTGCCACGGACGCGGATGCCCCGGGTCAGTCGACGCGCTGATAGTCGAAATCAAACGCGCCCAGTGCCGTGCCGTGGGCAGCAACTCTTTGGCCGCCGACGGCC
>DASRXR010000304.1:0-5177 GCA_035687405.1 Polyangiales bacterium
ATCGATCCCAGATCGGAGTCCTTCCCGCAACGAGCTAGCGCATCGGACAACTCCACCGCTCGGGTGTAGGTCGGCTCTCATCTCAGCCGCAATCTCGCCCTAGCCGTCGATTTTCGGGCTTCAGAATCACCGGCCACACGCCGTACGAGTGTGGCGACGCGTGCCCGCTCACCGGACGCGTGCACAAAAGGATAGCCAGCAATGCGGATACTATCGGCCCTGCTCGTTGTCGCCGGCCTGTCGCTGAGTGATGTCCGTTCGGCTAGTGCTGACGAGATATTCCTGCTCGATGGCAGCTCAACGCTGTCGAGCTTCGTTACGCAGTTCGAGACTGGTCTCGATGGCTTCGGACATAACACCACGACGAATGCGACGCTACCGTCTGATCTAAGCGGGTTTGATGCGATCTGGGTGTTTACGTACGGGACTGCCCTGTCGAACACCGATCGAGATGCACTGATCGCGTTTGTACAGGGCGGCGGCGGCTTGGTCCTCCTGAGCGACCTCGGTCAGTCGGCTGTCTATGCGGTCTACACGGAAATCATCAACACCGTGACCACCGCGGGAGGTGTAGGCGTTTCTTCTAACACCGCCTCGCCCCCGAACGTGGTTAACCCGAATGCCGCGGGTGGGATCACACAGAATCCAAATGTGTACACCACTCATGTGGACACTAGCGGAGGAGAGGAGATCACTGGAGCGACCGGCGCAAACGTCATGGTCACGGGAGATATGGGACGGGTGCGCGTGGCCGTGTGGGGTCCCCCGGACATGATCAACGGCCAGGGGCGCATCATCCTCTTTGGCGACGTGACGTGGCCGACGAATCTGCCACTGATGGAGAACATCCAAACGTTCGGTGGCGGGAGCGTAAGCACCTGCGGCAATGGCAGCGTCGAGAGTGGCGAAGACTGCGACGGCGACGGTGCGGGCACTGGCGGAGAGACTGCCACGTGCAACGACGACTGTTCCGCCGTCCAGTGCGGTGATGGCAACACCAACGAGGCCGCCGGCGAGACCTGCGACGACTCCGGCGAATCCGCCACCTGCGACGACGATTGCACTGCGGTCCAATGCGGTGACGGCAACGCGAACACGGCTGCAGGCGAGGCCTGCGACGACTCCGGCGAATCCGCCACCTGCGATGACGATTGCAGTGCGGTCCAATGCGGTGACGGCAACGCGAACACGGCTGCAGGCGAGGCCTGCGACGACTCCGGCGAATCCGCCACCTGCGACGACGATTGCACTGCAGTCCAGTGCGGTGACGGCAATATCAATCAAGCGGCCGGCGAGACCTGCGACGGCGGGCCTGAGTGTAGCAGCCTGAGCTGCCTCATGTTCGACGCCGAGGACCTCGACAGCGACAACGTCTACAACGTGAACGACAACTGTCCCTTTGTGGCCAACACTGGCCAGGAAGACAGCGACAGCGACGGCATCGGTGATGCCTGCGAATCTTCCAACGAGGGCGACAAGGGTGAAAAAGGCGACAAGGGTGATGCCGGCGCTAACGGCTCGCTGAGCCGACTCACCAAACTCGAGATCGACGAGGGCGATTGTGCCGCGGGCGGCGTCCGGATCAGTGTTGGCCGCGACGCCGATGGCGACGGCGACCTGTCGGACTCAGAGGTCCAACACACCGAAGTAGTCTGCGATTCGCAACCCAGCCAAGCGGGCGCGACGTCAGTGATCGATGTGGTTGCACTCAAGCAGAGCAGCGACTGCCCGGATGGAGGCGTGACCGTTCGCGTCGGCCTCGACGACGGAGCGGGCGATCACTCGAGCAACGGCAAGCTCGACAAAGACGAGCTCGATTTCGAGCACGACGTGTGTCTCTCGGCGGCGCAGGTGGTGTTGCGCGGCGCGGGCACAGCCAGTAGCTGCGCGGTGCGTCAGCCGGGCACGGCGAGTCCGTCCTGGTCGCTCGCGCTGTTGGCGGCGTGCGGCTTGGTATTGCGCCGGCGCCGGTCTCGCCGCTGACGGCGGCGTCGATCACTCCAACCTGAGGTGTCCTCATGAACCGATTCCTCGCGAGTTGTGTGGCGGTGATCCTGTGCGCGTCGTTGGCGCGTGCCCAAGATCGATTCAACGTCGAGAGCTTCGATCCGGTGACCAGCAGCGCCGGCTCGTTGCTGAGCGTGTACGGTGCGCGCCCGCTCGAGCGCGGTCATTACACGCTGTCGTTGCTCGGGGCGTACGGCCGCAGTCCGCTTTCGGTCGAGACCGCGGGCGGAGCCGGCCTCGGCGATCTGGTCGGTTCGGTCGGCACGCTTCACCTCTTGGGAGCCTACGGCGTGATGGATCGGCTGGACGTCGGCATCGGCATCTCTGCGCACCGCATGGCGGCCGGGTCGCAGTTCGAGGAGGCCCCGCCCGCGCTGCAATCGGCGTCGCTCTCGAGCTCGAAGGTCGCGTTCGGTGATCTCCGCATCGTGCCGCGCGCCAGCCTGTATCGGCACGACGGGCCGTCCGGATTCGACCTCGGGGCGCTGCTCGCGGCCTGGCTACCGACCGGCGGCAACTCCGTCTACGCCGGCGAGAGCTTCAGGGTCATGCCCGGGCTTGCGCTCGACTACACGGCACGCAACTGGATGCTGGCATTCAATCTCGGCTACATGGTGCGCGCCGCAGCCAATGTGCTCGGCAGCACTCTCGACGATCAACTCCAGCTCGGTGTGGGCGGTAGTCTGGATCTCGACCCGCGCTTCAGTCTGCTCGCCGAGCTGGCCACGCACCTGAACGTGCTGTCGGACAACTTCGGCAGCGCCGACGTCGCGAGCGAGGCGCTCGCCGGCGTGCGCTATCGCTCGCGCGCAGGCTTCGGCGCGCAGCTCGCTGGCGGCCCGGGCATCGCAGGTGGCATCAATTCGCCGATCTACCGGCTCGTGGCCTCGGTCGGTTACGAAGGGACCGCGATCAAGCCACCCGCCGAAATCGAGGAGACGCCCGAGCTCGACGCGGATCACGACGGCATCGTCGACAGCGCGGATCGCTGCGCACACGAGCCAGAAGACCGCGACCAGTTTGAAGACGACGACGGTTGCCCCGATCCGGACAATGACCGAGATGCGGTCGCTGACACCGCAGACCGCTGCCCCCTGCAAGCCGAAGACAGAGACGACTACGAAGACCAAGACGGTTGTCCGGATGCGGACAACGATCAGGACGGTTTGGCCGATGCCAGCGACGCGTGCCCGAATGAACCGGGCGTAGTCGAAGCCAAGGGTTGCCCAGCACCGCCTGCCGCGCCCGCGGCCGTCGTCGTCGCCGCCGAGAAGATCGAGCTGCGCGAGACGATCTTGTTCGGCAACAACAACGCTCAGATCCAAGCCGAATCGCAGCTATTGATCGACGAGATCGCGAAGCTGCTGGATCAACATCGCGAGATCGAGCTGGTCTCGATCGAAGGCCACTCGGACAACCGCGGCGCGGCGGCGCACAACCGCAAGCTCTCCGAAGCGCGCGCCAAATCGGTGCTCGAAGGTCTCACGGCGCGCGGCATTGAGGCCGGCCGGCTGACTGCCAAGGGCTTCGGGTCCAGCCAGCCGATCGCCGAAACCGACACGGACGAGGGGCGGGCCAAGAACCGCCGCGTGGAGCTCCGCATCGAGCGCCGCGCGGCGCCGCCGTGAGCTTACGGTACAAAGTACAGTTCACCGCGCGCCAGTCGTTGCATGACGTGTCGAAGGACCGTCAACCAACCGAAACACTCTTCGCTACCGGCTTCGAGCTCGCCGCGCTCGTGGCAAGCTCGTCCAACTTCGACAAGTCGCGATCGAAGAACCTCTGCAAGACTCCATTTTGGTCGAGCAAACGCTCCGCGATCGTTTGCCCCAAGAAACGATAGCTCTCCCACTGCGCTTCATCGAAGAACTGATCGGTCGTCGGCTCGTGCGGAAACGCCGGATGCATCAAATGATAGTTCCGCAAATCCTGCGACTCACCACCCGTCAGCGTCGGCTTCACGTACAGTAGCCAACCGGTCGCTCCGCCTTTGTACGTGATGCGCCCGAGCGCTGCATGTGAACGTGACAAACCACTCGGCGCCGCCGCCATCAGCTTCCAGGCGCCCTCATTCGAAGGATCCCGCGACCAATCACCACGCTGCAGCGCCTGCAGCGCTCCAGTAAACGGGAGCCAATCGGGATGGCCCGCACCGACACCAGGCGCTTGCTCCAAGAACTCGATCTCGGCACCGAAGTCGAGCCGAGCTTTGCGAACGAGATTCGCAAGCGATTCACACTGATAGTCGGAGTCCTCTTCTGAATCGATCAGCAGAACGTAAGGCAGGCGCCGGCGAATCAGCTCATAGCCGCCTAGGTTTTCGAAGTGTCCGCCGTCAGACAGGTACCACAAGGCACGCGACGTCCCCGGAAAGCGCGCCAGGAGCTCGCGGAACAAATACGTCTGCACCCAAAAGAGCGCACCGAGCTGGTGCAGCCACGAGACGGAAGTCTTGATGCCCGGCCGCCACCAAAACCCGAGGCGCACGTTGGCGAGCGCAGCGAGAACACTGAGACCGACGTTCGTCCGCGAACCGAGTCCGGTCGAAAACGCGGCACCTGAAATGCCGATCCACTGGCCGAACGAGAGTTGATCGAACGGAAAGTTGTCGAGGACGTGTTGGCGATTGACCCAGTACGTCGGGCTCAAGCCGCGCCACTTCGTCTTCGCCGCGCTCGCGTCTCCCTCGAAGCGAAAAACCTTCCAGCCTTGCTGCGGGTAGCTGTGACGTTTTTTGCCGAAGAACGCAGCGTGGTGGCGAACGCCGACGCTAAAGCCTCCCGGACCGACTGCAAGGCCGATACCTTTTCGATCGCCTTGTTGGATCTGCGAACGACCATCGACAGTTTCGTTGATCGTCACGTTGACGAGATGTAGTGGTGCGCCCTTTGCGTACGGATCGATCTGTGCCGCGTCCGTCGCAGATTTCTCCCCGTTGTCCCAGCGCCAATACGCCTGGGCGGGGATATCGTCGCCCGGCATGACGCGCGTGGCTGCGGCCGGGGATGCTTTACCGGCACCGATCTCGCGACTACGCCGTTCATTGGCACTCGGCCGGGTCGATTCACCCTTAGACGACCGATTGTCGTTCGCCACCTTAGTCGCAGCGGAGTCCAACTGTGATCGCGCCGGGTTGGACGCACCCAGGTACGCGCGAATGATCCGCGCAG
>DASRXR010000305.1:0-2824 GCA_035687405.1 Polyangiales bacterium
ACCTAGGTTGAGCGCATCGAAGGGGCTTCAATCATGGGCAAACCAGGAATGGTTTCGATATCGAACGAGCACTTGGCGACGCTGCGCTCTCAGATCGAAGGCGAGTTGCTGTGCGCAGGCGACGCTGGCTGGCAAGAGGCCGTGTTGCTGTGGAACGGCATGGTGACCGACGCGCCTGCTTGGGTGTTGCAGGTAAGCGCGGTACGCGACGTCGTTGCCGCCGTCCGCTTCGCGCGCGAGCATTCCGTCCCGCTCGGCATTAAGGGCGGCGGCCACAACATCGCAGGCACCGCCATCGCAGACGGCGGCCTGACGCTAGACATGTCGCGCATGCGGAACGTCGTCGTAGACCGCGATAAGAAGCTTGCGCACGTCGAACCGGGCTGCTTACTCCAAGACGTCGATCGGGCCACGCAAGAGCACGGGCTCGCGACGGTGCTGGGGTTCATGTCCGAGGTCGGCGTCGCAGGCCTCACGCTCGGCGGCGGCCTCGGATACCTAACGCGCCGGTTCGGCTGGACAGTCGACAACCTTCAAGAAGTCGAGGTCGTCACCGCCGACGGTGCGATCCTGCTCGCCAATCGCGTCGAGCACGCTGACTTGTTCTGGGCGCTGCGCGGAGGCGGCGGTAACTTCGGCGTGGTCACGCGCTTCACGTTTCGATTGCACGAGGTCGGCCCAACCGTGTATGGCGGCCTCATCGCGTGGCCGTTCGCGCGCGCCGATGAGATCTTGCGCGGCTATCGCGAGCTTACGCTGGAAGCACCACGCGAGCTGAGCGCATGGCTGATCATGCTCAAGGCGCCATCGGCCCCGTTCGTCCCCGAGGCGTGGCACGGGGAGCGCATCTGCGCGATGTCGATCTGCTTCAGTGGCGAGCTGACGCGCCTCGAACAGGCCATGGCGCCGATCCGTGCGCTCGGCAGCCCGGTGTTCGATCTGCTGCACGAGCAACCCTACGTGGAGCTCCAGTCCTATCTGGATTGCACCGAGCCCAAGGGCAATCACTACTACTGGAAGACCGAGCTCGCAGCCGAGCTCAGCGATGCGCTGCTCACGACTTGGCGCGAGCTCGCAGCCGAGTGCCCGATACCCGAAGCCGAGCTTGGCATTCTGCATCTCGGAGGCAAGCTGAACGAGCACGCACGAGACGATGGTGCCGTCGGCAACCGCGACGCTCGCTATGCGCTCGGCGCGCTCGGCATGTGGCACCCGAGCGAGCCCGACGCAGCTGCGTTCCAACGATGGGTGCGCTCCGCCTGGCAGCGCTTCCGCGCCTTCTCCACCGGCGGCAACTACGTAAACTTCCAAACCGCAGACGAAGACGACTCGCGGGTTCGAGCGTCCTACGGCAGCAACTACGAACGCCTCTCACGAATCAAACGGCTCTATGACCCGACCAATCTCTTCCACGCGAACCGCAACATCGAGCCGCACCGGCGCGACGAAACGATCGGTGCGGTAAAAAAGCATTGACCCAGCCTACCGATCTTGGTGGACCGACTACTCGTTCTGCGAAGTACGCCTCGCGTATGCACGACCACCCCGTCTAGGGATCATCCGCGGCGCGGCAGCGCATAAACCGGGGTGGTTGGTGGGCGAGGAGCGGGGCGTTTGGGCCGCGAGTAGCTCTACTCGTATTGAAGGGCGTCGCGCACTTCGATCTTGGTCGCGGCGCGCATCGGCCAGATGGCTGCGACGAGCGCGACCAGCTGTGCCACGACGAACGTCTCGACCACGATCATGGGCGAGAGCTTCCACGTGACCCGCCAGCCGAGCTGGAGCGGCAGCAGCTCCTCGGTGATGTACAGCGAGAAGATCGCACCGGTCAGCGTGCCGACGATCGCGGCGCACAAGCTGAGCAGCGATGCCTCCATGATGAACATCCGCGTGAGCTGTCCGCGCACCGCGCCCAGCGCCTTGAGCGCGCCGAGCTCGCTGCGCCGATCGAGCACGTTCACGAGCAACGTGTTCACGATGCCGAGCACCGCGACGAAGATCGCGATCAGCTCGATCGCGCGCGTCAGTAAGAACGTGCGATCGATCAGGTCGAGCAGCTCGCGCTTGTAGTCGAGGTTGCCGATCACGAGCAGGCCGTGGGCCTTGCCCCATTGCTTGGCGATCTGGCTGCGCAACGCGTCGGCGTCGGCACCGGGCTTTAGATAGATGCCGTAGCTGTCGACCGTGTTGTCCAGGAAGAGGCGGGAGTAAACATCGCGCGTCGTGGTGAGCACGCCGATGTCGCTGCTGTAATCGACGTAGATGAGATCGATCCGGAACGTGTGCCGGCCCGAAGGCGTGTCGACCGTGACCTTGTCGCCCAGCCCGAGGTTATGGATGTGAGCGAACGCCTCGCTCGCTGCGATCGCGTTGCCCTTCGCGATCTCGACCAGCGCGGCCTTCTCATCGCCCTCCACGACGGGCATCTCGTCGTACTTGCGCACGCTGCGGCCGAGCAAGTCGTGCGACGCGATGTACACCGGGCTGTCGCCGAAGCGCTTGCGCACCATCCGGTAGCCGTCCACGAACGCGACGCCGGTCAGCTTGCGAAACTCTTCGCCCATCGCCTCCGGCAACGGGTGGTCGCTGCGCGCGCTTACGGTCTTGCCCGCGAACACGAACAGGTCGGCGCGGATGCTGCGCTCGAACCAGGAAAGCGTCGTGTGCTTCATCGACTCGAGGAACGCTCCCGCGTTGACCACGCTCGCGAGCGCCATGCCGAGCGCGGCGATCGCGACGCCGCTGCGGCCCGCGTTGCGTTCGAACGCGATCGCGCCGAGCCGCGCCGAAGGGCTGTTGCTGCCCGACAGCCGCCGCACGAACC
>DASRXR010000306.1:0-16815 GCA_035687405.1 Polyangiales bacterium
CGTTTGATCGTACGGCCAGTACATGTTGACCCAGTCGTACATGTGGAACTGGTGGAAATCGAGATCCAGCTTCGACCACGCGTTGCGCCACTTGAACGCGGTCCCGCCGACCGTGATCTGCGCTTTGCTATTCGCGCGCAACGTCTTCAGCGTGTCGCTCAGGAACGTCTCCATCTGCGCGTGACTCACGGTCGAGAGATCGGTTTGCGGATCGAATGCGGGATCACCGCCGTACAGACTCGCTCCGTTGATCGCCCATTCCGGCTCGTTGATCATGTCCCACGCCACCATGCGCTTCGCGTGAGGGCTCGCTTCGACTGCGCGCGCGAGTGGTGCCACGACGCTGTCCATCAGTGCGCGCCGCTTTGCGTCATCCATGACAATCGGCGTGATGCCCCGAACCTTCAGCGATGACTCCATGCGCGTTGCGCGGAAGTTGTCGAACGAGAAAATCGTCAGCATCACGTACAGATCGTTTTGTTCAGCGAGCTCGAGTGCGCGCTCGACATCTGCGAGTGCGGTTCCGCCGAGCCCGGTCGGTGTATCCGCGGCATCGAAGATCACGCCGTCGCCGCGAAAGTCGGGCCAGAGCCACCAGCGAATCACGTTGACGCCGCCGGCGGCCATCGTCGCGAGTTCGTTGGCAACGGCCGGTTCACCGCTCACGCCCGGTTGATTCCAGGCTTTGTTGCCCCCGAAGTCTGCCGCGAACGTGTGCCACGCGTAGTTGACGCCGTACATGAAGCGGAGCTTGCAGAGCCATTCGACGCCGCCTGCGAACGCGCAGGTGTCCGTGCAGCCGGCGGGCGCGGTCGTGCCGGCGCTGCCAGCGGCGCCCGCGCCGGCGGGTGTGCCGCTGCCAGCTGCGGCGGCGCCGCCTGGTCCTGCGATAGGGCTCATGCCCGAAGTGCCGCCCGAGCTGGCAGCTGCGCCGCTGCCAGCTGCGGCGACCGACCCGGCGTTGTTCGGCTGTATCGGAGATCCCGCGCCGCCCCCAGCTGCTGCGAGCGCACCGGAGCTTCCTGCAGCGCTACCGGCGGCGCCGGCAGCGAGGGTTCCAGCAGTGGTACCCGCCTGTGAAGCGCCCAGCTCGCCCGAAGCATCCGAGTCTCCGCATGCGCCGTCGAGGACAGCGCCCGAGATGGAGAGAAAAACGGCAACCCAAAGATTGGGGCGAACACGAGGCATTGAGCAAACGGTGGAAATGCGTTGCAGGTTCGGGTCACCGCAGCGCCTCACGTGCCCTAGGCAAATGGGTTCCCGCTTCCGAGGCCTATTGAATAGTGCTATTGGGCCGCCCGGCGCCGTCGGCGATCCGATCTCCGTCGAGAATATGGGTCATGCACTACGAGCCGTTCACAGCTGAGTCGGACATCCGCTCATCGGCTTTGTCACATGTCGAAACGGCCTGACAAATACACATACGTGGTCATCGGTCTCGTCGCGTGCTCGATGTTGGTGCACGAGATCCTGCTCACGCGAATTTGCGCACTGCGGCTCTACTTTCACTTCGCGTTCTTGGTCATCAGCAACTGCCTTTTGGGCTTGGGCGCGAGTGGGGCGCTGCTGCTGGTCTTCGGCGCTCGGCTACGCGCGGATCGACGTCTCTGGCACGCCCGACTGTCGGCGATCTACACGCTGTCGCTCGTCGTCACGTACATCTTCCTGCTGAAGTGTCCACTCCCGACCGATCTCAGCCTCGATCGCTTCGGGCACATCGCACTGCTTTCATTGTTCAACCTCGCCGGGGCGGTACCGTTCGTATTCGGCGGCCTGCTCGTCGGCATGCTGCTCACGTTCGAAACCAGCGACGTGCACCGGCTGTACGCCTGCGATCTGATCGGCGCAGCCATTGGCTGCATCTTGTGTCCGTTGCTCCTCCCGAGCGTGGGTGCGGGCGGCGCATTCCTCGTCGCGACGTTGCTCGGCCTGTTGAGCACTGCGGTCTCAGCGCAAAGCAAGGCGGCACGCTCGTGCGTCTTCGCGTTCGTCGCGGTCTGCCTTTCGCTTCTACCGACGCTGGACACGCGAATGCCCGTACCCAGCAAAGGCTTCATGGATCTCGCGAGTGCCTACGCCGCTCGCCAACGGTTGGGTCCCCCCTACCGTGTTTGGACGAGCAATAGCCGGATTGACCTCATGCGCGTCGCGAAGGGAACGCCCTTCGGAATGTTCATGCGCGGGACCAGAACGGAAGGCATTGACGCGGGTCAACTCGAGTGGGCCGGCATCTCTCAAGACGCAGTGGCGGGGACGGCAGTCGGAAACTTCTCGGATCAACCTGCGGCAATCGAGCTGTTGCGTCGTTCGATGTACGTCGCTGCGTATCGCTTGCGGCCTGGCGCCGACGTATTGGTGATCGGCCTCGGCGGTGGCAATGACGTCTGGTCTGCATTGGACAACCAGGCGCACCACGTGAAGGCGTTCGAGCTGAACTGGCCGATCGTAGACATTCATCGCCGAGTGCTCCCCACGTTTTCACGCAATCTCGTCAATGATCCACGCGTAGATCTCGTAGTCGACGAGGGTCGGAGTGGGCTCTTACGCGACCGAGCTACTTACGATGTCGTGCAGATGACGGGGATTGACACGTGGACTGCACTCGCTTCGGGAGCGTATGTCCTCGCTGAAAACTATCTGTATACGCCCGAGGCGATCGTCGCGATGTATCGGCGTCTGAAGCCCAACGGCATCCTTCAGATATCGCGATTCTCGGCTGACATGGAAGCCCTGCGTTTGTTGTCGAACATCGACTCGGCGCTTCGTTCGATCGGCGTAGCTGACTTCGAGAATTCAATCTCCGTGCTCGCAACCGACGACAACATGATGGCGGTGCAACTAAAAAAGGGCCCGTTCTCTGACGCTGAACAAGCCAGCACGGCGGGCTTCGCGCAAGAGAACGGAATCCGTGTGCTCTATCTGCCGGGCAGGCGCAGCACACGCATGGGGCTCGTCGAGACTTTCATTCGCGACCCGGAACGCCAGCAGATGGTCGACCGCTTTCCAATGAACATTGGACCCACGAGCGATGACCGGCCGTACTTCTTCAACTACACGAAATGGCAGCATCCATTCGATTCGTACGCGCATCTGCACGACATCCCCTCGGTGTCCCAAGGCAATCCTCTGTTCCTGCTCTCGCAACTCGCGCTCAGCATTTTCTGGAGCGCCCTCTTCATCGTGTTTCCTGTCGCGCGGCTCGGCCGACTGCCATCTGGTGTGCTTCGTCACTTCGTATTCTTCGCATGCCTCGGACTCGGTTTCGTGTTTGTCGAAATTGCAGTCATTCAGAAGCTGACGCTGTTTCTCGGACAACCGGTCTATTCGCTGACGACGACGTTATTTTCACTGTTATGTTTCACAGGAATCGGAAGCGCACTCTTTGCGGAGCGTGCGACGCGCCGACGCGTGTGGCTTGTCCCGCTCGGAATCGCCGGCTACTTGGGCGTATTCTCGGTCGTAGCGCGACTCCTCGTCGAGCATGCGATCGGCCTTCCGATCGGGCTCCGTATTGCACTAACGGCCGCATCACTTGCGCCGCTCGGGCTCTTGCTGGGCATTCCCTTTGCGTTTGGCCTACGCGTCATGCAGCAAACTCATCCGACGCTGGCTCCGTGGGCGTGGGCGATCAATGGGTCGTTCAGCGTCGTCGGCTCTGTGCTCACCGTCATCGTTTCGATGAACTTCGGCTTCTACGCCGTGCTCGCGCTAGCCGCTCTATTGTATGTGGTCGGATTCGGGGTGTTCCTGAGCGGCCACAGGACATCCACGGCTTGAACCAATTTACGAATCGCGGCCAACGGCGCGATCCAAGCTAAGCTGTCTGTGTGAATCTGAGGCGACTATCGGGCGGGGAGTCGATGGCGGAACGAACGCGCGTTGCTGTATTGATCGTCGGCCTGCTAGCCGCGTGCGGGCCGGTCGACCCACACGTAGATGGCGATGGCGTCCTCGAACGTATTACCCCCGACCGCTACGTGCGAAACGATTTGCACTTCGACGCGAAGGTGGCCCGGGTCGCAACGGGAGGAACTCGAACAAAGCTGATCTGCTCACTTCTGGGCTTGGGTGCCATCGACACCGTCCCTCATAACTTCCCCGGCGCCACGCGCGACGAGTTGGACGCGTACCCGGATCGCTCGCTCGTCCCAGAGGAACTCTTGACTGCGGGCCCCAATGCCGACGTTGCTCGAGTTCTGGCTGCAGATATGGGTTGGCCGTTCGAACACAGCGATGGCTTTCTCTACTTCACGTTCGATGACGGCCTATTTGCTCCCGCGTCTGCCAGAACGCCGTGTCCCGCCGCGACACCAAACTGCGTTCAAACCGCGTTGAATGACGACATGCTTGCGCGCGCAGATCCGCGCACGTGGACCACGGATTCAGGCTGCATCGCACTCGAGATTGAGCGTGCCCCCGGCGCCGCCGAGTTTCTTCCGATCACGCTCAACGGCCCGGTGGCAAGCGGTGGCACACCGACCGGCCCCGATGTCGTACCCGGGCCTGGTTTCAGCTCTGGGAAGTTCATCTTCATGCTGATGCCGCTCGCGGCCAGCACCTGCTCGAGCGACGTGGAGTGCGCAGCTGCTAGCGGCGTTCCGGGCGACCGCTGTCTGCCCCTTCCGCAAGTGAACGGGAACTTCTGTCGCTTCGGTCCATGCGAAGGTGACGCACCGTGCGCGGTGAGGTTGTCGCCAAGCTCATTGGTCGTGCGCGAAGCTGGAAGCAATTTTGTAGTCCCGCGAATTGGGGAGCACGTCGCATCCAGCACAGTCCTCGATGCATATCGCGGCCACTTTTCGACCGTCAGTTTTCAGTCGCGCATCGACCCAGCAACTAGCTCAGGGACGGTTTGGGTTCTCGGGCGTGACAGCTACTGGGGCACCCCGGACCTTCCGATGAGTCCGTACTTGATGTTTCACTCAGTCGAGAATGGCGTATTGGGTGAACCGCAGTACTTCGCCGGCGTGAATGCGAACGGTGAACCCTCTTTTTCTGTCGAGGCCGTGAAGGCGGTGCCGCTCTACCAAGAAGTCGTCTCACTTCCGTACCATTCGTCGCTGTCGTACTTCCCCGATCTCGATGGAGGAACGTGGCTACTGATTTACGGAGGTCACGCGCAACCCGCTTTGCGCGACCGGGTCAGCACCTTCATACAGCCGGCATCAGACAGCCTCTTCTATGATCGTGAAGCGGGCATCTACTTACGATGGGCGAAACAACCGTGGGGCCCGTGGTCGACACCAGCGACTATATTTAACCCCTACTCATCGCCGGATGCCGGCTACTGCAAAGAAATGTTCTTTGAGGATCCCGAGGGCAGGTCCGGCTTTACGTGTCCGGCGGAGCTTTTGGAGCGCAACGCCGATCTCGACCGACTTTCAATCGGAGGAATGGCCGGTGAGTATGGCGCTGCGATCGTACCCAAATCTCTTCGCGTCGGACCTGACAGTACTCACGCCGCATTTCGGTGGCTCATGTCGACGTGGAATCCGTACCGCGTCATCGAGCTCGAGACCGAGCTGACGCTTCCTCTCGAGGAGTCCGCGCCCGCTATGCTGACGGGTGGCTAGTCGCGCGACTCACGGCGCTGTCACGGCCTCTGATCGCACCACCTCGGTCTCGAACACGGGTCTGATCAGCGTTCGCTCGCCCACTTGCCCAAATCGAAACGGTTTGAATTGTTGTGCATCCCAGTAGATGAAGAAGAGTGCGGGATCAGTGAGGTCACGGTCGAAGCGCACGCGTACTCGTTGCGGTCGACCATCTGGCGTGAGCTGTAGAACCGTGACAGCAAAACCGCGAACACCGACCAGTTCCCCAACCCGTAGCGGAACACCCGGGCCACGCCAGAAATTCGAGAAGACATCCTGCAGATAGCCGGCAGCCGCGAAGAGCTCGATCGTATGTTGATCGATGCGCACAACCTCGACTTGCTGATCACTCGCGCCCAACACTCCGAATGCAGATGGCCTCTGCAACTTGCGGAGCTCGCGCTGCCAGTTGAGCTGCGCGACTAAAAACATCGTTGGAACGTTGACGACGATCACGTCCCGTTTCCACCACTCTGGCTCCTTGTCGAGTGCGCGCGCGTCGAGGTCCGGTATCGTTTGCGAGTTGACACCGAGAGCGAGCGCGCAAGGCGCGAGAGCCAGGTGTAGACCGAGAACCACCGCTGCGAAAAGACGGAAGCCAGTGCCGGGCACACGGCTGAGATGCGGTGCTTTTCGAAGAAGCGCTAAGATCATGAGCGCAAGCAGCATGCACCACGCCATTCCCACATGCGTGAGCAGGCGGTCGTGCGGCGCGCCTGCCGTCAACGGGATCAGACCGCAGGTCGCCGACAGGCTCCAGTACGCGATCTCGCGATCGAAGCAGCGAATCACGAACAGAGCGAGCGCGGGTAACACAACCCAACGTCCGAGCTCGTAAAGGCCGATGAAACTCGGGAACGGGATGTAGGGAACGATCGCCCACGGCGGACCCAGCTGAAGCTGGATCAGGGCGAGAATTCGGCTCGGCATCGCACGCCAGAAGGCTGAGCCGTCCCGAATCGGATCGAGGTACGCGCCTGAACCGAACGTGCCGAAACCCAGAGACTTGTGACCCACGAACCAGATCGCAACGCAGGCGGACACCAGTGCTGCGTCGACGAGCTTGCGTTGGAGGCGCCTTCTGTCCAACACGAAGGTGTACGCAACGAAAAATGGAAGTGTGCTGACGACGTTCTCAGCTGCGAGCAAACCAATGAGCAAGGAGAAGGCCGCGGCCACCACCCAGCGCAGCTGCTGACGCCGCGCGCCGAGCACGTAGAGGTTCAATGCTGCAGCAAAACAAGCAGCTCCAACGACTGCGTTGCGACCTGCCAACCAACTCACTGAGCTGGAATGAGCGTCGTCTACCGCAAACAAAAGTGACCCCAGTGCGGCAGCCGCGCGCGACTGAGACACCTGCAGCATGGCCAAACACACGAGGCCGCAAGCAGCAAAATACCAGAGCGCGCTATGTAAATGCGCCAGCCAGTAGTGCTGCCCGAACAACGCGTAATCGAGATAGAGCGTGGCGGCCGAGACCGGCCGGAAAAACTGAATCTTGAGTTCGAGCCAAGTCCACCAGGGCGTCACCCAGAAAAAGCGGGTGAGCAGTGCAAACTTCGGATCGCCGCCGACCAGATTGTAAACGTCGTACCAAGGACGGTTACGGGCCCAAACATCGCCGTGAAGCTTGGCCAAGATGAAGTCGCGCTGCGGGACATCATCGAGTATCTGAAGGCCGTTTCCGAAGGACGGAAGAACCAGGACGAAGCCGACACAGGCCGCGCACAGGGCGAGGCGCCGATCGGAGATGGCGTCCAATCGCCTGAGCGTGCCTGAATCCGGCGTCAACGCCGTCTCTCATACCACGACAACGTGCCGCTCCGGGTTCATTCCCAATCTGCGGGCACGTGGCGCAGCACCCTGTCTGCTAAGGAGCCACAGGCCGGTCAACCGTTCCGCACAGACGTTGGCTGATGCCCAGACCGCTGACATCGACAGAGCGGAGGCCGGGGGGACAACCGTCGCTCGCTCTGATCACACAAAAGGCGTCACTACCGAACGCCAGGCAAGTGCCTTTGTTCGTTGTCGTGCGGCAATCCGCGTCAACGCTGCAACCCAGCGAGCAAGCGCCGTGCGGCGAGCAGAACCAATACGGGCCATTCACTGGGCAGTATGCTGCACCGTTGTCCACGGCCATCTGACACACGCCGTACACGGCATCCGTGAGCACGCAGGTTTTGGGGTCGCAGGTTCCGGCTGCGTATGTCCATACGCCTCCGAACTCGCACGATTCCCCCGCGTCATCAGCACCGTTGCCGCACGTCGTACACGTTCCTGCGCCATCGCAAACCTTGCCGCCAGTGCACGGCGTCTTCGACGGTTTGGGAGAGCCCGCTCCGCAAGTGTGCGTCGTGGTGTTGCACGCCGGTGTGACGCACTCGTTGGTCGACTTGCAGTCATTCGCAGTAAGGCACGCAACGCAGCGGCCACCGGAACATTGCGGTAGAGCGCCGCTGCACGCCATCCGAGTCTCTGTTTGTCCATCACTGCTGCAGCCGACGACCATGTTCCCGCTGCAGGTGTTCGGACTGGGAACGCACTTGAGACACCTCAGCGCTCGTGCATCGCACATATCACGGCCACAAGCTTCGCCGGCACCGACGAAGGCCGACCCATCGGCGTTGCACGTTTGTAGCGTGCCGTCCGCGCCGCAGCTCTTCGCATCTGGCTTGCAGACCATCGCCGTACACATGCCGGCTGACTCATTGCAAAGCGATGCCGACGCGCAGGTCTCGGCGTGCTGGTATTGACCTGAGTCATTGCAGCCCTCGAGCTCCGCCTCGGTACAGCGAAACGTGCCTGGACTGCAGACCGCGCACGCGGCACTCGCGACTCCGGTCTGGCAAAGCATGGCACTGGCGCATGTCTCTGGTGACGAGGACACGCCTTGTGCGTCGCAACGATGCAGCACCTCTCCCTCGCAGACCGATTCGTTCGCGTGCCCGTCACAGACTCCTTGAGGCGTGTTCGTGGGCTCGTTAGCTTGCGAAGAAGACGCTCCGGCGCCCGAGTTCGCCGTTCCTCCAGCAGTGCCGGTTGAGGATCCAGCCCGGCCAGCGCTGCTGCTCCGTCCGGCGGTCGCGCCGTTCGCAGCGGGAGAACCGCCCGCGCCCGTTCCGACCGAGTTAGTGCCGGATGTCGAAGGCGACGTGCCGCTTCCGGTTTGCTCGGACCCGGAGCCGGCCCCTGCGGTCCCCGACGCAGCGTCGTCGGCAACTTGAGCTTGCATTTGAAGGCAGTGCCCGGCTACGTCCATGGTTCCGGCCGGACATTTCACATCGTCGCACGCCAACAGACTGAGCATGACAAGTGCTGGTGCGAGAGCTCGGAGCAGAGGCCCCGGCACTCCTCGATGGGCAACGCTGCAGGACGGTTTGCCGCCTTCGCACGCTGATACTGTCGACCGCCCATCTACAATGCCTAACGCGTTCGAATGAAAGATCACCGGGGACGCATAAGCTGGCAGCTCTGAGCGATCAAGTCTTGCACTCGCGGAGCTAAATTATTGTTTGTGATCTAGATTGCCGCGTTTTCGCCTGCGGGCAGGACACATCACGGTTATGTCCGGATCTCCAACTCTCGCGCATGCCGCGTGAGCGTGACTCTGCGCAGTGTGCCTGAGACTTGTCATTCGTGACCAATCACGAACCGAGGATGATCGCCTGATGGACCGAAACGCTCGCTGGAACGTACGAACCGGATTTCGTTGGTTGCTCGTTATCCTCATGTTTTCTGGCGGAGTGCTTCATTTCGTCGCCGAATCGTTCTTCGTACAGATCGTTCCTCCGCAGCTTCCCGCGCCACGCCTGCTCGTCTGGATCTCTGGCGTCGCTGAGATGGCACTCGCGCTCGCACTCATTCCCATGCGAACACGACGGCTCGCCGGATACGGGCTCGTCGCGCTCTTGGTGGCCGTCTTTCCGGCAAACATCTATATGGCCGTCGCGAACGTCCAGCTTCACGACATGCCGAGTTGGTTCCACCAACCCTCAGCGCTCGGTCTGTGGCTGCGACTGCCGCTTCAACTCGTGTTCATCGCGTGGGCACTCTGGGTCAGCAAGCCGAGCCGAGCGCGCGTGTGAGCGACAGCAGCTACACCCGAATCTACCGCGTCGTCTCGTGCATTCCTCGCGGTCGAGTCGCGACCTACGGACAAATCGCCGAACTCGCCGGCGTGCCGCGAGCCGCACGGCAAGTCGGTTACGCGCTGGCCGCGCTTCGCGACGGCGGAGGCGGAGTCCCGTGGCATCGCGTCTTGAACGCCCGTGGTGAAGTAAGCGTACGATCCGAGCCAGGTTTCGAGGACTTGCAGCGCGTCCTTCTCGAACGCGAAGGCGTCCGCTTCAACGCACAAGGTCGAGTCGCATTTGATCGCGTGTTGTGGTTACCCGGGAGCGAAGCGCTAAAGCCCGCTACGAAGAAGAAGACCACGAAGAAGAAGACACCAGCAAAGCGCAAAGCAGCTCGGAGCGGCAAGGCGCCGCGCAAACGCTAGCGGAGCGTTTGCCTTGGATGGCGCACAGCTCTGAGTACTGACCGCCCTTCGTCAGCACCCTTCGTGCGCACCGACCACCGACCTTAGCGCCATCCATCACTACGATGCGGTCCGCCATCCGCACGATCGAGAACCGCCAACCAGCTTATTGGCTGGTCCTTGGTACTGCCGGGTTTCTTGCGCGCGGTTGGTTGATGCCATCGTTGCTCTCTCGCGGCTCGGAAGTTCCAGACCGTGTTGGTTTGTACTGCGGCGTACTCAGTAGAGGCAGTTCGGGAGCGGAAGGGCGCGTTGGTTGCGTCTGCTTGAGTTGTGCATCTGTGAGTTGCGCGTGCGCGCGTTGCGCTGTCGCTTGAGCTCTCGACTTCGCCGTTGCGGCCTGAGTTCCTGCAGTCCGACTCGCCTGGATGCAGCGTTGGATGTGTTCGCGACTGAAGTCTCGCTCTGCCATCAGAGCATTGTGCGCACGACAAAACAGCACGACGTTCTGCTCGGTCGGACGTCCACCGAACCCAAATGCTTGGATGTGATGAAACTCGAGGCGACCTCGCGCGCAACAACGTTCACCGGTTGGACTTACGAAACGGCATTGGCCTTTGTCGCGTACATAGACGCGACGCTTCGTTGCGTTAGGAATGTGTCGCGAGTTCGGCTTCGAAGTCGAAGTGGCGGTCGCGGTCGCAGCCGACGAACGGCGCGGCCTATCGGTTTGCGCGTAGAGCTGCTTCTTGCGTTCGGACACGAGCAGCACCAGTGCGCGTTCAAAGAGCACTTCGATGTCGCCGTTGGGCAGCTGATTGCGAAACAGATCCTGGGCTTCCTGCAGCAAATCAGCCACGCGTTGGCTGGCGGTAAACCGAATCTTGTAGCGACCTTCGCTAATCGGTATAGCGGGTTCGCGGTTGGAACGGTGCAGGACCGGCGAAGCGAGCAGCGGGCGTTCGCTCGTTTCCGCGGTTCGAACGACCTCCGATCGCGCGAGGCAAGTCGGTGCCACGATAGTGGGTTGACTCAGTTCACCTTGAGTCCGCCCGGGGCATGCCACGAGTGCGTAGGACAATGAGGGCGAACTAAGCACCGTCTGGATACCCGCGCGTGTTGCCTCTGTTGCGGGCATCGATCCTAACGCTGCCACTCTGTCGTCAAGAAGCCGCGCGCGAGGATGCACCGCACTCTCGCCCCCTGGCGGCACCGTCAAATCGACAGACCGCGCGGCGCTTGCAGCTGCGCTTGCACTTGCGGAACGAGTGGTAGGCAATCGGCGCAGCACATCGGGCACATCCGGCTGCGGACAATGCTTGGCGATAAGCAGCTGGATTTCCTGCTTGGTCTTGAGACAAGACAGGTTCAACAACTCGGCGTTCTCCGGCGTGAGCACCGGAGCGAGTAGTTTCATTGCGGTCAGGTGCAGTTCGCCGCGACTAAGCATTTCAAGTGAGGCGGGGAACTTGCGAGCGAAGCGAGCAGCGTGAAGTCGCAGGCCCGCTTCAGAGTCCGACATATGAAGCGCGCGAACCGCGTACTCGAACATAGATTCGTAGCCGAGGTCTCGATGCAGACCTCGCGCTTCGATCTCACCCAGGTGCGCGAGCAGTTGAGCGCTCACGCGTCGGTCTTCACGAACGCAGTGGCGCACTTGCAGAACCAGTTCATCGTCAGTCAGTCGCTCAACACTCTCGAGTTCTTTCATGACTCCTCCAATCGACAAAACGTCTATAACACGGGTATTTTCGAGCCCTGACGTTGCGCCGTATGTCGCGAGAACGCGCGACTTCGTTTGCGCGATCAAAGAGACCGAGAACGCGGCAAGGACGACCGACTCGAGCGCGCAACTGCGACTGCTGCTGGGAGCTGCAGCAATGCGCGTGAGGCCATCCAAAACCTGTCAAACGAAATCGCAAAAATCGACAATCGATCACAGCAACACAACTGCGCGTCAATCCGTCCGATGATCAACAGACAACACGCGAACCCAACCAGCAGCCATCAGCGGCACGAGTAAGCCACCGAACATTTCAACATGTTCCAGACCCGACCCTCCCTGCATCCGACGCCAGCGATGACAACGAACGACGCGCGTCACCCGCGACCCGAACCCTGCCGCCTCACCCGCGACCCAAACCCTGCCGACGCCTCACCGCGACCCGACCCCCCCGTGTCACCCGCGACCCGAACCCTCCCGCGTCGACCCGAACCCTCCCGTGTAACCCGCGACCCGAACCCTCCCGCGTCACCCGCGTCAGCCTCGGGTTTGGGCGGAGCCCAATGAGCGAAGCGCGGCCGCTAAGCTCGCAGAAGGCGTCACTGTGATCACGCGCCCGAGAGCCATTCGGCGTGCAGCAATGCCGCTGCGCGCAAAGCTCGGCCCGAGGCGACGCTCAATCAGGCGTCGAGGCATCGGCACAGCACCCGAACGCAAGTGCGCCCCTTATCGGCTACGACGCGATCACGCTCACCGATTCGACTATGCGCGAAGTCCTATTCAGCTCGGTCGCGCTCACGCCCACTGTCTAGAGAGCGTCTTGAGCGCGGCTGCACACCACGCATCTGCACGTCGATCGCAGCCGCAGACCACGCATGTGCAAGCCCACCCCACCACCGCGCCCACCAACCCTACCGAAACGCCTGCGCCTGAATCGCATACAACTCCGAGTACGGCCCACCCTTCGCCAGCAACTCTTCGTGCGCGCCGACCTCCACCACCTTCGCGCCATCCATCACTACGATGCGATCCGCCATCCGCACCGTCGAGAAGCGATGCGATACGAGCACCGTCACGCGGCCATTCGCTGCAACCGTCTTCGACGCCTCCGCAAACCTCGCGAACAACGCGTGCTCTGTCTCCGCATCTAGCGCCGCCGTCGGCTCATCCAAGATCAACAACAACGGCCCCTCACGCATCAACCCGCGCGCAAGCGCGAGCTTCTGCCACTGACCGAAACTCAATTCCTGACCCTTGTCCCAACGCGGACCGAGCTGCGTGTCGAGACCGCTCGGCAACTGAGTGATCACGTCGTCTGCACCCGCACGCCCGACCGCACGCTCCGCCGCCGGCCGTTCATCGAGCTGCGACAACTCACCCAAACCGACCGTCCTCTGGGCTTGAAACTCGAAGCGAAAGAAATCCTGAAACGCACCCGCGAGGCGCTCTCGCCACTTCACGACGGGTAAGGTGTCGAGCGAAATACCATCGATCTCGATCCGCCCGCTGTCCGGCACATACATCCCGCACAACAGCTTCACGAGCGTGCTCTTCCCCGCACCGTTTTCGCCGACGACCGCGACGACTGAACCCGCCGGCAGCAGGACGCTCACATCGTCGAGCACGAGCTTGTCAGTGCCCGGATAACAAAACGACACATGCGAGAGCTCGATGCCACGCTCGATCCTCTCAGGCACAGCCACGTCGCGATGCCGCGCCAAGCGCTCCGCATAGTCCTCGAGCCACGCGAGCCGCCGACCCGAATCGAGCCAAATGCCACGCAGGAAACCGAGCTCGCCAACCACCGCACCGACGTACTGCGACAAGCGAGCACCCGCCACGACCACCAACAGCACCGCACCCGGACTTCCGCGCATGCCGATCGCCACAAACACGACCGCACCGGTAAACGCAGCGCCAAAGATCGACCAGGCCAAGGCATGCCACAGCGCGCTATGCCACGTCGCCCGAGACACGGCCGCATACCACCGGTCGGCCGCCGCACGACGTTCACGCGCGAGCTGCTCGCCGATGCGCAACACGCGGACTTCTTTCGCCGGCGACGCCGTCGTGTCCTGCAGGAACAAGTGCCGCGCAAGCCGCTGGTTCGGCGCTGCACGCTCTTCGATGACGCGCTCGATCTCCGGCCGCTTCGTCGCGACCAGCAAGGTCGGCACGGCAAACACCACAAGCAGCAACAGCGCAGGATGAATCGTCGCCAGCAGCGCTAGCGTAATCGCGAGGCGCAGCGCCCAACCCAACGTCGTGAACATCGACGCGAACAAGTGGTCGAGCGCAAACACGTGATCGCGCAACACCTGCAACCGATCCACGTACGTCGTTCGCTCGTGATGTTCGACGGTCGCAACCGAGGCGAGCAACCGCGCAACATGTGCTTCGAACGCGATCGAGACACGATCACGAAACCGCCGATCCGCCCGTTCGAGCACCACACCCAAGTGCCAAGTCAAGGTCGCGGAACACGCGAGCCCGAGCGACGCAACCAGGATCGTCGTGCGTTGCCCGCTCTGCACGCCATCCGTCAACCACTTCAACCACAGCGCAACCAACGCGTCTGGGATCGCAGTGAACAACACCATGATCAACGACCAGACGAGCAGCCGCGGCTCGACGCGATAACCAAATCGGAGCGTGCGCAAGAGCGACGAGAGCGCAGGCGGCAAATCGGGCGCCGGATCAGGCGAGAGCATCGTGCTGCACTTCCTGCCCGTGCTCATCGACCTCGACGAACCGCGCCGCTTGAAGCTCGAACATTCTGCGATAGCGCCCGCCTAGTGCCATCAACTCCTCGTGTGTGCCGAGCTCCACGACCGAGCCCGCCTCGAGCACGCAGATCCGGTCGGCTTTGCGCACCGTCGAGAACCGATGCGACACCAAAATCGTCGTGCAGTGACGCGTCGCAGTCAGGACGCGGTCGAAGATCTCCGCTTCGCCGCGCACGTCGAGCTGGGCCGTGGGTTCGTCGAGCAACACGACGCCCGCACCGAGGCGCACCGCACACAACGCCCGCGCGAGCGCAACGCGCTGCCACTGCCCACCAGACAAGTCCGTGCCACCCTCGTAGCCGCGAGCGAGGACGGTGTCGAGCGACGCAAGCTTCTCCGCACCGGCGTCTCGCAGCGCCGCGACGATCACATCGTCGGGTGCGCCCGCTGGAGCCACATTGTCGCGAAGCGGTAGCTCGAGCCGCATGAAATCTTGAAAGACTGCCGTCAGGCGGGCGCGCCACGCATCGATCGCGAGCTCCCGCAGATCGACGCCATCGACTTCGATCACGCCCGCTTCGGGATCGTAGAGCCGGCAGAGCAGCTTCGCGAGCGTCGTCTTGCCCGCACCATTCACGCCGACGATCGCAAGCGAAGTTCCGGCCGGAATCGTGAGATCGAAGTGCGACAGCACCGGCCGCTCGCTGCCCTCGTAGCGAAACGTGACGTCACGAAACCGAATCTCGCGCGCGGGCAGCTGCTCCGCGGCACGTGTACCCGCCGGGAGCGCACCCGCACGCGACAGCGCCGCTCCCAGCCGCGCGATTGCGGCTGCAGGAGCGGACGCACCATCGAGCGCCCAACTGAGCCCACCGAACGCGAGCGCACTCACACCGACCGCTGCTTGCAGAAACACAGCCGCGCGAGCGAGCTCGAGTTTCCCGGAAGAGAGTTGCACCGCGAGCTGCCAGAACACGAGCAGGTTGGCTCCGAGCACGACCGCGAGTGCGATCACCAGCGGCTTCTCGCGCAGCTTCGTCGCTTGCCAGCGCAGCTCATGGAGTTGCTTGCGGCGGGAGACGAAGCGCTCGATCACCCAATCCGCGAGACCGAACAAACGCAGCTCTTTGGACGCGGGTGGATCGACTGCGAGCCGATACGCGTAGTCCGCATGCTGCTGTGCAGTGCGAACTTCATCGGTCTCGCGATCACGCCAGACTGCACTCTCCCGCAGCAACCAATGCGTCGATGCCCAGGCTGCGGTCAGCAGAAGCGGTGCCCACCACGCAAAGCCGAACAACAACAGGGCCGACGCAGCCCCCGCGACGAGCAGCACGAGACCGCTCGCGATGAAATCCATCGAGATCGACAACGGCGGCCCACTCATGCCCATGTCGAAGTCGCGCGCGACCGTGAGGTCTTTCGCGAGCTCCGTGTTTTCGAGATGTCCCAGCCCGGGCGGCCGCACGCAGCCATACGTCAGCTCGTCGTAAAAATACGCAGCCGTTTGCCGCCCGAGATTGGTGCCGAGCGCTTGATGAATCGGCGTCAGGACCTGTAGCAGCACGAACGAGACACCCGTCAGCACGAGCGGCAGCGCCAGGTCCTCACCACGCGTGACCGCGGCGATCAGCACGCCACTCACCACGCCGAGCATCGCGGGCAAAACACCGCGCAGCAGAAGCAGCGACCACCAGGCAAACGCGAGCCCCGGCGCGGCACGAGACAGCGCTGCAAAAAATGCCCACTCAGGACGCGTACGTACCAACACGGTGTCGCAGCCTTAGCACGCACACCGTGGGCGAGGCACCTGTGACGTAAGCCGTCGCGTTTTGTCACGCACAAGACAGGCTCGACTTCTTACACGACTGACCTCACATATCAGGTTCGGATGAGTCGCGACCGAGATGTACCCATTGGGCGGTGGGCCCGCCTGAGTCGCGTTGCTCGCGTCGGCGCTCGTTCAGGTTTCGCCATGCTCGGTGGCGGCGATGGCACCGCAGCCGCAGAGCAAGCGCTCGACCTCCTCGGCAATTTGCGCGGACTCGCCGCAAAGGTCGGACAAATGGCGAGCTACGTCGACGGGCTCGTACCCGACGAGCAGCGCGAGACGTACGAACGCGTCCTGAGTGGCCTCCGCACTGGGACGCCGAGCTCGCCGTTCTCGAAGGTGAAACCAGTGATCGAGAGCGAGCTTGGCCTAAGCCTCGAGCGCGCGTTCGCCGAGTTCGAGGCCGAGCCAATGGCGAGCGCGTCGATCGGCCAAGTGCACCGCGCTCGCTTGCACGACAGCAC
>DASRXR010000307.1:0-8034 GCA_035687405.1 Polyangiales bacterium
ACCGAACAGCCGCTGCTCGTTTCGCCAGTCGCATACCCTTCCAATCGCGAACCCGCGCTACCGCTCAGCGAAGGTCGCTACAAGATTCACTTCACCGCGGGCCAACGCGTGCATGATTTGCTGCAGGAGGCCCAAGACCTGTTTCGCAATCAGCTACCCAACGGCGATATCGAGGTGCTCGTCGAACGCGCGCTCGTGCTGCTCGTGTCCGAACGCAAAAAGCAACTCTACGCGCAAACCGATAAGCCGCGCCGTTCGTCGGACACCGCTCCGACTTCGAAGCCGAACTCACGACATATTCCTAATACGATTAAGCGTCGCGTGTACGTGCGCGACAGAGGCCAATGCCGTTTCGTGAGTCCAACCGGTGAACGGTGGTGTGCGCGAAGTCGTCTCGAGTTCCATCACGTCCAAGCATTTGGCTTCGGCGGACCTCCGACCGAGAAAAACATCGTCCTGTTCTGTCGTGCGCACAATGCTTTGATGGCCGAGCGCGACTTCGGTCGCGAACACATCCAACGCTGCATCCAGGCCAGTCGCGTCTGGATGAATCCTTGCGCTTTGGAGCTGCGAACTCGTAACTGCTCGAAAATCGTTAAGTTACCGCGCGCAATTCGCGAGGATACTTCAGGTCTGTAACGGGTGGATCTACGCGGCACAACAGACGCACCTGGCGCGTCGTGACAACGCCGGACGCGTAGGCTTCGACGCTGACGAGCGGCTTCGGCGCCACCTGCATTAGTGCGCGAGCAACTCGGATGCCAGCTCTCGATGACCTTCGACCGTTGGATGCTCGTCCGTTGGAAAGAATGCTCTCGCACCCAGATGCTGCAAACGGAGCGTCGGATCCATACAGGTTAGATTCAAGCCCGCGCAGACTTCGAGCACGCGCCGCGTCGGCTCGTCGACGTCGATCGTGCTCGGATCGACCACGACGCCCTGCGCTCGCAACTCCGACAACAGGTTCGGGTAATGCAAAATCGCGAGCTTCGACAACACTCGCGACGGCGATGGCACGAGCAACACCTTCACCTTGAAAGCGTGCTCGCGACCGAGCTCTATGAAGTCGCTGAAGACTTGCCTCAAGACTTCGTACGCGTGATCGATCTCCACCGACTGCGGCACAACGTACGTCGCCAACTCGCCCTCGGGGTAACTCAACATGTGCAAACCGCGCTGGTCCTTCAATACCGCTGGAAGCGGCACCCAGTCCGCTGCCGAACGCTGCGACCTCGCGCCAAACGCCAACAATCTCAAGCTCACGAAGTGCACCAGCGCGCTGTGGCTTCGCCACACTTCAAATGTCGTCGATGAACGCAACTGACGCTCGCGGTGACCGAGATTGAAGTTGATGTCATTGGACATGAACAACCCGATCACCACCACATCCGGCTTCAGCAGCAACAACTTGTCTTTCAGCAAGTGGTACTCGTCGATCGTCGTCATGCCCCACACGCCCGCGTTGATCACCCGCACTTCGCGCACGGGGTCCGTCGCTTTCAACCGCGCAGCGAACTGGTTTGGAAAGCTGTTTTCCAATCCGACTAGTGCGCCTTCGGTCGCCGAATCACCGACGAACAACACGCGCGTCTCGCCCACCGGTTTCGCGAGTGGGATGAGCTGCCCGCGCAGGTCGACCGCTTGGTGCTTCGCCGGGTCGATGTCGAAACTCCAAATCCAACTGTCGCGCGGCACGGTGCCATATCGCGGGTCGAACACGCTGCGCTCGCGCTCGTGGTCGCCCGGGTATCCGATCACCCGCAACGCGAGTTCGCAGATCAGCAGGGCGAGCCCGCAGCCGAACACGAGCGCGAACAGCTTCTTCACGAAGCCGTTGTACCGCGCGATGCGGCCCGACTCAGCGCGGATTCAACCGCGCGATCGGTCAGCCCCTGTCGCGGCCTGTTACGACCGCGGCTGGGCATACGAGCACCTGAGCTCTGCCGCTCAGCGCGGCCGCAAGCGAATGACTTGGCCTTTGCTCGGCGGTGGGTCCACCGGGGGCAACGCAAACAACAGTTCTTCGATTCCGGGCAGCACGTGAAGGATCGCGGACTCGACGTGCAGCTCCGAGAACGGCCCTTCGAATACCGCAATGATCTGGTAGATGTTCGCGAAGCCACGCGCGATGTAACCGTACTGCGGCTCGTGGTGAATGCTCCGCACGTGCTCGCCACGATGCATCTTCTGGCGCACGGACGCGATCGCCAGCGTCGTCAGCAAACGATGCCGCGCCGAAGACTCGTCCGAGTCGCGGGTGACGAGCATCGACAAGAGCTCTTCGTGCGCGCGCTCGATGCCGCGCTTACGTAACGCGTTGATCAGCGCATCCGCATCCTGCAGCGCGAGCTGATCGAGCGTCAGACCACGATCGCGAGCGACCGCGAGCGCGGCACCTATTCTGGCTAGGTCATCGACGTTGATCAGCTCGTGACCCGGCTCGGAACTGCCCCAGAGCACCGGCGACTGGCCATCGATAACGACGATCGAAACCGCACCCGTCCGCGCCCGTAGCGCTTCGAGAGCGTCGTCGAGGCGCCGCGCCGGCAACGCCGTGGCACTACGCGCCGCGGGCGAATTGAGCTCGCTGAGCGTGTGCGCGAACGTGTCGGCCATGCGGTCGAGCCGCAGCTGCGCAGCCTGTCGGTCCTCGGGCGGCTTATCGAAGATCGCTACGATCCTGAACCCACCCGGAATCATCTTCCAGACTAGGTTTTCCGATGTTGGGTCGCGGCCGCCAAGCTCCGCGCGCACATCATCGGCGCCCAGCTCTCGAGACACGAGCTCCAAGAATCTACGAACCCCGGTATCCGTCATGCGCTCCTCGGCTTTAGCACGTCCCACACCTACTGGGCGAGCGACAGGCGCAGGATGATGTCTCTCTGATGTGAGAGCGTGCGACAACCGGAGGTCGGACTCCTACATGACACCGACCGAGCCAGACACTAAACCTGGAAAACTTCGGATTCGCGCCTCCATGGTGTGTGTGCACCGAGCACAGCTGCTCTGCGTTCGCATGCGCGATCCGAGCACGCGAGTCGCACGCCTATTCGTGCCGGGCGGCGCAATCGAAGTTGGCGAAACACCGGCAGTTGCCGCCGAACGCGAGGCGCTCGAGGAGACGGGCTACCGCATTCGCGCGGACGTCGAGAGCGAGCTGGTGGCCCACTATCCCTACGAATGGGATGGCGAGCCGCGACAGATCGTCACGCATTTTTTCCGCGGTCAGCTGCTCGAGCCCGACGCCGAACCGTCACCCGTGAACGACGCGAACTATCACGAAGGCGTCGTCTGGCTACCGCTCTCGGAGATCGTCACCACGCTCGGTTTCAACGCCGTGATACTTTCAGCAATCGAGCAATTACTCTGATGCAGCCCACGGCGGCGCAGTCAGCGCGGGACTTCCTCGCGGAGCAGCACGCCCTCGTGCTCTAGCTTCGCGATCTCGTCGCCTCGAAGCTCGAGCCAACGCTCGAGTACATCGTGATTGTGCTCCCCGCGATACGGGGCGCGCAGTCCAGCGCCGGTCTTACTCGCAGAGAACCGATACGGCGATTGAATCACGCGCCGCATTCCGCCCGCGCGATCGTCGACGGGCACTACCGTGCCACGCACGCGTGCGGTCTCGGACATCAGTGCGGCTTGCGACGACCGCACTTCGCCGAACGCGAGATCGGCGCGCTCGAGCGCACCGAACACACTCACACGATCCGGCAGCGACCGCAGGTAGTTGCGGACGGTCTCGCGACGAAGCGAGATCTTCTGCTCGAGCGGTGCGCCGGCAGGTGTCGGGTCGACGAGACCGGCGGACTCGGAGAGCTGGCGCCAGATCCAGCGAAAGTCGCCCGCGATCGTGACTTGGCCGAATGAGACTTCCCAGATCTCGTTGACCTGGTTGTGCCGCATCGGCATGTCGTCGAGCGCCAGGTGCAATTGGTCGTCGGTTGCGAGCATGGCGTCGAGCATTGCGACGTCGAGGTGCTGGCCGCGCCCCGTCCGATCGCGCCCGTGAAGCGCCGCGAGAATTCCGACGAGGCCGTGCAGACCCGCGTTGGTATCCGCGATCGAAATGTGCGGATCGACGGGCTGCACTCCGTCGATCGCGGCTTGGCGGTGGACGACGCCCGACTCCGCGTGAATCACAGAGGCGTATGCCGCGCGTTGAGCCTCGGGGCCCGCTTGCCCGTAGCCGCTGATCGACAACATCAAAAGCCGCGGATTGTCTGGGGCGAGCTCTTCGTACGAGAGCCCGTATTGTTTGAGCACACCCGGCCGAAAATTCTCGACCAAGATGTCGGCGCGCGAGGCCAAGCGCCGCACGAGTTGCGGGGCGCCGTCTCTTCGAAGGTCGATGCAGATGCCCTGCTTACCGACGTTTTGTTGTGTGTAATAGCCAGACAGGCCGGCGATGACGCGGCCCCAGTTGCGAGTCACGTCGCCTTCGGGTGGTTCGACTTTGACGACCTCGGCTCCGAGATCCGCGAGCAAGCGCCCGACGTAAGGCCCGGCGAGAACGCGAGACAGATCGAGAACACGCAGATCACTCAGAGGTCCGGCACTCATGAGAGCTCCTTGGCAGCGCCGGCAACACCCTAGCGCCGGAGCACCTACAAGTGAAATGGCCGAAGCGCGACGACCCGAAGCGCGCCGGATGAGTCTTCAATCGGCGGTGTCTCGGTCAAAAGCAGAAGGCCCGGTCTGCGTTACCGCAGCCGGGCCTTGCTGTACTCGCGAGCCTCGCAGCTCAGTTCACATCACTGAAAACGGTACGGGTACTTCACCTGGAAGTTCGGCTTCGAGAACTTCGGGAACTTCGCATTCCTCGCAGCCCTCGCGATGCACGAACCGACTTCACCGGTGATGCCCGTCACCGTCGCGTTCGTCACGCGACCGGTCGTACCGGAAACCGTGATCTGCACCTCGGCCATGCCCTTTTCGGAGCCGGTCGCGCACGCACGCACTGCCGGCTCGACTCCACGCATCGCCGCGAGCACCTCGTCACGCGACGGCGAAGGCGGCATGTCGTCCGCATCGCTCGCAGCTGCCGAAGCCGCAGGGGCAGCAGCAGGCGCCGGAGCCGGCTCCTTCTTCGCCACTGGCTTGTCGCCCGCACCATCGAGCAAGTCGTCGATCGACCGGCTCTTCGATGCAGTCTTGGCCGCAGGCTTGCTCGTGCCACCGAGCAAGTCGTCGATGTCGGAGTTGCCGCTGTGCTTCGTGTCGTGCTTCGCCGGCGGCGGCTCGGGCTCCGCAACCTTCTCGGGCTTCGCAGGCTTCGCAGCGAGCATCACCTCGTCGGAAGAAGGCGGCGCTGACGACTCCTTCTCCTTCTTCGGCTTCGCCTTCTCAGCGGGGATCGTGTCCTTCGACTTCTCCTCCGAAGCGGTGCGCGCCGAGCGCGGGCGCTTCGCAGCCTTGCCGTTCGCGAGCGCGTCGCTCTCCGGCTCGGCCGGCGTCGGTTCGGCCGCCTTTTCTTCGGCGGCGGGCTCGGGCGCAGCAGCAGCTGGCGGCGGCTCGGGCGTGACCGTCGGCTGCGCTGCCGCGGCAATCGCAGTATCCGGCACGACCGGAATCGAAGCGGCCTCGGGCTGCTTCGCTTCACGCGTGATCAAGATCGCCGCAAAGGCGGCAGCCGCAACCAACGCAAAGCCACCGAGGATCGCGAGCGGAACCGCGGCACTGCTGCTCGAGCTCGTCGTCGATACCGGCGCGAGACTGTCGACGCGATTGAACGCGCCCGTCTGATTCATCACCGCCATGCGCGAATCGTCGTCGGCACGGTAGCGATCGTATGCCGCCCCAGGCGCAATCTGCGGCGCGCTCTGCTTCGCGAGCGAAGCCAGTGCACGAATGTCGATCAGACCCGACGCCTCGCCACTCGCAAAGCCCGGATTGACCGAGCTGTAGCCGGGCTGACTCGTCGTCATCGCGACCTGTTGCAAGTTCGAGGTCGAGAACAAGACCGAGTCCTCATGCCGCTCACCGGTCATCGCCTGCGCCGCCGTGACGCGCGGCGAAGCCGACGCACCACCCGACCAGCCGCCCCCGACCGCTGCCGCCGGAGCAGCCGCGATCGCCGGACTCGAACGCGTACGAATCGCCGAAGGACGAGCCCGCAAATCATCTGGGCTCTGCGCACCCGTCAGAGTCTTCGGGCGCCGCGTCACGCCGACGTCTTCGGGCGCGAACGTGCGCGTTGGACCTTCTTCTTCTTCGCCGTCGTCGTCGTGGCCATCGTGGCCATCGTGGCCGTTCGCAGCAGCGAAATCCGACTCGCTCGCGACTGGAGCAGGCTCGCTCTGCACCCCGACCGAAGGCGCAGCCGCCATCAGCTCAGGACACGCCCGAACCTCCACCCAATCGGTGAAACCATCACGCCAAACATGCGCTTCCCACCCGCCCGGTTGGGCGTCGAGCCAGCGCAGCAAGGTGCTCGTATCGAACGGGCCGTAACTCTGGCCCTCGATACTCGCGTGCCACTCGAGCTCCGCCGCGGGAGCAGCCTGAGACAGCTCCGAGGAGTCGACTCCAGGTGCAACGCCGTCTGCGAGCCCTACCGCCGCCAGGTCTCCCCGAATCAGCACGGTGGCCCCACAACGCTTACACCGAATCTTCAGTTTCTTTCCCGCGACTCGCTCGTCGGGAACTTGGTACTTGGCCTGGCAACTCTCACAAACAACCTTCATCGCCGTCGGTCCTTTCCGCTTCTCTTCTTCTGGACAAGCCCGCTAAGTCCCTGGCCGCGAGCGGGCGCGGCTCTGAGCTGTATGGAGCTGCCTCCATTTGGGACTGTACACTCTTTTCGCACAGCTGAACAGGGGCGCCTGTAAGGTCGAAGTCGTAAGGGGCCGGGACCATACCACAATCGATGCGGTTCCTGACAGCCTACGAAACGCCCCGGGATCGCCGACGAATCGCCCGTCCTGAGTCGGCGACGCCCCGCCGATTCCCGCGAAATTGACTGCAATTGCTCCCCCGGACCGGCGCGTAACTGAAACGCGCGCCGGCCTACCCACCTATTTTGGCAAGAAACTCGTCGACCTCAATGAGATTTTCATCGAGCGACTTGGCTTTTCTTGCCCAGTGCTGGGCCCGCTGGACGTCGCCGCGCACGACCGCAATCTGCGCCTGCTTCAAAAACGCGAGAGCACGCGTGATCGGTCGCGGGTCTTCCATCATCGTCAGCGTCCGCAACGCCTTCATCGCGGTGTCGTAATCCTCGATGGCCATCGAAGCTTCGGCGAGCTCGGACGCGACCTCGCCGCTCTTGCGATCGGTTTCGAGCGCCGTGTTCAACCAGCGCAGCTGCGAAGCTTGGTCGCCACGCTGCGCGCTGATCCGCGCCATGCGCTGCTGAAACATCGCCAGCTCGGGTGAACGCTTGCGCTTCGCGTTGCCGACGATCGGCTCCACGATCGCTGCCGCCTCGTCGACTCGACCGAGCGACAAGTGCAAATCGACCAACATCAGACGCGTTCGGTCGTCATCCGGCGACAATTGCAACGCACGGCTCAGCGGGTGACTCGCCATCTCCGCCTCGCCGATCTCCAGGAACAGCTCTGCCGCGCGGAGCAGCAACCCGAGCTTGTCTCCCGCATCGCTTTCGAGCTCGGCATCTCCCGTGATGAGCAGCGCTAGCTCACGCTTGAAACCCAGTTGTTCGTAGAGCGCGCGCAGGCGCTGGCGAAGCTCGAGTGAGTCGGGCGCATCTTCGTGAACGCGCTGAAGTGCTGGCAACGCATCGCCCGGCTGTCCGAGTTTTTCGCATGCGTCAGCAAGCCCGAGCGCCGCTTCGATGCGGGCATCGCCTTGCTCGACATCCATCAGCCGCATGCAGATGGCTGCGACGTCCGCCCAGCGCTGCGCGAGCGTGTCGCGACTGCGGAGCGCACGCAGCACTTCGGTGTCGTCCGCGGCTTCGTCCGCCCACTCCGCGAGCACGTCGCGCGCGCGGTCCGACTCGCCCGAGTCGTCGAGTACCGAGACCAGGTGCAGGCTCGCGTTGCGCGCTTCGGCACGGTCACCCGCCTGAGC
>DASRXR010000308.1:0-11853 GCA_035687405.1 Polyangiales bacterium
CGCTTTGGGGCTCGCGTGTTCCGTCTCGAGCGTACACAAGTAGCCGAGCGAGGCGACGCGCAACGCAATCCGCGTGAGCCCATCGATTGCCTCCGCGGCCTCTGAGAACACCCATGCGTGCACTTGGTCGAACACGTCCCACGCGAGCCAGCTCTGCCCGCGCGCTTGCTTGGACAAGCCATCGAGCACCTGCGCCGCAATTGCGAGGGCCGGCGAGAGCGGTGCGTACGGACGGAGGTCGGGGATCGGATCGAGCAGACTCGTGTCCGCCAGAAAGTTCGCGCACACACCCGTGGTCAGACAGAGTTGAGTTTGACGCCGCAAGGCGCGTAGCAAGTCGAGCCCACCGAACCCGGGCGACTGACAGCGTTCGTTTGCGCGTGCGAGCGCCTGACTCAAACGCTCGGCTTCGGGAAGTGCGCTCAGCTCGACGTAGTCCGACACGCCGCTGAACCGCGTGATCTCGGCGAACGCGCGCTCGATCCAAGGCGCCGCACGCTCGGGAAGACCTTGGTATGTCGAGTTCACGACGAGGGCTGCTGCGTAGTTTCCTCGCGCGCCTGGATGCGCCCCGGGCATGTCCGGCATCTCGCTGAACAACTGCAGCGTCTCCATCGTGATCGAGCTGCGTACGATGTCGGACGATGAATGCGCTTCGACGTAGCGGGACATCTCGTCCATCGGCTCGAGCGAGAGCGCCAGCTCACCGGCTTTGATGAAGTGGGACGCCGCGTAGACCGGTTCGAGTCCTGGCTTCGAGCAGCGGCGAGCGATGCGGCCGTGCATGGCGCGAGCGCGCGCCGCGGGCACGCGTGCCTCGACCAACGCCTGCTGATCGTCGCGCCGGAACCGCGCGCGGTCACCGTGAATCATCAACCAGCCCGCATCGACGAGCTCGTTCAGGGCTCGGTGCATACGTGCGCTATCGCCGTGTTCGGTCAGAAAGGGATAGTCGACGAAGCCGAGGATCCCCTCGCGATCGCACGCCATCGCCTCGAGCAGCTCGACCGCGTTGGGAGACAGCGCGGCGAGTTGCTGTTCGATATCCGTGTTGCGATCGAGCGTTGCGGCGATCGCGCTCGTGTCGCTCGTGATCGCCCAGCCGCCGCCTTCGTAACGCGCGAGCTTCGCGTCGATCGCGGTTTGTGCGCTCTCCATCAAGCGCCGCGGGTTGCCCAAACAGCGCCGGTGACACAACAGCGCGAACACTTCGAGGTTCGGCGCGTCACCGAACACTGAAGACAATAATGAGCGGCTCTGATCTAGGTCGAGCGGCTGCAGCGTCAGATGGCGCGACGACTCCCCGAGCAGCCGCAACGCCGCGGTCTGTCGCCGTGAATTTAAGTCGAGCGTCGCGATGATCGCGATCGCGTGGCCACGGGCCTGCGCGGCCAGGCTCGCCAGCACCGCGAGCGACGGTTCATCGATCGCTTGCAGATCATCGACGGCGATCGCGAGCGGAATGTTCTGCGACAGCTCGATGAGCACGCTCGGCAGCTCGCGCAAGATCCGGTCGCGTTGCTCGGTGGAAAGCGGAGCCTCCGGGTTTTTCGCCAGTACCGCGTCGAGCTCGCGCTTCTGCAGTGCTTCCGTGACGTCCAACCCCGTCTCTTGCAAGCTCTGCAGCGCGCGGCGGACCGCCCCGAACCAGCCGGTCTGTGAATCCGATGCGTCGGCACGCGCGACGCGCAGGCCTGCGAGCTGCGCTTCTAGAACGCTCGCATCGAGCAATCGCGTGCGACCCAAGCCGGCGGAGCTCGCGATGATCACCGCGTTGCCGCGGCCTTTCGCTGCGCGCTGCACTCGCTTACGCAACTGCTCCAGCTCGCGTTCGCGCGCTACGAGCGCGGGTTTCGTGACGTACGCGCGAACGACGTCCGAAGATTCCGAACGCGGCAGGTCCGCGATGCTCGTCAACCGTTCGTAGACGTCCGCCGCCGTCCGCGGCCGACCGGACGGTGCGATCGACAAGAGCGACTCGACGAGCGCTTCGAGCGCCTCCGGAATGTCTGCGCCGAACCGGGAGAGCGGCGGCGGTGGCGTCTCCCACGCGCGTGCCAGCGCGTCGATGCCGCGCGCGGGATAGGCGTTGCGCCCGGAGAGTGCGTAGTACAGACACGCCCCGAGCGCGAACAGGTCGGTCTGCCCATCGAGCGGCTGCGACTTCAAACACTCGGGGGCGACAAACGAGGGCGTGCCAACCAGCTGCTTGGCGACACCCATCGAGATCATCGCACCAAAGTCGAACAACTTCGCGCCGCTATCAGCTGCGTAGTAGATGTTCTGCGGCGTCACGTCCCGATGGACGAGGCGCCGTGAGTGCACGATCGCGAGTGCCGACGCGACGTCGCGAACGATGCGCGCCGCTTCGCGCCAGTGAAGCGGCGCACGTGCGCGCAAGCTCTCTCCGCGCAACCGCTCCATCGTATAGAATGGGCCCTCTGCATCGATCCCGTAGTCGAATACGGAGATCACGTGCGGGTGCGCGAGCTGGCTGAGTGTGTGGTATTCGTGCTCGAAGAGCGTGGTGGCTCGCTCGAGCTCGCTGTCTGTTGTGAAACGCGCTGTCGCGAGCCGCTTCAGTGCGACGGGATGCTGGCGCAGGTTGTCGAACGCCGCGAACACGACGCCCATCCCGCCGCGACCGAGCTCTGACTCGATCGTGTAACGCTCTTCGCGTGGCCCCCGTGGCGTCACGAGTTGAAGAATAGCAGGCGGTGCGGCGCGTCGAGCTAACCAATCGCTAGAGCTGCCCGCCGTAGGTAGTCGCTAGCTTACTTCGGCGTCGATCCACTCACCGCGCGCAGCACACGCGTGCCCGCGCTGATTTTGCCTGTGATCGAGAAGCCTTCGGGAAACGCGAACTCCATCCCGCGTTCGAGCACGATCTGGCCACCGCCCAGCTGCAGCTCATAGCGGCCCTCGAGTACGAGCACGTATTCGTTCGGTTCGGCTGCGTGTTTCGGCGTCTCGGCAGCTTCGCTCGCGCGGAGCAGCTCGATGCGCGAGTCGCCATGACCCGCGAACGCGACACCGTCCAACCCTCGCGTCTGCATCGCATCCCGCACGACGATCCCCGCGCGCTTCACGAATGCGGGATAGTCGCTCGGCCCGAACTCGGACGCATAGGCGCGGTACAGGTCGATCCAAGCGGCTTCGTCGGGCTTTGCTCCGAGCCGGTCCGCGAGGTTATCGAGACACTTGTGCCAGCCTGCTGCGTCGCGCGGTGCAGTCACGCGCTCCGGGATCGTGGTGCTGAACACGAGTTTGCAACCGCCTCGAGCCGCACTGAGCTCGAAGCGCAACACATCGTCGATCCATGTGAACTCGAGCACGTGCGGCGGATCGAACACGCGCATGACGCCTTCGGTCACCGGGCCAGCTTCGCCCTCGAACACGAACCGAAGCTTTGCACCTTGCTTGCGCTCGCCTTCGATCGCGGCAGGAAACCAATGTTTCAGCTCGGCTGGCTCGATCAGTGCGCGCCAGACTTTCTCCGGCGGGTGAGGGTAGTGACGCTCGTAGCGCAGCTGATAGCTGCCGTCCTTCTGGTGCTCGATGGTTCCGTGTTCGCTCATGACCGTTTCCTCCTCTTCTTTGGTCGGGGTGCTGAGTCGGGCATTCGATCGAGGTGCTCGCCGAGTGAGTCGAGCCGCTTGCTCCAAAAGCGCCGGTACGGCTGGAGCCATGCCTCGAGTTCGCGCAGCGGTTCTGCTCGCAGCCGGTACACCCGGCGCTGCGCGTCGACTTCGACATCGACCATGCGCGCAGCTTTGAGCACCCGCAGGTGCTTCGACACCGCCGGTTGATTCATACCGAGCGCATCCACGAGCTCCCCGACGGAGCGCGCGTCCGCGTACAGTAGGTCCAAGATCCGCCGCCGATTCGGTTCGGCGATCACTTCGAAAACATTCAGCACCACTCTGTCTATGTCCCACCAGGCATATGCCTGTCAAGGCATATAGTGATCGCGAAAAAAGGCCTGGCAAGGGCCCACGCCTGGTGCTGACTAGCGCTGTAGTTCTTCAGCCACTGCTTGCGCGAGCCCACGAATGTCCTGCGCGTCGTGACTACTCATGACGGTCAAGCGCAATCGCGCGGTGCCGTCCGGCACCGAAGGGTAGCGAATGCCTTGCGCGTAAAAGCCACGAGCGAGCAACCGTTCGCACACTTCCATCGTGCGCGCGTTCTCGCCGACGATCACCGGAACGATCTGGGTCGCACTCGGTCGCGTGTCGACGCCGTGCGAGGCGAGCTCAGCTCGCAAGAGCGACGCGTTCGCTTGCAGCAGTGAACGGCGCTCGGGTTCACTTCGCACGATCGCGAGCCCGGCGCGCGCAGCCGCGATCTGCGGCGCTGCCAGCCCGCACGTAAAAATGAACGTCCGCGCACCGTTGATCAGCAGCTCGCGCAGGCGTGCCGAACCGGCGACGAACGCTCCGAACGAGCCGAGCGCTTTGCCGAGCGTTCCGACGTAGACGTCGACGCCGCTCTCCGCTGCAGTCAGCTCGGCGGCACCACGTCCGCGCGCGCCGAGTGTTCCGAACCCGTGCGCGTCATCCAGAACCGTCAGCGCGCCGTACTCGCGCGCCACCTGCGTCATCGCAGCGACCGGAGCGATGTCGCCGTCCATGCTGTAGACGCCGTCGAGTACGAGCAAAATTCGGCGCCCACGCGGGCCGGCATCGCGCGCGGCTCGCAGCAGCTCGGTGAGTCGCGCGACGTCGCCGTGAGGAAACACTATAATCTCTGCTTTCGACAGCCGACATGCATCGACGATCGAGGCGTGATTGAGTGAATCGGAAAGCACGAGATCGCCCACCCGCACGAGGCATGGCACGACGCCGAGGTTCGCCATGTACCCGGAGCTGAACGTGAGCGCGGCTGCGAGGCCGAGGTGATCGGCGAGTTCGGCTTCGAGCGCTTCGTGCAGGTCCGTGTTGCCGCAGATCAAGCGCGAGCCACCGACCGCACATCCGTAGTCTTGCGCCGCGCGCGCCGCAGCTTCGACCACCGCGGGGTGATGCGCGAGGTCGAGATAGTTGCTGCCGGCAAAGTGCACGACGTCGCGTCCGTCGACCTGCATGCGCGGCCCTTGAGGGCCACGAAATGTACGCATGTGCCGGTAAGTGCCAGCGTTTCGGATCTCTTCGAGCGCCGCGGTTGCGATCGAATCGAGGGCAGACGCGGGCGCGGGCGGCGACGAATTTTCGGAAAACGGAACCATGACGCCGCGGAGTCTACGGCAAAAGCGTCACGTGCGCTTCTCGAGCCAAGCCGCCGTAAACACACGGCGAACCGGCCGTTCGAGAAAGCGTGTCGTAGTCACGGCGAGCACGAGCGTGGTCAGGATCGCCGCCGCGACACATGTCGCGGGCGACGTCCCGCTCGGCAGCCATCCGCGGCACAACACCCAGGCGAGCGGGTGGAGCAGGTAGACCGGATAGCTGAGCTCACCGAAGCGTTCGAGCATCACGCGCAGCCGCGTGCTCGCGACGTGAGTGCAGGCAGCAAGAGCGACGCACAGCGCAGCTGCGGCGACGTACTGCGCACGCCGCAGGCCGAGCACGACTTCGAAGTGATCGATCACGAGCGGATGCGACCTGATCCAGAACACGGCGCAAGTGCCGAGCAACGCGCACGCGAGCGGCAGGGCGATGCGGGCGACCACGAGCGGCCGAAGTTTTGCGATCAACCCGCCGACCAGAAATGCAAAAGCATGGTTTTGCATCAACACGTACGCATTGAAGCGCGCTGCATCCGCTGCGCTCTCGACGTCGTTCGCGCTGTACGACCAGGCGAGCCCGATCGCTGCAAGCGCGCCCACCGCGAGTGCAACTGGCGATCGAAACAGCGCGGCCAGAAACGGGAAGCTCGCATAGAACATCACTTCGAGCCCGATCGACCAACCACCGGTGACCAGCGCGTGATTCGGGTGGTGCAGCCCGAACGTAAACGTGACGTTCTCGAGAAACGTGTGCCACGACAGTGGCGGCCCGGCCTGCTCCTGCAGGGCGAAGTTCAGCGCGAGCACGAGATAAAACACGGGCGCGAGACGTAGGAATCGCTGGAGATAGAACCTCCGCAGCTCCGTTCGGCTCCGTCCCATCTCGCCGTGCAGGTGAAACAGGCAAAAGCCGCTCACCATGAAAAACGCTTCGACGCTGTGAAGTCCGAGCACGGTCACGACACTGCTCAGCGTGGCAGCTCCGCGAAACGCGTGCGTGAGCAAGCCGAAGTGATACAGCGCGACTGCCCACGCCATCAGTCCGCGCAACCCGTCGAGCGCCGCGACGCGTTCCGCCCGAACTTGCGCGATGGGCCCGGCGGGAATCGCTTCGAGCGGGAGCTCATCGGCTGCGGGAATCGCCGGCGCGGGCGCGCCATCGCGAACAGGTACATCGAGCAGCACGGTCGTCACATACGCACGCTACCCCGTTTGGCGATCATCGCGCGCGCCGAGATCCGCACGTCTGAAGACCCGCGACGCGTGTCGTCGCAGCGATGCCGCTCAGCGTCCTTCTAAAATACGAGCCCTCGTCGGGTGCATCAAATGACCCGGGGTGCGCCCCCTAGGACACGGTTCTCTTGTAGCAAAATCGGTCAGATTCGCCGGCTAGGCTCGTAGTTCGAGCAAGGCAGGTCGGATCGCCGGAGGCAATCACGGAAAACGGTGTGGGGCGGCGAGCCTCGCGGAACGGTTCGGAGCTTCAGGATGAAAACGGCAATGACTGCGGGCGTGTTGGGCAGCCTGCTCTGGACCATCGCGTGTGGCGGAGGCGACCAAACTGGCGAGCGTGACCGTGCCACGATGGGGACGCCGGTCGTGACTCTTCCCGCCGGCTCGGGGAGCTCTGCCGGGGCGGGCGGTTCGTCGGTCGGAGCCGCAGGTCGAAGCTCCGCCGTGGCGGGTGCGATCGCGACTCAACCGCCGCCGCCACCTCCCGCGGGTGCGCCTGCACCGATCGGCGTCGCAGGACGGCCCGGCACCGGTGCAGCGGGTGCTCCAGGCATGATGACCGGTGTTGCGGGAGCGCCGCCACCAGCTGCAGGCGCAGGCGCGCCGCCACCCGCGACCGGTGATCGATCTCCAGAAGGCGTGTGCTCGCGTTGGAAAGTCGATCGCGCAGACATCAGCGAAGGCACGTGGAGCGGTGACGTCGCGTCGTGCAACAACGGCGACATCTCGGCGAACGGCCGCGCGAACGCGCTCAAGCTCGTGAACCTGTATCGCTGGCTCGCGGACCTTCCGCCGGTGACGAGCGATCCGACGATGGACAAGCAAGCGCAAGCCTGTGCGCTCATGCAGCGCGCGAACAACATGCTCTCGCACACGCCGCCGAGCACCTGGACTTGTTACAACATGGAAGGCGCAACGGCCGCCGGTCGCTGCAACATCTCCACCGGGCCGGGCGTCGCATCGGTCGACGGCTACATGGTCGATCCCGGAAACCCGACGACGATCGGGCACCGCCGCTGGATCTTGTCCAACACCTTCGGACCGACCGGCCTCGGCTCGACCGATAAGCACTCGTGCATGATGACGTTCGGCAAGATGAAGGTCGGCAAGGCTTGGCAAGCCTGGCCCGCGCCGGGCTCGATCCCGCTTCAGGCGATGCAGGGCGGCTTCGGGCAGAAGGTCGATTCGACCGGCTGGACCGTGCAGAGCGACACGATCAATTTGGCAAATGCGCAGGTCAGCGTGATGGCGGACGGCATGGCGATGCCGGTCACGGTCACACAGCTGGGCGCCGGATACGGGTCGAAATACGCGTTGCGATTCAACCCGATGGGCTGGTCCACGACGGCGGGTAAGACGTACAGCGTCTCCGTGACCGGGGGCGCGATGCCCATCAGCTACATGGTCCAAATCGTCGACTGCAAGTAGCGCTGGCACGAGCCTCCAGGCAGTGTAACGTCGATTGCGAGCATGTCCTCGCGGCCGCCGCAGTCCCAAATGCACAACGTCATCCGGCGCGGGTCGGATGCGGCTGGCACGGATTCGGACGAGTTTCAGAGCTTCCTCCAGGCGCGCGTCACGATGTTCGTGCGCTGGATGATGACGATGTTCGGAGCGCTGTACCTGGCCGGGGCGGTCATGATCGGGTTGGCAGCGCCCGAGTGGTTCGTCCGCGTGCACTTGCATCCCGCGAAGATTCTGAACGGGCTGATCGCGGTCCTGTTTCTCGGTCTGTGGCTGTTCGTGCGGCGCGGCACGCACTCCGTCGCTGTCCTCCGCGCGGTCGAGGTCGGAACGACGGTGTCGATCGCCGCGGCTGCAGCGTTCGGCGTCGCAAGCGCACCCAGCGGCTACTTTCTCGAGCTCGCAGGAGTGTTGCTGCTCGTGATCGTGCTGATCCTGCGATCCGCGATCGTTCCGAGCACTGCGAAGCTCACGCTCGGAGTGGGCCTCGCGTGCGCGCCCTTTCTCGTGAGCGGCTCGTATTACCAAGCGAGCCAGAGCCTTCAGATCGGTTTCGCGTCTCCGGCCATGGTCGCGTGTGGCGTCGGGATTTGGTGCATCGCGACGACGCTCGCATCGCGCGTCGTATCGCGCGAGATCTACGGCCTCGTCGCTCAAGTGCGCCGGGCGATGCAGCTCGGCCGCTACACGTTACGCGAGAAGATCGGGGAGGGCGGTATGGGCGCCGTCTATCGTGCCGAACACGCAATGTTGCGGCGCGCGACCGCGATCAAGTTGCTGTTGCCCGATCGCGTGAGCAACGACGCGCTCGTGCGATTCGAGCGCGAAGTGCAGCTCACGAGCCAGCTCACGCACCCGAACACGATCGCGATTCACGACTACGGGCGTACGCCGCAAGGCGTTTTCTACTATGCGATGGAGTTTCTGACCGGGAAGTCGCTCGAAAAGCTCGTCGAAGAAGAAGGGGCGCAACCGCCCGGCCGCGTCGTGCACGTGATGTTGCAGATCGCCGGCTCGCTTCGCGAAGCGCACGCGGCGGGGTTGATTCACCGCGACATCAAGCCCGGCAATCTGTTGATCGGCGAGCACGGCGGCATGCGCGACTTCGTGAAGGTGATCGACTTCGGCTTGGTGAAGCAGCTCGATTCGGGCGGCAGTCCCGACGTTTCGCGCGCGGACTCGATCACGGGCACGCCCTTGTTCATGGCGCCCGAGTCGATCGTGCGACCCGAGTCGATCGACGCGAAGGTCGACACGTATGCGCTCGGCGCGACTGGGTATTACCTGCTCACTGGAACGCCGGTGTTCGACGGTCGCAGCATGGTCGAAGTCTGCGGGCACCATCTGCACTCGCCTCCGCAACCACCCTCGCAGCGGATCCCTACGCCGGTGCCGCAGCAGCTCGAAGCGCTGATCCTGCGCTGCCTCGCGAAGGACCCGGAGAGCCGCCCGGACGACGACGAGCTGATGGGTGCGTTGACCGAGTGCGAGCGCGAATCGCCGTGGGAAGTGCTCGGCTTGCGCTCGAGACCTTCGCGCTTGGCAGCGGTTCGCTGAGCTCGGTCACTCGCAGAACACGCGCACCTTTTCGCCGTGCACACCTTCGACGTCCACCGCGAGCTCGCGCAAGTGCGTCACGAGATCCTCGAGGTTTTCCGGCTTGATCTTCGAGATGTCGATGTCGACGCCTTGCGCGTGCAGGGCGCGATTGATCGGCTCGTGCACCGCAACCGGTAAGAGCGCGGCCAAGCGAATACCGGCGCGGATCAGCGTGAACGGCACGCGCACGTTCACTTTGCCTGCGCTACTTTCGTCGTCTTGATAGCCCTCGACGAGCACGCGCAAGAACTTCGGATCGGGCAGCGCGACATCGCTGCGAGTTACCTGAGCGGTGGCGGGCATCGTTGTGTTCGAGAGCGCATCGAGCAGCTTTTCCGCTTCGGCTGCGTCGATTTTGCCCTCGGAGAGCAGGTTCAAGATCCGGCGTCGTTCTTCGGTCAACATGGTCGTGTCCTTTGTGCAACGTTCACAGAAACGAGAGAGACAGGTGTTTGCCGCCCTTGGCTTCGATGTCGCACGAGGCGCCGCGCAGAGCGGCGGCCAGGCAATGCAACTCGCGGGTGGCAGCGAGCGCCTCACCGAACGCAAATGAGCCGGTGATCACGGTCGCGATCACGACGGTTGCGAAGAACAAGCCGAGCGCGACCAGCCAGAGCGGCCAGAGCAGAAACAGCGGCAACCAAATTCGAAAGTTGCCGCGCGGCAGGTTCGCGACGTGGACGCGCATCCAAAACGGCAAGAGCTGCTGGTTCATGATCGAAGTGCCTCCGCTGCTTGCTCGGCCGTGATCTCGCCACGTTCGAGTCGATCGAGAATCTCGGCGCGATCGGCCACCGGGGCGCTCGCTTGAACGGTCCACTCGGAATCGAGCGCTGCGCTCAGGCGATTCAGCCGGCTCTTGATCGTCGGGTAGCTGACGCCGAACAGGCGCTCCATCTCCTTGATCGATCCGTGGCTCTTCACGAAGGCGGCCACGAACACTTGGTCATCGATGTTCAGCTGGGCGAGCGGCGGAAGGTCGAAGCTGCCTTCGACCACGATTCCGGTGTCGGGCAACCGAACGCGTTCTACGACCAGGCGCGCGCCGTCGCTGATTCGAGTGAGGTGTTTCCAGTCCATCGGCGTTGAGTTCAGTATGGGCTGGAGATTGATTAAGTCAATTTTTGGAGGCGTATAAATCAACAAAATTGATTATGCCATCGGCCTCTCAGGTCATTGTTGAGCTTTTTGCGAGTCCCGGCTAACCCCTTCCACCAGCATGCCCGACCACGACCTTTATACGGTGATGCAGACGACGCGCGCGGTGCGGAAGCTGCGCCCGGACCCGATTCCCGAGGACGTTCTGCGGCGCGTGCTGACGGCTGCGACGTGGGGGCCGAGCGGGGGCAATCGCCAGCCCTGGCGAATCCTCGCGGTGCGCGATGCGGCCGTGAAGCGGAAGCTCGGCGAGCTCTATCAAGTCGTCTGGACGCCGTACGCGGCTGCGGGTCGCAAAGCCCTGGCGAGTGCGCCCGAAGCGATCGCCGCGCGTTCGGAGCGCTCGCTCAAGGCGGGCGACTATCTCGCGGAGCACTGGCACGAAGCCCCGGTCGTGTTGGTGTTTTGCTTCGATCCGCGCCTGCTGGCCGTGACGGACGCACAGCTCGGCCGGCAATCGGTCGTCGGGGGCGGGTCGATCTATCCAGCGGTGCAAAACGCGTTGCTCGCGTGCAACGCCGAAGGTTTGGGTTGTTGCATCACGACGTTACTCTGCGCGAAGGAGCCCGAGATTCGTCCGCTGCTCGAGATTCCGGAGCCGTGGGCGACGGCTGCGTTCGTACCGATCGGATATCCGGTTGGGAGCGGGCATGGGCCGCTGCAGCGCCGGCCGGTCGAAGAGATGGTGTTCGCGGATCGCTGGGGTAAGGCCTGGCAGGGTTGAGCGGTCGAGTTACGACCGCAGCTGCTAGCTGCAGTCGCCTTCGATGTCGGCTTGTAAGCCACCCTGCTCGGGTGTCGACAGGCGCAGCTGCATACCGTGGGCATCGAGCACGCGCGTTGTGATGTGCAACCCGAGGCCGTGACCCTCGGGACTGCGGCTGCGTGCGCGCTCAGTGCGAAAGCCGCGCTCGGCGAGCCGCGTCATGAGCTCGGCTGGAACGCCCGGCCCGTCGTCGAGCACGCGCACGCAAAAACGCGGCTGGTCTGGCTTCGCTTCGTTCGGCACCAGGAGCAGCAACACCGCGACGTGGCCTTGCGGTCGATTGTGTCGAACCGCGTTGTACACGACGTTGCTCACGGCTTGCTCGAGCAACGTCAGATCCGCGCGCGTGTGAACCGGGTGATCCGGGATCGCTGCGTCGAGCTGTGCCGCAGCGCCGAGGTTATGC
>DASRXR010000309.1:0-3856 GCA_035687405.1 Polyangiales bacterium
CCGCGCGAGCTCCGTCGCCGCTCTTCCCGCCGTCGGGGTTCGTTCCCGGGTTGTTTCCCGTCTCCTGCTTACACATCTCGGGATCGTTCTTCGCGGGCCCGGTACAGATCGAACACTCCGGCTCGAAGGGCGCCTTTTGGCACTGCGGACATCGCATCGAGACGAGCTGGCGGTCCTCACACAGGCTCTCGGTCTTCACCGGATCGAATTGCTCACAACCCGCCGACGCGAACGCGACGAGCAGAGTGGCGGCGCTCAGGAGCGCTCGCGTGAGGAACGACTTCTGCATCTCAGAATCTCCCCGCGAGTTGAATGCCGTCGAGCCCGAGTCGCGCATTCACGCCCGGCTGCCGTTCATCGGTGTCGGACAAGCCGATCACGATCCACGCGACCGAGCCCGCGATCAGCGCGGCACTGAGCGTATACTCGAGCACCGTCGGGGCAACGTTTACGCGCCGTCGATACGCGCAAAGCGGCTGCTCCGACTCATCCGGATTGACGCACGAGTCCAGCCGCGTCGCGAGACGCACGCTCGTCACCCCGGCGAGCACGACCCCCAAGCCACCGACGACGATCGGCCCGACCAGCCAGGTGTTGTTTCGCTTGCGGCCGCTGTCGTGAGCCACCGCACGCAGGTCATCACCACCATTGCCGACCGCGATCGGCGCGGGCTCGAGCGCGACGACGATCTGCGCGACATGCGAGTCATCGGTCGCAGGGATGTTCAGCTGCTGCTCGAACGCAGTGTAGCCGGCCTCACGCACGCGCAGCTTGTGGCTGCCGGGAATCACAGTCGCTCGATATGGAACGCGGCCGACGATTCGATCGTCGAGGAGCACTTCCGCGCCCTCGGGTGTTCCCTCGACGCGCAGCCACGGTCCTGGCCCGAGTAGCTGAAACGAGCGGGCTTCGAGAAGCGCACGCGTGGTCGCCGTGCGGACGTCGCCGTCTTGGACCTCCGACTCGCCGTCATACCGGCGCTTGTCGGTGTCGAGTAACGCGACCCGCACGCGTTCAGCCGCACCTTGGGCGTTGCGGCTCACCACGACGCCCGCCGCGAGCTCTGCGGAGGCCGCTTTCATCACTTTCGGTGTGCAAGCCGCAACGTCCTCGCACTTCTCACTGGCCGCTAGACGCGCTTTTGCCTCATCCCAACCCACGACGCGCAAGCCCTGCATCCCGAGCGCGTCACGCATCGCGGAGGACGCCAAGCTGGACACGGCATCACCGCCCTGGCCGGCCGCGTCTGGAAGCACGATCACTTTTTGAGCATCTGCGCGCGACGACAGTCCTGCCACGCCGACGCAGGCCAGTGCGGCGACATGGAGCCAGCGCCGCAAACCCGTTCCGAATGTTCGATCTGCGTTCATGGTCCCAGCGCCGCACGTAGGCCCGCCGCGCGGTGGCGCGCGGAACAGGACAATCCCACTCAGCTTCATACAGACGGCGAAAGGCGGATGATAAACAGGTCATGCGCGCCTGTCGCGGCTTGAATTCGGCCCGGCCAAGTGCTCGCCACGAGCGGCGGGCGTCATTGCGCACCAGAGCAGGCCGTCCTGGAGTACCTACCGCGAGCGACCGCAGTTACCATGGACCACATCGTGAGCGAGACCCCTGTCCCCGACGTGCCGGATTGCGATTCGCCTTTGTTGTTCCAGGCGATCGTGGAAGCCGCCGATCATGCGGATCTCGGAGTGTTGATCACGCGCTCGAACCCCGACGACAAACGGATCGAGCTCGTCTACTTCAACGCGACCGTCGAGCGCATGACCGGTCGCTCGCGCCAGGAAGTCCTCGACAAGGGCGGGCTCTTGCCGTTCGTGCCGCTGGAGCATCGCGGCCTGCTCACCCAACTGAACGCGGCACGCATTCGCGGTGAGGCGCTACCGACACGCTTCTCGAGCGCGCTCACGCACCTGAGCGGTCGCGAAGTGCCGTTCGAGTGGACGCTCGTTCCGGTCACGATCGGAGGACAAGCGCTCAACGTCTCGTTCCTCGTCGATCTCACGCAGCGCCGCGAAGCCGAAGCCGCGCTCCGGCGCTCTCAAGATCTTTTTCAGCAAGTCGTGACGAGCGCGCCCGACGGCATCTACATCTTGCGCTGGCCGATCGTGCTGTTCACGAATCCGGCGGGCGCGCGCATCTTGGATTTCGATGGGCCCGAAGAAGTCGTAGGGTTGAACGTGCTCGAACGGCTCGTCCCGGAGGCGACGAACTTGATCGAGCAGCGCACTCGCCGCAGCTACGGTGCGCGGCCTCCCGAGCCCCATCGCTATCGCGGGCGCAATCCGAACGGGCGTGAGTTCGCAGTCGAAGTGTCGTCGCTGCAGACGAACTTCAACGGTGAGCCGGCCGTGCTCGCGTTCGCGCGCGACGTGACCGAACGCGATGCGATGCTGAGTTTGTTGCTCGAAGTGCACAAACAATCGGCCGTGAGCGCGCTCGCAGCCGGCGTCGCGCACGAGATCAACAACCCGCTCGCGTACGTGCTGCTGAACCTCGAGTTTCTCGCGCGCGAGATGCGCGAGCTCGGCGGCGATCCGGTGCGCATTCGGGCGATGCAGCAGCGGCTCGAAGATACGCGACAAGGCGCCGAGCGCGTAAAGACGATCGTCCGCGATCTGCAAGCATTGACGCGCAAGGACGAGGACATCCGAGGTCGTGTCGACCTCGATCAGATCCTCGAGCACGCGCTGCACATGGCCAAGCGCGAATTGCGTCAGCGCGGGCGGGTCGAGACTGACTACGGGCCGGTGCCGTGCGTGCTCGGCAATCCCACCCGGCTCGAACAGCTATTCTTCAACTTGATCGTGAACGCTGCCCACGCGCTCGGCGAATCCGATCTGCCCGATCGCGTCATTCGCATCGCGCTGTCGCAGAAACCCGATGGGCGCGTGGTCGCCGAGATAACGGACAACGGCTGCGGGATGCGGGAGGAAGTGCTCGCCCGCGCGTTCGAGCCGTTCTTCACGACGAAGCCGCTCGGCGTGGGTGCCGGCCTCGGGCTTCCGATCTGCAAGCGAATCGTGGACGATCTGGGTGGCGCGATCACGATTCAGAGCAAAGCAGGCCACGGCACGACAGTGTTCGTGTACTTCCCGCCGTGCGAGCGCTCGCAGCTGTCAGCGGCACCGGTCGCGAGTGAAACGCCGGCGACGCCTCGAGCCGAAGTGAAGCGTTCGCGCGTGCTCGTGGTGGACGACGAGCGCGCCGTCGCCGAGTCGCTGTGCGCCGGGTTACGCGACGTGCACGACGTCGACGCCGCGACCAGCGTCGCGGAGGCGCGTGCCCTGTTGCACGCGAAAGGTGAATACGACGCGGTGTTGTGCGATCTCGCGATGCCGGTCGAGTCCGGCGTCGTCTTGCACGCGTACGTGCAGGCGCACTATCCGGCGCTCGCCGAGCGGTTCATCTTCATGACGGGCGGCGCGTTCAACGATGAAATGCAGGAGTTCATCGGAGCGACGCGCTGCCCCCACGTGGAGAAGCCGTTCGGATTCGACGAGATTCGCGCGCTGGTGGATCAAGCGATCGCGCGCCGCGCCACTGCGCAGCAGGTCTAGCTCTTCTTCAGCGGTCCGACCATCTCCTCGGGCCGGACGGCTTTGTCGAACTCTTCTCCGGTCAGCAAGCCGAGCTCGATCGCTGCGGCGCGCAACGTTCCGCCCGACTTGTGCGCGTACTTCGCGACCTTCGCTGCGTTGTCGTAACCGATCTTCGGATTGAGCGCGGTCACGAGCATGAGCGAGTTACGCAGGTGCCGCTCGAGCACGTCGCGGTTCGGCTCGATGCCTTGCGCGCAGTGCTCGTCGAAGCTCTGACTGGCGTCGGCGAGCAGCTGAATCGACTGCAGCAA
>DASRXR010000310.1:0-3047 GCA_035687405.1 Polyangiales bacterium
TCGCATGAGCGGACATCGCCCACATCCGCGCGGTGCGCTCGCAGGCGCGCACTCTCGCCTACTGTCGCGCCTCCGCTGAAAGCGGTATCGGCGCCGCGCTCGTGCGGTGCGGGACGCGGACGGAAAACTTCGTACCGTGTCCGACCTTCGAACTCACCGTAATCGAACCGCCGAGCGCCGTGACGAGCTCCCGAGTCAACGCGAGCGCGAGCCCTGTCCCCGGCAGCTGTTTGTGACGGGTCGAGTCGTCGTCGAACGTCGCGAACAGCCGGCTCTGGTGCTCGCGCGGAATCCCCGGCCCAGTATCGGCGACCGTCAACCGGCACGAGCGCTCGTCGAAACGAATCGTGATCCGCACTTGGCCGTGTTCGGTCGAACGCAATCCGTTGTCGATCAAGTTCAGCAGAATCAAGCGCACGAGGCTCGCGTCGCTCTCGAAGTCCGGCGGCGCGTCTTCGACGTTCAGCATCAGCGCGACGCCCTTCTCTTCGGCGAACATCTGCAGCTCGTCGAGCACGTCTTGCGCGAGCCGCGCGACGTCCACCGTCTCCGCGCGAGCATTGAAGCGGCCGCTCTCGATCCGAGCGAAGTGCAAGAGGCCCTCGATCAGCGCGTGGACCCGCCCAATCGACGCTGACATCCGCCGCACGATCATCTGCCGTTCGGGCGGAAGCTCGTGCTGGCCACTCGCGAGCAGCCGTTCGAGCTGCAGCTGCAGAGACGCGAGCGGGGTGCGCAGCTCGTGCGACATCATGCCGAGAAATCCGCTCTTCAGCTTGCTCTGCTGTTCGGCGTGTTGCCGCGCCACGCGCATCGAATCCATCTTGTTTTGCAGCTCGCGCTTTTGCGACGCGATCTCGCGCGCGAGCAACTCGACGTCGTGGACCTCGCTGCCGAGCTCCTTTTGCAAGAGCTGCCGAGTGCGCTTCACAGTCACGAGGTTCGAGACGCGTGCGCGCAGCTCGTCCGCCGCGAACGGCTTCATCACGTAGTCCTGCGCGCCTTCGCGCAGCATCCGCGTCCGCAGCGTCTCGTCGGATTTGGCAGTCAGCAGCAGGATCGGGACTTCGATCAGCTCCGGCGAGTTGCGGATCGCTTGTACGAGCTGATCGCCACTCATCCCCGGCATCATGAGGTCGCTCACGATGACATCGGGCAACAGCCGCAACGCCTTCTCGAGGCCCTGCCGGCCATCGAGCGCGGGCTCGGTCCGGTAGTCGAGCGACAGCGTCTGGCAGACGAACCGATTCATGTCGAGGTTGTCTTCCACGACCAACACGAGCGGACGTTCCGCAGCCGGCGCGGGCGCGAGCGAATCGCCCGAGTGTGCGCGCGACCACAGCTCGTCGAGCGCAAGCTGGCTCGCTTCGGGCGGTGGCAGCGACGGCCGCTCGCTCGGCGTCTCCTTCACGCTCGTGCCTTCGGGTGCGATGGTCGGAATCTCGGCGAGGAACAGCGCTCCGCCTTCCGGTGCGTCCGCGACCTCGAGCGTACCGTTGTGCAGCTCGACGAAGTCTTTCGCGATCGCCAACCCGAGGCCCGCGCCACCGAAACGCCGCGTCGCGCTCGCGTCCGCTTGCCGAAAGCGCTCGAAGATCAACTCGCGATGTTCGGCCGAAACACCGGCGCCATTGTCTGCGACCTCGATCACGGCGCGGCCCTCCCCGAGGTCGCGTGCGCTGATTCGAATCTGCCCCGATTCCGGCGTGAACTTGAACGCGTTCGAGACCAGGTTCAACAGCACGCGCTGAACCAAGTCGACGTCCAGCTCCGCCGGCAAGGAGTCGGGGACCTCGGTCACGAAGCGCAAGTTGCGTTCGCGTGCGAGCGCATCGAAGTGTGCCGCCGTCTGCTGCACGAGCTTCGAGAGGTCGGTGCGACTGTAACGAAGCTCGAGCCGGCCCGCCTCGAGCCGCGACACATCGAGCAGGTCGTTCACTTGCCGGAGGAGCATGCGCGCGTTGCGCGTGACGAGCGCCAGATCGCGTCGCTGCTCTTCGCGCAAGTTCGGCGCGGCGAGGAGCCGCTCGGTCGGCCCGAGGATCAAGGTCAGCGGCGTGCGCAACTCGTGGCTGACGTTCGCGAAGAACTGCGTCTTGATCCGCTCGAGCTCCTTCGTGGTCTCGTACATGCGCTCGAGACCTTCGACTGCCGCTTCGAGCTCGATGCCACGCCGCCGCGCTGCCGCTGCACCGCGCGTCAATGACAACGCGCGTGGAACGAGCCGCGGCAACAAGAAGACGGTGCCGAGCGAGGCGATCGCGGTGACCACGCGCAGTAACGTGTCGATCGCATGCAGCGGGGTGAACGTCACGAACACGAGCGCGAAGTGCGACAGGGCGCAACACACGAGGAACGTGCCGAACGCGAACGTCGTGCGCCGGAACGGCATCGAGACCGCGCGCATCCGCAACACCACGAGCGTGACCGCGATCGCGAGAAACGACAGACCGATCAGCCCGTTGCTGATGACCTGTGTCCAGAGCAGCGCGCTATCCCAGTGATAACACTCGGCGTGTGGCAAGAAACCGTCCGATGAAAAGAAGTCGGAGACGCCTCCCGCCATTCTCAGCTCCTCAAGGCAACAATTCGCTCGCGGCACGACGCGGCGCGGGCGGGAGGATCGAACGTTCAGCGCGACTTACGTGCTGGCCGACGATGTTCATCAACTGTGCGGTACGGATCGGTTTTTCGATGTAGCCTTGGATGTCGTCGAGCGACGGTTCGATCCGATAGCGATCGAAACACGACAGCACGACGATCGGCACGACACACAGCTCGGGGTGAGACTTCAACGCGGCGTGCAGCTCCCAGCCGTCCATCACCGGCATCATCAAGTCGAGCAAGATCAACGCCGGCGCGGGATTGGCTTGCAAGTGCGCCCAGGCTTGCCAGCCGTTATCCGCCGTTTCGACGCAGTAGCCGTGCTCTTGCAAGATCTCTTTCAGCTCGCGACGAAACGCGAGGTCGTCATCGACCAGCAAGATCGGCCTCGCCGCCGCAGGGCCGACGGCTTGCTGCGGCTGTTCGCACGGAGGCAACGTAAA
>DASRXR010000311.1:0-16167 GCA_035687405.1 Polyangiales bacterium
AGGTCGAGCGTGAACAAGATCTGCGCGAGCTTGCTTTGGCAATAAGCGCGCACGCCGCTGTAACTCCGCGTCAACATGTCGTCGTCGAACTCGATCGCTTGTTGCCCGAGCGAGCTGACGTTCACGACGCGCGACGGCGCCGAGCGCTCGAGCAGCGGCAGTAGCAGGCGCGTCAGCAGAAACGGCGCGAGATAGTTCACCGCGAATCGCAGCTCGTGCCCGTCCCGACTCTCCTGCCGCAACGGCCCACCCGGAACTTGCGTCCCGATGCCGGCATTGTTCACGAGCACATCGAGCCGCGACTCGGAATCGAGCACGTCGCGCGCGAGCCCACGCACCTCTGCGAGCGAGGCAAAGTCCGCGCGGTAGCTGCGCACTTCGGCGTTCGGCACGGCGCGTCGCAACTCTTCGAGCGTGCCCGCGATCCGCTTCTCGTCGCGACCGTGGACGAGCACCGTGTGACCTTCGCGCGCGAGTGCGAGCGCTACACCCTTGCCCAAACCATCCGTCGCACCGGTGAGGAGAATCGTGCGCGGTGTTCTGCTCGGCATGCCTCGAACTCCCTTTCGCCGTGACGGTTACCACCCTAACACCGCGCGACCGCGATCCGGACGACCAAACGCGGCTCTGCACGATCGCCACAGAGGGATACAATCCGAGCGTGTCGGATCCGCGATCGTACACCGCGCGCATCAACCGCGTGCTCGACTACGTCGATGCACACCTCGGAGACAAGCTCGACCTCGCTACGTTGGCGCGCGTCGCCTACGTCTCGGAGTGGCACTTTCACCGCGTTTTTCAGGCGCTCACGGGTGAGACACCGGGCGACTGGGTCCGACGGCGAAGGTTGGAAGTCGCCGCAATGCGACTCCTCGCTTCACGCCGTGACCTGATTCTGAAAATCGCGCTCGAAGTTGGCTTTCGCTCGCCCGAGGTGTTCACGCGCGCGTTCACCGCCCACTTCGGTGTCACGCCGAGTGCGTGGCGGCGTGGTGCAGCAGACGCGTGGCACGCAAAGCGCCGGCTCGAGTGGAGCAAGATTCGTCAAGAGAATCGCAAGGAACATCAAGAAGCCGGTCACGAGTGGTTGCAACATCCGGATGCGTGGCCGCGACCGACCGTGGCCGTCACCGAAGAATCCAACATGGCCGTCGAGATCAAGACATTGCCCGGAGCCCGCGTCGCGTATCTGCGCTACGTCGGGCCGTACGGCACTGCAGGTCTCACGCGTACGTGGCAGCGTTTCAGTGCGTGGTGCGGTGCGCACGCCCTGATCGGAGCGGGCCATACGCGCTACGGCGTCGCGCGCGACGCACCCGAGCTCACGGCACCCGATCGCTGCCGCTATGACGCATGCGTCGTAGTAGCCGAAGATTTCGTGCCGGATTCGAGCGACGAGTTCGGCGTGCAACGCATCGAGGGTGGCTTGCACGCGTGCACCGAGTTCTACGGAACGGCGATCGAGATCCATGAGCGCTGGATGCACCTATTTTCGGTCTGGCTTCCGGCATCTGCCTACGAAGTCGACGATCGGCCCTCGGTCGAACGCTACGGCGACGACTCCGTGCTCGAACCGGAGACCGGACGCTTTAGTTGTCAGTTGTGTCTACCGGTGCGTCCAGCCTGAACGCATCAGATTGAAAGGATCTCGCCATGACGACGCTCGATTCGATCTACGCAAAGCCGGGTCCGCTGACATCCGCCGGCAAGTACCAAGAACTGCTGGACACGCTACCGCGAGAGCTGCCCGCGCTGACCCGTGCGATTCAGGGTCTGCAGATCCACGAGTACATGCTCGGCGCGTACGGCGTTTCGGTGCCGGAGCCGCGCAAGAGTGAGAGCCATTTGCGGCGGCTCGATCACATGCTCGGTGCGATCCACGCGCGCGATTCGCGTCCGCTCGACGTGGCACGCGAGCCAGCCGAACGCGCGATCGGCGTTTGCCGGCACTTCACGGTCCTACTGATCGCGGCACTGCGTGCAAACGGGATTCCCGCGCGCGCTCGCGTGGGCTTCGCGAGTTTTTTCAATCCGCCGCAATACGAAGATCACTGGGTCGGCGAGTACTGGAACGCGAGCGAGAAGCGCTGGATCCTCGTCGACGCTCAGCTCGACGAGCTTCAGCGCAACGCGATGAAGGTAGACTTCGATCCGCTGGATGTGCCGCGTGATCGCTTCGTGGTCGCGCACGACGCCTGGACGCGTACGCGCCGAGGCGAGATCGACGACAAGCGCTTCGGTTTCTCTCCCATCCACCTGACCGGCTCATGGTTCATCCTGGGCGACTTAATCCGCGACGCTGCCGCCCTCAACGGCGTCGAGATGTTGCCGTGGGACGTCTGGGGCGGAATACCAAAAGCAAACGTCGGGCTCACACCGGACGAGCTCGCTTTTGGCGATCACCTCGCCAGACTCACGGCTGCACCGGAGGAGCATGCGAAGGAATTGCGGTCGGTCTACCTCAACGATGCGCGGATCAAGCCCGGCGCGAGCGTGTGGAACGATCGCACGGAAACGAACGACGAAGTGGATGCCGCACCGGCAGGCGTTCCGCTCGGCTGACCTGCTGCCGCTCAGACCTGCGACTGCTTCGCCGTGTCGGGCTCTTCCTCGAACTCGCCGTCGTATTCCTCCACCTCCGAGTCGTCGTCGTTCGAGAACACACCACTCGCACGACCCAACGCGCGCGTCTCGGACGGCACCCCGTCGAACACCACTGACATCGACGGCAAGCCGGCGATGACGCGCGCGATCACGCGGACCGGGAAGGTGTACTCCACTCCGCTGTCGGGCTCTTGCACGTGCACAATCAGCCGCTGGCCGAGCTTCGGTGGGTCGTCGGTCGTTTCGATCGCGAGCCCGATCGCAGAAGCGTTGCGCAGGATGCCCGACTGGAACTCCCCCGACCCGACATACTGCGCGTGCAGCGGTTCATCGAGCAACGTGAACACGTCGCGCTCGTCCGCGTTCGGCACGTGCGTTGGAAGCTCGCGCCGCAGCATCCCGAAGCGCGACTGCTCTTCCTCCGTGAGTGGGATCTGGAGCTCACGGTGCTTGGCATACAGCACCCGATACTCGAAGACCCTCGCCAAGGTGTCGCCCATTCCTGGTGACCTCGCGCCGGCAAAGAAGGCCGTGCCACTAGCTCACTAGGGAGCGGCACCGCATCCACGACACACTGCTTTGAGCCTCTCCCATGAAACTATGGGCCACGCAAGGTAGGCTATCGGCGCGGTGCTGCTACGCTGTGGGTGCGCATCGCGCGAGCTCGCATGGACCTCTTCGATCGAATTGCACCCACGAACACTGACGCTACGAACCCGAGCGCACCGCTGGCGGATCGCATGCGTCCCCGCACGCTCGGCGAGCTCGTCGGGCAATCGCAGCTCGTCGGCGAGGGCAAGTTTCTTCGCGAAGCGATCGAACAAGATCGCGTGCCGTCGATGATCTTGTGGGGGCCTCCCGGGACTGGAAAGACCACGCTCGCACAAGTCGTCGCACACGAGTCGAAGGCGCGCTTCACCACGTTGAGCGCCGTGCTCTCGGGCGTTCCGGACCTACGCAACGCAGTTCAAGAAGCGCGCGAGCACAAGCGCACGAGTGGCCGCCGAACGATCTTGTTCGTAGACGAGATCCACCGCTTCAACAAAGCCCAACAAGATGCGCTCCTGCCGCACGTCGAGCGCGGTGTCGTGACCTTGATCGGAGCGACGACCGAAAACCCATCGTTCGCCGTCAACGGTGCGCTCTTGTCTCGCGCGCGCGTGTTCCGGCTCGAGCCGCTCGCCGAAGACCAACTCGTGAAGCTGCTCGAGCGCGCACTCGCGGACGAGGAACGCGGGCTCGGCGCGATGAAGCTCGACGCCGATCCGAAAGTGCTCCAAAGCCTTGCAGCTCTGAGCGACGGCGATGCCCGCCGCGCGCTCACACTCCTCGATGCGCTCGCGCAGCACGCAAAGGCGCGCGGCAAGTCGCGGCTGGAAGAATCCGAGCTGAAGGAGCTTGGAGGTGCGCGCTCGCTACTCCACGACAAGAGCGGCGAAGGCCACTACAACGTGGTGAGTGCGTTCATCAAGAGCCTGCGCGGCTCCGATCCGGACGCGGCAGTGTACTGGATGATGCGGATGCTCGAAGCGGGAGAAGACCCGCGGTTCGTGCTGCGGCGTTTGTTGATCTTCGCGAGTGAAGACATCGGCAACGCCGATCCACGCGCGCTCCAAATCGCAGTCGCGGCCGATCAAGCGTTCGCGCGGCTCGGCATGCCGGAAGGCCTACACACGCTCAGCCAGTGCTGCACGTACTTGGCGACGGCGCCGAAATCGAACGCGAGCTATCTCGCGTTTGCCGAAGCGAAGGCTGACATCGATCAGCACGGCTCGCTCGAAGTGCCGATGAAACTTCGAAACGCGGCGACCAAACACATGGCAGCGTGGGGTTACGGTTCGGGCTATCGCTATCCGCACGACGAGGGCGGCTACGCAACCGGCGAGACGTACCTGCCGGATGCGCTCGCGAACAAGCGCTACTACCGGCCGACCGAACACGGCGAGGAAGCTGCGATCGCCGAGCGTTTGCGCAAGCTGCGCGGCGAGTGACGCCTCGGAAAAGCCCTAGTCGAAGCTCAGAACACGTTTCTCACCGTGCTCTTCGATCAGCGCTTTGATGTACGTGAGCAACGTATCGCGCCGATCGAACAGCTGATCGAACACGCGCCGATCGAGCACCGGCCGAGCGGGTTGCGGCCCCGGGCTCGCGTCCAGCCGAATATGCTCGGCGAGCAGTGGGTCGCGTGACAGCTCACGGATCAGCGTCTCGCGATCGAGCGCCCGCACCGCTTGCACGAACGATCGCGAGTAGCGCTGCGTGCGCTGCACCGGCTCGAGCATCCGCCGTTGCAGCGGCTCGCTGATCCGCCCGGCGAAACCTGCGTCGTGATCTCGCATGTACAAGAAGTCGCCGGCGCCCGTGCCCTTGAGATTTCCGCCGCTCCAGCGATCCCAGTTGCCGATCAAGTAGTCGAACGCGATCATCGTGCTCAGTTGCTTCGCGAGCTGCGCGCGCTCGGGCGGGGCTTCGCCGTCGATCTTCAGCCAGCCGAACGCGCGTTGAGTCATCGTGAACGACTCGAGGCCGAGATCCTGCAGGTCCTCGATCCAGTAGATCGCAGCGACCTCGATGAACCCGAGCGGGCCGATCACCAGCTGCGGCTCGAACTCGAGCCAGCGCGGCTGAAACACATACGCGAGCTTGCGCTGAATTTCTGCTCCAGACATACGGCGCAACATGACCGGCGGCACGTTGTCGAGTCCAAGGCAACGCGCCAAGCGATACGCTGCTGCCTCGTTGACGGGCCCACCCGGGCGCGACAACGTCGCAGCCTTCAGTGCAGCTCGAAACGGCGCATCGAGCTCCGCGCGAAACACCAACGACGTCACGCCGACGGGCCGGAGGTCACTCGCACGCGCACGGGTGAGCTCGCGCAAAATGTCTTCCTGCATCAGCCCGGCGAAGAGCTCGGGTGGCCTCGGAGACAGCTGCGGATCGGATGCAGGAGCCGGAGCAACTTCAGCGGGTGCGGGTGGAACAGGCGGCGGCGGAACAACCGAAACCAGGTTCGGCGCCGCCTTCAGCTGCGCTGCCGGCATCGCGAGGGCTGAACTCGTGAGCGGTGCGATCGAGCGCTCCGCCCCACTCACGTCACAGCCGGCTAGCGCCAGCGCAATCCAGATCCCTGCACGGCGCACGTCCTGCGCGCGCGAGTTCGTCATACCCGATAGGGTACACGTAACTCAGCGGCGCCGAGCTTTCTGCACGCGCGCGAGCTCGTTTCGCGCCGCACGCGCACCGAGCACGAAACCCACTGCGATGCCGATCAACAGCACCCCGGGAATGTAGAGAAAGTGGGCGATCGTGGGCACGTGAAGTCACTTCGGCGTTTGGGAACGCTGCGCCGCTTTCTGAAGATCTTGCTGCAACCGCGCGAGGTTCTCATCGCTGTTGCGCTGCAGCCGTACGAGGCGGAAGACGTAGCCGAACACAGCGAGCCAGATCAGCGCATATGCAGCTACCAGCAGCGGACCACCCGGCACGTCTTCTTTCACCGCGCCCGTGACCGCTTCGAAAGTCTGGGCGCGATCCTGCGCCGCGTCGTCCGCACGTGCGAACGATGCGGGAGCGGCAGCGAGCGCGCCAGAGGTCAAAGCCAAGCCGAGCAAGAGAGCGCGAAGTGCGCTGCGTACGCGAACCATCATCAGGTCTCCTCCAACAAGCCGAGCTCCGCCGCATCACTCTCGAGTGCGAGCAGCCTCTGATTCTGCCGTTCGGCACGCATGCGCTGCCAAATCAACACGCCCGCCAGCAGCGTGAACAATGCGAAGCTCAAAAACAACGACGGATACATGTCCGGATGCAGGCCGCCGCCCTTCCCGGTGATCACGGTCGGATGGGTGCCGCGCCAGCGCTGCACGCTGTAGTGGATGATCGGCAGATCGAGCAAGCCGAAGATCGCTAACCCCGCCGCAAACCGCTTCTCGACCTCACCCGCCGCTCCGAACGAGCGCAGCACGACGTACGCAAAGTAGATCATGCCTGCGAGCAGGGTGGTCGTGAGGCGCGGGTCCCAGGTCCAAAACGTGCCCCACGCCTTGCGGCCCCAGAGCGGCCCCGTCACGAGCACGATCACGCAAAACAGTGCGCCGACCTCGGCGCCGGCGACCGCGAGTGCATCCCAGCGGTCATCGCGCTTCGCGAGGTATACCGCGCTCGCGATCGCGCTCACCCCGAACCCCAAATACATGCCGTACGCGCTCGGCACGTGGAAGTAGAAGATCTTCTGCACGATCCCCATCTGCTTCTCGACCGGGGCGACGATGAAGATCTGCCAGAGCGTGATCAGCGTGAGCACCGCGGTCAGCGCGATCAGGACTTGCAGGATGAGCGTGCTTCGTGAGGACGAGCGTTCCATGGCGGTCTCCGGAAGCCCTTTCATACCCCTCCGAGTTACCTGGCCGCAACGTCCCGGCAAGACGCTGTGATCCGACTCGGTATGTTAGCCCCCGCGCTCGCGGGGAGCGAGTGGCGACCCGAGCCCTACCCACCCTACAGCGGTAGCCGACAACGCGGTTGCAGGAAGCTGAAAAGCTCCTCACACTACGGCCAGTTTTTTCATGAAATGAGCCCCGAAGCGCGCGCGCTTCTCAAATCACGTCCGATGCAGAGCCCTTTCGATCTCAAATTCGTATTCGTCGTCGGCAAGGGTGGCGTCGGCAAATCTTCAGTCAGCGCAGCGCTCGCCCTCGCCGCAGCCAAGCGCGGCAAACGCGTGCTCGTCGCGATGTGCAATGCGAAGGAGCGCTTGAGCTACTTGCTCGAGACGCCGCCGATCGGCCCGCAGATCCAGCGCATCCTGCCGAACCTCGAGCTCGACGCCGTAAACATGGAGCCGTCCGCCGCGCTCGAAGAGTACGGCATGCTGATCTTGAAGGTCCGCGCGCTCTACAAAGTCATCTTCGAGAACCGCTTCGTCGCCGCATTTCTGCGCGGCACTCCCGGGCTCGACGCCTGGGCGATGCTCGGCAAAGCGCAGTATCACGCGCTCGAGAAAGGTCGCGACGGGCGCGACCGCTACGACCTCGTGATCGTCGACGCGCCTGCCACCGGCCACGGGCTCGATCTGTTGCGCGTGCCGCGCGTGATCATCGACGTCGCACCGCCGGGCCTGTTGCGACGCGAAGCCGAGCGCGCCTACGCGCTCTTTCGCGATCAAACCCGCGCCGGCGTATTGCTCGTGAGCATTCCGGAAGACATGCCGACGACGGAGACGATCGAGCTGCACGACGCCATCCGCGGCGAGCTCGAGCTTCCGGTCTGCGGTTTGGTCGTCAATCAAACCTTGCCGTCGCTGTTTGCCGAGGAAGACAAGAAGGTCTTGAACGCGCTCGCGGACGAGCTGCCGGAGGACAGCGCGCTGCGGCCGATGGCACGCGCAGGTCGAGCGCGCGCCGAACGCGAGAGCGTGCAGCGGGCGTCACTCGAACGCATGCTCGAGCACATTCGGGTGCCGAGCGTGCAGCTGCCGCAAATGCTCGTCGAAGACTTCCGCCGGCGCGAAATCGACAGCCTCGGCGAAGTATTGCACGACGGGTTCACTCCGGACGCCTGAGTGACGCAGGTCACACGCGAGCCAGGTCGCGCGTGCTGCTGACAGCTGCAGCGCGTATACTCGAAACATGCGTACGCATCAGGACCAGATCGTCGATCAGTTCACGCAGCAAGCGGTGCCGTTCTCAGCTGCACCCGGTATTCGCGATCAAGCTTCGCTGCGGCTCCTCGTCGAGAGCAGCGAGCTGACTGAGCGCGATACGGTGCTCGACGTCGCGTGCGGCCCCGGTCTCGTCGTGCGCGCGTTTGCGGGTGCGGCTTCGCAGGTCACCGGCATCGACGTCACACCGGCGATGATCGCGCGCGCACGAGAGGTCGTGCTCGGCCTATCGAACGTCACGCTCGATACCGGCGACGTGAACGCCTTGCCGTATCGCGATCGCGAGTTCGACGTCGTCGTCAGCCGCTACGCGTTCCATCATTTTCAAGATCCGCGCACCGTGCTCGGGCAGATGAAGCGGGTCTGCCGGCCGGGCGGTCGCGTCGTCATCTGCGATCTGATCGCCTCCGAGGATTCGAACAAGGCAGCCGCATTTCACGAGCTCGAGATGTTTCGCGACCCATCGCACGCGCGTTCCCTGCGCATCGGCGAGTTGCAGAGCCTCTACCGCGCACACGACTTGGAACCCGAGCTCGTCGCCCTGTACCGCTTGGAGTTCGAGCTCGAGGGCTTGATCGCGCGCTCATTCCCGTCGGACGGCGATCGCGATGGGCTCCGCGGGCGCTACCTCGCCGGCCTCGAAGACGACGCCCTCGGGTTGCATCTCACGCGCGTGGGCACCGAGATCCACGGCTACTACGACGTCGCGATTCTGCGCGCGAAGGTCTAACCCCGCAGCAGATCGGCCGCGGCGCGAACCGCAGCTTCGTGCACGTCCGAGTTCTTGCGCGCGAGCGGCAGCGCCGCGGCCTTTCGGTCGAGCACGAGGTGGTGCTCCGGCATGTCGAACCGCACATGCGGCCCGAACAATGCCTCGAACGGCCGCCGGTCGACCGGTGCGCGATGCGCGAACCAAACCTCGAGCGGCTCGATGTCGGGCCGTTCGGTCTCGCGCCGGATCGCGAGCAACAACGAGGCGAAGGTCAGCTCGATGTAGCCGTGGTGCACCACGTATTGCTGCGGCGCCACGAGCTTGAGGCACCGCGCCTGAGCCGGCCGCGTCTCGTATTGCAGAATCAGGTCGTCCTGGATGAGCGGGAAATACTGGCAGACCAGTTTCAGCGCTTCGCTCACGTTGGGCGAAGTTCGCGCCACGAGCTCGATCAACGCGAAGTGTCCGCGCTCGACTGTGAGCGCCGCTTCCATCGAGGCCGCACTGCCAGCGTGTTGAAACGCCAGCTCTGCGACCCGATTCGCGACGACCTGAGAGAACCGCCCAGCCTGATCGCGAAGCTCTGCAACCGACACGTGGGCCAACTGAGCCAAACGCTCGATCGGCAGATTCCGGTTGTTGCAGAGCGCAACCCAGGGCCAGAGCGCAAAGCTGGCGATCGTCTCGTGACGATCCCCCAGTATCGGAGGAACGACCTCGAGGCGCGCCTTCCCCAGCGCATCCCGCCTTGCGTTCGCCATCCGGCGGAACATGGGGTCATGTGTGAGCACTGTCGACCTGAAACCGTCGATTCGCCACAGTCTCCGCAAGATTGGATCCCCGACCTGCCCCGCGATGCGTGCGTCTAGCGGATTGAGGGACGTTCCACGTAAACTGGCATACCGTCGCACTCTCCGGACGACCCCCCGATTGGACACTCGAGAATCGATCGAACCCGAGGCCGAGCTTGATCTGAAGCGGCCGCGCATCAGTCGCCTCAGCAGTCTGTTCCCGGTCGCTGACGCGATGCTCGCCGCCGCGCACTCCGATCGACCGGCTTCGGACGTCGAACGCGCGACGATTCGCAAACTGCTGTGCGTGCTGCTCGGTATGCCCGAGCTCCCGCTGCGCCTCGAGCATCGCATCCAGAGCTTCGATGCCACGAATTGTGACTTGGCTCGGCTCGCCGACGAGCTCGCGCGTCGACCGGTCGTCGGTCGTCACAGTTTGATCGAGCTGACTCGACAGGTCTGCGACTCTGACGAGGACTTGGATCTGAGTGAAGATCGTTTTCTGCTTGCACTCGCTCTCGCGTTGAGCCTCGAGCCGGAAGAGATCACTCACGTCGTGTACGCGTCGCCGTTCGTCGGCATGTCTCGCATGGTGAAGCGCGCGGAAGACCTCGTGCTCGCGAGCATGTTGCTGTTCGCGCTCGCGGTCCCAATGCTGCTGATTGCCTTCATCATCAAACGGACTTCGCCCGGCCCCGCGCTGTTTCGCCAGCGCCGGCACGGTGAAGACGGCGTCGAGATCGAAGTGTTGAAGTTCAGGAGCATGACGACGCAAGACAACGGCCCACGCGTGCAGCAGGCGCAAAAGAACGACCCGCGCGTGACAGCGGTGGGAAAGGTTCTGCGCCGAACTTCACTCGACGAGCTACCGCAGCTACTCAACGTGGTGCGGGGTGAGATGTCGCTCGTCGGACCGCGGCCGCACGCGATCGCGCACAACGCGATGTATCGCACGAAGATCCTCGAGTACATGCGTCGGCACAAAGTGAAGCCGGGTATCACCGGCTGGGCGCAAGTGAATGGACTTCGCGGCGAGACCGACACGCTGGACAAGATGGTCGCGCGCGTGGAGCACGACCTCGAATACATCCGGCGCTGGTCACTCTGGCTGGACCTGAAGATCCTGTTCTTGACCGCGTTCGGGCGAAAAGTGCGGCAGAACGCGTACTAGTGTGCACTAGTGGATGCGCGCAAGGCGGCGCGCGTGGTGTTCGATCTCTGCTGCGAGCTCTCGCATCGAGCCGTGACGGTGCTCTGGTTTTTTGGCGAGCGCCTTCAAGATCAACGCATCGAGCTCGCCCGCGAGCAGCCGGCCCATCTCGGGATCGGACACCGCCGCGCTCGGCGCGGGCGGCACGCTCTCCGCGATCGCTTCGCGCAGCGCGCGATTCGAGCCGCGCAGGCACGCATAAGGCCGCACACCCGTGACGAGCTCGAACAGCATCACGCCGAGCGAGTAGATGTCGGACGTAAAGCTGACGTCCTGCCCCGCGATTTGCTCGGGCGACGCGTACTCGGGCGTGAGCGGCATGCCCGTCATGCGCGAGAGCTGAAGTTGCGAAAAGCCTTCGTCCCCGAGCAGCTTTGCAACGCCGAAGTCGAGCAGCTTCGTCTCGCCTCGAGAGGTCACGAGCACGTTCGCCGGTTTGAGATCGCGATGCACGATCCGCCGATCGTGCGCGTGCACCATCGCATCGGCGACCTGGACGAACACGGCCAAACGCTGCGCGAGCGTAGAACGCCGAGCCTGACAAAACTGATCGAGCGGCACGCCTTCGACGTACTCGAGCACCAAGTACAGCCGATCGTCTTCGGTCACGCCGGCATCGTAGAGCCGCGCGATGTTCGGATGCTCGAGCGACGCGAGTAACCTGCGCTCGCGAGACAGCCGCGCCGCCAAGTCCGTTCGATCCGGCCGCGTGTGCGCGAACTTCAGCGCGACGAAATGTTCGCCGCGCTCGAGTTCGTCTTGAGCGAGCCACACCACGCCCATGCCGCCGATGCCCAAGCGGCGCACCAACCGGTAGCGGCCGAGTCGCGTCCCGGCCGTACGCAAACAAACCGCACCGTTCGCATCGCGCGATTCCGCAAGCTTCGGCAACGTGTGCAAGGCGGCCTGCTCGGGATGCGTCGATTGCATCGAACGTGCGAGCAAACCGCGCAAGCGGGCCTTTACAGCGTCGAACTCAGGACCGAGCTGCTCGAGCCACTGCGTGCGCTCCTCCGCTGGGAGCTGCAACGCAGTATCGAGCAAACGGTTCAGCGTGGCCGCGTGCTCCGTCCCCATGCGCCTACTCTGACCCGCGAAACGTCACCGTTCCAGCGCTTCCAGTAACAACAAGCGCGCCTTTTCCCAGTCGCGCCGGACGGTGCGTTCCGTAACGCCGAGCACATCTGCGATTTCCCGATCGGTCATGCCGGCGAAGTAGCGCATGTGCACGACGTCCACCATGCGTGGGTCGTAAGCAGCGAGTCCGTCGAGCGCTTCGTGCACCTTCAGGATTTCCTCCTCACCACCGGCGGCGAGCGGTTGTAGCTGCGTCGTAAACGAGTGATGCGGGCTGCCCCCGCCACGGCGAGCTGCCATTTGTTCGCGGATCAAGTCGATGATCACCGACCGCATTACGCGACTGGCATAGCGAAAGAAGTGTGCGCGGTGTTGGTGCTGCAGCTCGCCGCTGCTGGCGAACTTCAGATACGCTTCGTGCACGAGCGCGGTGGTCTGGAGCATCGCGGCCGCTCCTGGCTGCGCGCGGCGCAAGCGGGAACGCGCGAGTGACCGCAGCTCGGGATAGGCGGCTTCGAACACCGCTTTCATGGCGCCCTCTTCGCCGTCGCGCGCTCTGCCGAGCAAGAGTGAAATGCGACCGGGTGGGTCTGGGTTCTCGTGTTCGCTCATGCTGCTTTGCTCGCCCGACGGGCGGGGCCGAGCAGCAGCAGCAAACCATGGGTGGGAGTTAAGTCCAGAGATCATAGTCACAAACTAGTAAGTGGCCGTTAACGCGCCAAATCCGCCGGCCCCCGAATGCGGCCCCGGAACATCGCGGGGGCAGCATTCGGTGCGGCGCATGGCAGCTCAGCGCGGGATTTCTTAGTACTTGTTTTCGAAGTAGTCGTGAGCGCGATCGTACCAACGCTCCCAAGGCGACTCGCAGTGCTTCTTCTTGGGCTTGTGACAATCGTAGTCGTCGTGTTTGGTCTCACACGGCTTGTAGCAAGGATCCGGATCGCACTTCGGCGGTTCCGGGCGGTAACAACCGCCGCTGATGGCGTCGAGCTGCGCGTCCGAGAGTTCCTGAGCGAGATTGTTCATGGCTTTTATTCTTGTCCTGCTGAGTTGACGTCGCTTCGTTGTCCGAGCGGCCGTCGCGACTGCCGGCTGCCCCCTCTGTCTTCTCAAACGGGGTTCGGTCGCGGATCCGGACATGCGATTCGAAAATAAATTCGGACCAGCAGCGAGTGAAACAGAACACGTTCTCGTGGACCGCAAGTTGCTAGTGGACTTGCGACATGCTGAGGGTCGTTAGGCTGATCGCGACTTTGATCGCGCTGGTTGTTCCGCGAAACGCAGCGTTCGCGCAATCGCGCATGGCTCCTGCACCGGGACTTCCAACCCAAGTGACTGTTCCCGCGTACGCACAACCCGCACCCGCGCTTGCGCAACTTGCACCGAACGCACCGCCGGGGAGTTTGGAGATCGAGCGGCCTCGCGCCGGCACGGTGCCACTGTCACTAGTACAAGCGGTACGAACGGCACTGCTCCGATCGCCCGCATTGATCAGTGCGCGCGGTAACCTCGAGCTCGCGCGTGGCGCAACACTGAGTGCGCGTGGCCCGTTCGATGTGACGCTCGGTGCGGGATTGAATCATCAGCGCAACGTGTCGCCATCGTTCAGAGGAGAGGCGACCGTGAATGATCTATCGACGATCAGCGCGTCCGCGACCACGAACCTGATTTGGGGTACCAACATCGCGGCTGTCGTCGGGATGTCGCGGCGCACGAGCGCCCTCAGTGCTCCGTACTACTCCGCTGACCCGACCCTCACGATCCTTCAGCCGTTACTGCGCAACGCCGGCAAAGCCGGGTTCGCGAGCGCAGTCGTCGCGGGCGAATACGCGGAGCGCGCTGCAGATCACACGCTGGCTCACGTCGCGCAACTGCAGGCATTCGCTGTGATCGACGCCTATTGGGTGCTCGTCGGCGCCGACGAGGAGCTAGGCCTCTTTCAGGATGCAGCAGCCCGCTCGCAGCGAATGCTGAGCGAGACCCAGGTCCTGGTGGACGCGGACCAGCGACCGCGGGGTGATCTGCGAGCGCTCGAAGCTGGGTACGCGAGCCGCCGCCGCGATCTCATCGAAGCCGGGCGAGGTCGCGTGAGTGCGATTCATGCACTACGCCTCGCGATGGGCCTCGAGTTGGCGGAGGGCGCTGATTGGGTTCCGAGCGACAGCTTCCCCGCACCCGCTCTACCCCCGATGGCTCCGGCGCAGCTCGCCGAGCGCGCCTTGACGGTCCGTCGTGACTTGCAAGCGGCCGACGACACCGTTCGCTCGGCGTCGGCAGCTGAGCGCGGCGCCGATCACAACACGCTTCCGAGGCTCGACCTGACCGTATCGGTGGGTTACGCCGGCGCGACCGACCGCACGGGCGCGAGCCGCTTCTTCGATGCGCTCGGTCGCAACGTGGGTGGCGTGAATGCCGCTGGCGGCGTCAACCTCGAGGTCCCGCTCGAGAACTCGGCCGCACGCGGGCAGCTGCAACAGGCGGCGGCGCTGCGCTTGCTCGCGGAGACTGCGCGCGCAGACCTCGCGCGCAACCTGCGCACGAAAGTCCTCGCCGCCTACGACGTCCTCCGCGCCGAAGTCGAATCGCTCGAAGCTGCACGACAAGCCGAGAGCGCGTACGCGCAAGCGCTCGACGACGAACGCTCGAAGCTGCGTGCAGGCCTCTCGACCGTACTCGATACGGTGTTGACTGAAGACTTGCTGACCGACGCGACTCGCTCGCGCATCGGCACGGAGCTCGCGCTCGCACAAGCGCTCGCTCGTTTGCGGCTCGAGCTCGGCGCGCTTCCGAGCCGCGAACCAGACGCCTCGCGCGCACTACTCGGTGTTCTCGACGCAGGAGTGATCGATGGCCAGTGACGAGAAATTGTTTCGCAAGGAAGTACTCGACCGGCTCGCATCGCCGGAACAGCTCAACACGATCATGCAAGTCACGGATGCGAGGACGTGGCTCGCGCTGCTCGGCTGCGCGATCGTCGTAGCGACTGCGATTCTGTGGGGCACCTTCGGTAGCGTGCCGAATCGCGTCCACGGCAGCGGGATTTTGATCCACTCCGCCGGACTAGCGGACGTGGTCTCGACCGGCAACGGGCAGATCATCGGGCTCGAAGTCGAAGTCGGCGATCAGATCCGCAAGGGTGACGCGATCGCGAGCGTCGCCCAGCCGGAGCTCGTCGCGCAAATCGAAGCGCTGCGCGCGAGCGTTGTGGAGCTGCGAGTCGGGCTGGAGAAAAGCCGCCGGCTCGGCACGCAAGACGAGCAGCTACGCCAGTCCGTCAGCAGCTCGGAGCGCGTCAGCCTCTCGGGCACGATCGCCGCGACGCGCATGCAAGAGCGCGAGCTCGAACAGCGCGTGCTCACGCAGCAAGAGCTATTGAAAAAAGGCCTCGTCACGCAAGAGAGCGTGCTCGCACTCCGCCAACAGCTGCGCACGGCTCAAAACAGCGTGCAGCAGCTGCAAGCCGAGCTCCAGCGGTCGAGCGCGGACGTGTTCACGATCCAGCGCGCGAACCAAACCTCGATTCAAGCCGACACGTTGCGGATTCAGGAGACCGAACGGCAGATCGGGCTCCTGATGGAACGCCTGCAGTCGCAGAGTACGATCGTGAGTCCACACGCGGGGCGCGTCGTCGAGCTGCGGGCGACGGTCGGCGACGTGCTCGCCCCAGGCACGGCGATCGTGAGCCTCGAGCGCACGGCAGACAAAGGCAGCCTCGAAGCGCTGCTGTACGTCGACTCGAAGCTCGCCAAGCGCGTGCAACCGGGGATGCGCGTGAAGCTCTCGCCTTCGGTCGTCAAACGAGAACGTCACGGCGTGTTGATCGGCGAGATCACCGCCGTCGAGGGATTTGCATCGACGCGCCTCGGCATGATGCGTGTCCTTCACAACGAGTCCCTGGTCGAGGCGTTCCTCGCGGACACGGCCGCTGCTCCGATGGCGCTGCGCGCGAAGCTCGAGCGCGACGACCGCACCCCGTCTGGGTATCGCTGGTCGTCCGGGATCGGCCCCGACTTGATGCTCACCAGCGGAACGCGGCTCGACGCCGACATCACGACGAGCACGCAACACCCGATCGCCCTCGTGTTCACGGTCTTGAACTCACTCGATTGAAGCGGAC
>DASRXR010000312.1:0-4261 GCA_035687405.1 Polyangiales bacterium
ACCGCTGCTGCGCACCATCCAGCGATTGTGCCGTGCGAGCCGCGGGAGTGGTCAAGTCGGTTTCAGTGGCGACGCGCTACACGACGCTACGTTCTGCGCGGACGTGGGTCGCAGTCGAGCGCGTCGACGACGAGTCAGGCGCATACGCGACTGGACCACAGCGGCGCTGGTGTGCGTGCCGTTCGATCTCCCCCGAACACTGACCTCGTCGGTCGATGTCTTGCTAAACGTCGGTGGTGACGTCCACTAACGTCGGCTCCCAGCGTTACGAGATCGAAGGCGAGCTTGGACGTGGCGGAATGGGAGTTGTGTCGGCCGCGATCGGCCCGAGCTGCCTCCGATTTACCGGGCATATCACTTCGTCAAAGCCAACCTGTTTGCGCAGGCGGTTTCACCGGCGTCACCGACTATCTCGCACTCGATCAGCTGCCGGACGGGGACCGATTGACGCAGGCCCTGACGCGCGCGAACGAACGCTGCCAACAACCAGGGGTCGGGGGAATGGACCTGATCCGGCTGATCCGCCGCCAAACGCAGCTCTGCATCACGAGTGCGGTGTGCGCCGAGTTCATGGCCGATCCACTCTGCTCGCCGGCATGCCCGATCTCGCTCCCTTCGCGCCACTCGCGCCAGCGCTCGGGATCGCGGTTCAGGTGATCGATGGGCTCAAGAAGCTTGCGCAGGGTCAGACTGGCTCGCTTGGGATGCGTTGGTGGCCGCGCAGGCGCAGCTCGCGGGACCTGCCGCCGCATCGATCGATCCGTTGACCCTGGTCGCGCTCGAGGCGACCTGTCTCGGATTTCTTTGCAAGATCGAATCCGAGCACGGGAGCTCGGATTTTTCGGCACACCAGAAACGCTTTGCCCCGCTCGTGCCGAACGATGCGGAAAGCGCGCTCGCTCGCTTCCTACTTGTTCGCGGCGACGCGCCCGCAGCCCGCGCCGCTCGCAAGCGGAGCGAGCTCCTGTCCGTGCACATGCACAGCATGCTCGAGACGAAGAATACGGAAGCCGCGGCGTACGCTACGCTCTACGCGCTACCGGACGATTTGATCGGGCTGCGTCAAGTGCAGGACACCTTGATCGAGATGGCCCGCACGCGTCCAGGTTGGCGACCTCGCGCCGATCTGCTTTCCTGCCACGTGCTGCGCTGTCAGGGGCGGATCGCGCCGGCACGTGCACTGATTGCGGCCACGCTTGCCGTGCTCGATCACGCCCATGTCGACTTCGCAGCTTTCGAGCGCAGGGCGGGGCTGTGCGCCGAGCACTACGCGATCCGAGGGAACCCTTCGCTCGCGGTGCGCCATGTCACGCTGATGCGGGATGCTGCGCGCTCGGGAATGCCGGTGAGCGGCGCGTGGGAGAGTGCCCGCACGTCGAGTGATGGCATCATCGCGGCGGCGCTGCGTGATCTTGCAGCGCTCACCAGCGACAGCGAATTTCATTTCCGCGCGCTCGAGCTGTTGGCACAGTCCGCTGGCGCGACTGCGGCGTTCCTCTATCTTCGCACTGCCGAAGGTCTGCGGCAGATCGCTCGTACGCACAGCAGCAGTTGGACGAGCGCTTTCGATCTCGATCGCGAGGCTGAGCGCTATTTCGCGGTCGCCTCGGACGAATCGACCCGGTCGGCGCAGTCCGATGCGCCAGTGCCGGCTACGCCTCAGACGACGAGCGATCCGTCGCGCGAGCTCTGGACGTGTCCGCTCGCACGCGAGGCGGAGGGTGCGCGCGTCGTGGAAGGTGTGGTCCTGCTCTGTGTCCCGCGCACGGGTTCGATCCGTCCTACCCCGCTCGTGCTCGAAGAGCTCGCGCTCTTGCTGACCATGCGGACCCAGGGCCGAGCGTAGCGCCAGTTCGAGATGCATTAGCACGCTGATCACTGGTCATCGCCCTGGAAGCTCGACCGTGAACGTCGTGCCCGCCTCTGCACTGGATGTCACGGACACGCGGCCGCCATGCGCGAGCGCGATCTGCTGCACGATGTACAAACCGAGCCCCACGCTACGCGAACCCATGTTCACCTGCTGCTCGCCGCGGCGAAGTGGCTCGAAGATATACGGTTGCAGCTCCTCCGGGATCGGAGTGCCGTGGTTGCGTACTTCGAGGATGAGCGAAGCTGGGGTCGAGCGCGAAGTGATCAGCACCGGCAGATCGGGTTGGCCGTAGGTGAGCGCATTCGTCGTGAGATTCGTCACGAGCTGCGAGATGCGAGTGGGATCCGCAACGCCCAGCCCCGATCCGTCCCGGCGATGGTCCATCATTCGACCCGGCCACGCGAGTTTTAGTTCGTCGATCACATCCGCGACGACGGCGTGGAGATCGAGCTCGACGGGCGCGACACGCAATCCACCGCCCAGACGCGCTTGCGTGAAGTCGAGCAAGTCTGCAATTAGCCGGCTCGCCCGTGTCGCCGCCGCACTGATCCGACTGACTGTCCGTGCTGCGAGCGGCTCGAGCGGGTTCGACGCGAGGAGACTCGCGCCGAGCGATACTGCTTGTAGCGGCGTACGTAGATCGTGACTGACTATGCCCACGAACTGTTCGGCGAGCACCGCTCGCTCGCGCGCTTGCCGCTCTGCTTCGCGCAACACCTCTTCTGCTCTGCGGGCAGCCGTGACGTCCTGCAGGATTCCCGAGAAGCGGACCACTTTTCCGGCGTCGTCGCGAAACGCGCGGCCGCTCGACGTCACGACGCGTTCTACGCCGTCGTGACCGAGCACGCGGTACTCGAGGGAATACGTGCCAGGGCCATCGACGGCGAGCGCCGCCGCCAATGCCTTGCGCTCGTTCTCACGATCGTCGGGATGGACGCGATCGCGGTACGCGACCGCGCTCACCTCGGCATGTTCGCGAAGCCCGAGGAGTCGTTGTACGCCAGCCTCGTAGCGCGCCTCGCCGGACTGGATGTCCACGTCCCACACGACGAGGTGCGCCGAATCGAGCGCCAGTCGCAGGCCCGCTTCAGCAACTCGCAACGCTCGTTGTGCGTCGCGCACCGTAGTCAGCAACTCTTCGGCACGACGGCGCGCGACTAACAGCTCGCGCTCGTACTTGCGTCGGTCGGTCACCACGAACACTGCCAGCTCGTGGCAGCGCTGCTCGCCCCGGTCGACCTCCAGGGCGTTGACGAGCACCGGGATCGCCTCACCACTTTTGTGCACGAGCTCGAGCTGCACTTCCGCGACCGAGCCCTGCATCTGAAGCAGCGGCAGCCAATGCGTTTGATGAAAGATCCTGCAGCCCATGGTCAGTAGGTCTTGCAAGCGACGCTTGTCGATCAGGTCATCCGGCTCGAAGCCGAACCAGCTGCAGAACGTGCGATTTACGCGGACGATCGTGCCGTTCGCGAGCGTCGACACGAGGCCGCACGGAGCATCGTCGTAGAGGGGCCCCAAGTCTTGCGCCGGTTCATCCTTCGCCATTCGCGTTCAGGAACTCGTGCATCGCTGCGACGATCGCTACGGGATTGCTGAGATGCGGGCAATGACCGATGTTGTCGATGACGCGCAACGTGCTGTTCTTCATCACTGCGTGCATGTACTTACCGACCTCGATCGGCGCGATGATGTCGTCCGAACACTGGAGTATCAGCGAGCGCGTCTCGAGCTTCGGAAGATCGGGGCGATTGTCCGAAAGAAACGTCACGTGTGCGAAGTGCTTGGCGATTTCGGGATCGGTGGAACAGAAGCTATTCGTGAGCTCGCGGCTGAGCTCAGGCTGATTCGGTGCTCCCATGATCCTCGGCGCCATCGAGCTCGCCCAACCCAAATAGTTGCTGTCGAGTGTGTCCAGCAATGACTCGATATCTTGCTGCGAAAACCCACCGATATAGTCGCGGTGATTGATGTAACAAGGTGAGGGTCCAATCATGACGATCGACTGAAAACGCTCTTTCGCCGAGATCGCAGCGAGGGTCCCGATCATCGCGCTCACCGAATGCCCGACGAACACCGCCGGCTCGTCCGTCACTTCGCTCAGGATCTCGAGAACGTCTTCGGCGTGGCCGCGCAATTTGCCGTATTTGTCTCGATCATAGCGGCTCAGGTCCGATCGACCACAGCCAACGAGATCGAACAAGATGATCCGATAGCGCTCGAGAAACGAAGGCGTGACCAGCCGCCACATGTTCTGATCGCAACCGTAGCCATGGGCGAAGATCATGGGCGTCGGGCCCTGACCGATCACGTTGACATTGTTCCTTGTCTTTGCGCTCACGGCGGCTCCGGTGAAGACATGCCCATCGATTGCCGCACGACGCAAGG
>DASRXR010000313.1:0-9294 GCA_035687405.1 Polyangiales bacterium
CCGCCACCCGAACCGCGCAGCCCGCTCGATCTCTTGCCCGAAATTTTGCGGCGCGGGCTCTCCGCCGGCCGCGACGTGAGCGAATCCCTCTTCCCGCGTGACCTCGCGAGCAACATCGCGGCACAGCTGGTCGATGCGCGACACGGCCTCGTGACCGCGATTGCAACCGAGGTCGGCCGCTTCTTGCGACAAGCGGACATTGCCTCGGAAATGCGTAAGGTGCTCGCCGGGTTACACATCGAAGCGAAGATTCAGCTGCGCTTCAGCGAAGACCCAGACGGCAAGCTCAAGTCGACGGTCGAATTCGACAAGACTGAGAAGGCCGAGCGGGCGGAGCGGGCAGAAAAAGGCAAAGAGCGAAGGTCCTCGAAACCCCCTCCGGCGAATCCCTGATTCACTTTGGCTCGGCTGTTGCTGCCGGCTTCGGCTCGGCGGCGGTCGCAGCGGGTTTGGGCTCAGCTGCTGCAGCGGGCTTCGGAGCATCCTCTCGAACGGCCTTGCCCGGCGCAACCGTGCCCGGGGCAACCTTGCCGCTCGCAGCTGCAGGTGCCGCAGGCGCGCCCGGAGCGGCCGCAACCGCGCTCGCCCCACCGGCGCGCCGTTCGATCGACACGCGCTCGATCACGACCGGCGTGAGTGGCCGATTGTTCGGCGGACCGTTTTGCGGCACGCGCGCAATCCGATTCACGATCTCGGTCGGCTGGCACTGCCCGAAGATCGAGTAACTGCCATCGAGATGCGGCGCAGCACCTTCCGTGATGAAGAACTGCGCTTCGTTCGTGTTGGGTCCGCGATTCGCCATGCAGAGCTGACCGGCCTTGTCGTGCTTCAGCGTCGGATGCAATTCATCCGGAATCGTGAACCACATATCGCCGCTGCCGTCGCCCTTCCAATCGCCACCTTGAATCATGAACGTCGGAATCACCCGGTGAAAGTTCGTGCCGTCGTAGTACGGCTTCGCAACCCACGCGTGTTCCTTCTGCGACCACCACTCGCGAAGCCCGCGCGCCAAGCCGACGAAGTTCGCGACCGTCACCGGCACTTTATCCTCGTACAAGTCGCAGTACAGCGTGCCCATGCTCGTCCGGATCGTCGCTACGAGCGGCGCCTTGCCACCCGCTAACCCCGCGACCGCGTCTTTCAACACGAACTTGCCTCCGCGCGGGTCGGGTTTGTCGGGCGGTTGAACGACCTTCCAACCTTCGGGCGCTTTGACGTTGAGCTCGGTCTCTTGACCTTCCTTCGTCTTCGCGCGGATCACTTCGTAGCCGTCTTCCGTGCGCTCTTTCGCGGGTTCGGCGGTGCTCGGTTGATCCGACTTCGCGACCTCTTGAGTCTTCGAAGCAGCTGCAGCTGGCTCGGACTTCGCGCTCGGCGTCAATTCCACGCCGGGCTCGCTCGACTCTTCTTCACTCGGTTTCGAACGACACGCTGCAATTGCGGCGCTCACCGAAAGGATGATCAACACGCTCCGGAATTGCTTCATGTACCTTGCCTCGCCGCTGCCGATTTGATCCATTGAACCTTCGTCCCTGACGTGACGTTGTGTTGCCGGCTCCAGCCGGCGTTGACTTCGAGCACGTACAACGAGTCGCCCGGAACCTCGCGCGGAGAGTCCGTCTGCGGGGTCGCGTTTTCCACGACTCCGAGAACACTCCAGTCGCGCGTGATGAAGATCATGTCGAGCGGCAGATACGTGTTGTGCATCCAGAACACGTTGTGCTGCGGGCGCTCGAACACGAACAGCATCCCGGCATCTGGGTCGAGCTGCTTGCGAAACATCAGTCCGCGCTGGCGCTCTTGCGGCGTCTGCGCAACTTCGACGCGCACCCGCACCGACTCGGCGCCGATCGGCTCGAGCACGACGATATGCTGCGCCGGTGCAGCGGCTGCAGCTCCCGGCGACAGATTCGGTGCCGGTTTGCTCGGTGCCGCTTTCGGCGGCGCTGCCTGCGCCTCACTGCTGACACCGGCTCGACAGCTCGCGAGCAACGGCAGGGACAACGCGATGGCACACGTCAACGTGCGCGCGCGCGTTGAAAAAGAAGCCGCGGACAGGACACGAGCGACCGACATGGCGCCCGTTGCGTAGCACACCGGCACGCATGACGAAAACCTAACGGCAAAGACGGCAGATCAGGGCAGGCGGCGCACCAGTGCGATCACGGGTGCGAGCAATCCACGCACCCAACTACGTAGGTCGTCATCTCGAGCGATCACACGCGCCGCGCGCGGCCCGTATTCTTGATACGCGGCCACGAGCGCGCGCCCCGGGGCCGTCGCGCTCAGCTGCCGATCGCGGAACCGGCGCAACACATCGATCTCGGAAGCGAGCGGTGACCCGTACGCCGCGGTCGCGACGAAACACGGCGTCACGGTCGCAAACGCTCGCTCCGGCGTGTTGATCTCTGCGACGGTGATCGGCCCGTGCTGATTGAACTCATCGGTCGCGCGAACTGCGACGTAGTAGTGCGAATCCGCGACGAGGTCGCCGATGGCGGTCGCGATTTGCTGACCCTCCGGAACATCCGTCGGCAACATCAGTGCCGTGGCACCTTCCGCGTCGTCAGTCGCGTTGCGCGCGGGACGACCGACGCGCACGAAACTCGCTTCGTCGACGATGGGCTCGGTTGCGACGCGAACCTCGTATTCGTGGAGCGGCTGTTTCGAATGCGCCGCGCGGAACTGCAATAAGATCCACTCGTGTGCACGCAACTTGTTCGGGTGCGGCCGCAACCGCAGGCCCTCGATCGCACCGATCGGGCCACCCGCACAATCGCCTGTGTCCTCGATCACGACGCCATCGGAGCTGCCGTTGCTGACCGACTCAGGTGCACTCGGTGCCGTGGCCGGTTGTTCGGTCGTCCCCGGCTTGGTCGCAGCGCCCGATGTTCCGCACGACGGAGGCTCCGTCGGCGCGGGTTCTTCCATCCCCGGGCCCGCATCCGGCGTGCCGCCCATACCGCCCACGCCACCATCCACGTTCGGTGTTCCAGCATCGACGGGCTCGATCGGCGGCTCCGTCGTCGGGAGTTCGGAACCGATACGCGCCGCCACGACGAAACGTTGGCCGTTCGAATCGCGCCGCAAGCGATCCGCGCCGCTGCCGTTCACGGACGCCATGTGATGCATGTCGCTCGCGGTGAACGTGATGGGCTCGAGCTTGCCGTAGTCCGTCGCCCAGACATCCCATGACGAGCGACCTGCAGGCATGTCCGTCGCGGCGGAAGTCTCGCCGACGTCTTGGAGCTTGAACGGCACCTTGAACGCGATCGAGGGCTGACCACGATACGGATAACCGTACGCCTTCGCGTAGTAGTCCCACTTGTCGTCGGGCGTGCTCGGCGCTGGATACGTGGTGTTGTTCCAACCCGTCATCCGTGCTTCGGGCGCCGCTTGCTCTTCGTTGTAGTCGCCCTCGACGTTCACTTCGACCCACGCGACGTAATCGCCTTGCGCCCAGCCCTTCGGCACCGTGAACAAAATCTTTTGCGGCATGTCGCCGGGTGCAGTCGCTTTCGTGATTGCGTCGATCTCGGGCATCACCGCGCGGGTATCAGCGGCGAACTTCGCGACGTCGTCGCCGTCGAAACACGCACCTTCGACCGGACACTTCGCCGTGTCCATGCGCGGCGGATACACCGACTTGAGCGGCATCGGCCGCATCGCACCGAGCGCAGTACCCGAGACACCGGGCGCCTCGTACGGCTCGCTGTAACCGTTGTCGACATCGGCCTGCACCACGTAGCGGCCTTTGTCGCTGTTGAACTGCGTCGCGCAGCTGACGGCGTCGAGCTCGTCGCGCGAGGACTTCGCCGTATCGAACTGCAGACAGTAGTAGATGTCGCGCGACTGATCGGACTGCGTCTGCGATGCGAAGCCTTCGACGCGATTCTGGAAGATCACGCGTGGGAACAGCTTCGCGCCGGTTGCGCTCGCGCGGCGATGCGCCCAGATCGGCAGCACACCCTCGCGACGACCGTACGGCCAGCGATACCCACTGTTCATCTCCGACGCGCCCGGGCGATTGCCGATCCCGCGAAACGCGACGGCTTCGGTCAGCGCGACGGTTGCGAGGAACTTCCCATTCGCGTCCTCGACCCAAATCGCGACTTGGGCCCGCGGCACGGGTGTGTATCGAAACTCGATGACGGCGTTGCTTTGGGCGTACGCGCTCGTTGCGGATATCACCCACAACGAGGCCACGATTGCGACGCAGCCCGCCCAACGATGTTTCACAAGCGTCCGCGGCACCTTGGACACCATAGCCCGAGCCCCAACCAGGCTCAAACGCGGGAGGCAACGGCAGGCGAAAGCCGCGCAGCCGCACGTACATCTGGCTAAACTGCCGCCCATGGCAACGGTTGGGACGGTGTATTTGATCGGTGGCGGCCCGGGCGATCCGGAGCTCATCACCCAGAAGGCTGTACGTTGTTTAGGACGTGCCGACCTTGTCCTCTACGACGCGCTCGTCCACCCGGACCTGTTGAAGTATTGCCGGCCTGACGCGGAGCGGGTGTTCGTCGGAAAGCGGGCCGGCCGCACCCACGAGCGCCAAGCGCAAATCAATGCGCGTCTGATTGCAGCTGCGAGCGACGGGCGCACGGTCGCGCGGCTGAAAGGTGGTGACCCCTATCTGTTCGGGCGCGGTTCGGAGGAGGCCGAAGCGCTGGCGGATGCCCGGATTCCGTTCGAAGTCGTGCCTGGCGTGCCCTCTCCGAGCGCCGCGATGGCGTATGCGGGGATGTCGCCCACGCACCGCAACCTCTCGAGCAGCGTCGCGTACGTGACGGCGACGGAATCTCCGGAGAAGGATCGAAGCTCGCATCAATGGGAAAAGCTGGCGACTGCGACGCAGACGCTCGTGATCTTCATGGGGATGCGCAAGCTCGATGTGTTGATGAACGTGCTGATCGAGAACGGCCGGCCCGCGAACTGTCCTGCCGCAGTGATCCAGTGGGCCTCCACGCCACAACAGCGTACCGTGACAGGCACCGTCGCGGACATCGCCGAGAAGGCTTCGGCAGCCGGGCTTGGCATGCCGGCACTCACAGTGGTAGGCGAGATTGTGGGCTTGCGCGCAAAGCTTCGCTGGTACGACACGAAACCGTTGTTCGGGCGGCGCGTGCTCGTGACGCGTGCGCGCGAGCAATCGGAGTCGCTCGCGCAAGCGCTACGTGAAGCGGGTGCAGTCGCGGTCGAGCTTCCGATGATCAGCATCGAGCCGCCGAGTGATCCGGAGCCGCTTCGGCGCGCGGTCGAGCGCATCGCCGACTACACGTTCGTCGTGTTCACGAGCCAAAACGGCGTGCAGGCGTTCTTTCGCGCGGTTGCCGCTGTGGGCGGCGACGCACGTGTGCTCGGCGGCCGGCGCGTTGCGGCGATCGGGCCTGGCACTGCGGAAGCGCTCGAGCCGTTCGGCATCACGCCGGACATCGTGCCGGCAGACTTTCGCGGCGAAGCGCTCGCGGAGGCGATCATTCGCGCACACACCGGCACCGCCGCTGCGAGCAGCAACGGAGCTGCGCCGCTGTCAGCTGCAGGGAAGCCGCTCGCCGGGGTGCGCGTGCTGCTCGCGCGCGCTGCGGTTGCGCGCGACGTTCTGCCGGACACGTTGCGGGCCGCCGGGGCCGAAGTCGACGTCGTACCGGCCTACGAGACTCACGGGGCGAGTCCCGAGGCGCGCACCAAGTTGCGCGAATTGCTGGCGAAAAAAGAGCTCGACGTGATCACGTTCACGGCGAGCTCGACGGTTCAGCATACGCTCAAAGCGCTCGCGCCGGACGGACCTGAACTTTTGAAGGGTTTGACCCTGGCCTCGATTGGACCCATTACGACGCAGACCGCGGCGGACTTGGGCCTCGAAGTGCAAGTAACGGCCCAGGAATATACAATCGAGGGATTGGTCCTCGCGCTAACTCAGCATTTTTCCGAGAGCTCCGAGAGCCAACCGTGAGTGTGCAGCCATGAGCTTCCCGATCGAACGTCCCCGTCGTCTTCGCCGCACTGAAACCCTTCGCGCGATGGTGCGCGAGACCTGGCTACGACCGAGCGACTTCGTGTTGCCGTTGTTCGTCGCGCCCGGAAAGGGGACCAAGAACCCGGTGTCTTCGATGCCGGGCGTGTACCAGCTGTCGGTCGACCTGGCGGTGAAAGAAGCCAAGCTCGCGCACGACCTGGGTGTGCCGTCGGTGATCCTGTTCGGATTGCCGGAGACGAAAGACGCGATCGGGTCGAGCGGTTGGGACGCGCAAGGTCCAGTTGCGCTCGCTGTGCGTGCGATGAAGGAAGCGATGCCGTCGCTGGTCGTGATGACCGACGTCTGTATGTGCGAGTACACGGACCACGGTCACTGCGGCAAGCTCACGCATGCGCGCGGCGAGGTCGTGGTGGACAACGACGCGACGCTCGAGCTGCTCGCAAAGGAAGCGCTGTGTCACGCGCAAGCTGGCGCGGACATCGTGGCGCCGAGCGACATGATGGATGGTCGCGTCGCGAAGATTCGGAAGACGCTCGATGAGTCGGGCTTCGAAGATGTCGCGATCCTCAGCTACGCCGCGAAGTATGCGAGCGGGTTTTACGGTCCGTTCCGGGAAGCGGCCGAAAGCACGCCGAAGAGCGGTGACCGGCGCGGCTATCAGATGGATCCGGCCAACGTGCGCGAAGCGTTGCGCGAAGTGAAGCTCGACCTCGAAGAGGGCGCCGACATGGTGATGGTGAAGCCGGCGCTCAGCTATCTCGACGTGATCACGCGCGTGCGCATGAGTACCGATGTGCCGGTCGCGGCGTATAACGTGAGTGGCGAGTACTCAATGATCAAGGCCGCTGCGCAAAACGGTTGGCTCGACGAGACCCGCGTGATGCTGGAAGTGTTGACCTCGATCAAGCGGGCGGGGGCGGACATGATCCTCACCTACCACGCGATCGAGGCGGCGAAGGCGCTGGGCGGCTGAGCCAACGTCCCGTTGACGTGAACGTTGTCGGCGACGGCGACGTGAACGAACCGCGCGGGCGCAGCAGATCGTCGCCGTCAAAGTCAACGACCACGTCAACGTCAACGGAACTACAGGACGGTTTCAGCGATCAGACGCAACGCCTCGGGCTGATAGCCCGCGACCACCAACGTTCCGACGTGGTGCGACTTCCCGGCCGCAATCCACGCCTGCAAACGATCCTTGATCCGATCCGCCGAGCCCACGAGCGAAACGTCATCGACCAACTGGTCGGGCACCGCCGCAATCGCTTCGGCCTTCTTGCCGTCCAAGTACAGGTCCTGAATCTTGCGCGCGGCGTCCTCGTACCCGAGCCGCGCCGCAAAGTCCGTGTAAAAGTTCTTCCCGCGCGCGCCCATGCCGCCGACATACAGCGCGATCCGCGGCTTGATGAAGTTGCGGCACTGCTCGAGGTCGTTGCCCATCACCACACCGACCGCAGGCGCAATGTCGAAGTCCGCCAGCGTCTTTCCCGGCACCTTCGCGAGGCCTTCCTTGATCGGCTCGTCGAACAAATCCGGGCGCTCCGGATTGAGCCAAATCGGAAAGAAGCCATCACACAACTCGGCACTCAGAGCGACCGACTTGTTCTGCAAGCTCGCGGTGTAGATCGGAATCCGGCGTTCACAATGCAAAATACTCTTCAGCGGCTTCCCGAGGCCCGTCGCATCCTTACCCTTGTAAGGCAGCGTGTAATGATAGCCCTCGTACGTCACCGGCTCTTCGCGCGCGAAGACCTTGTTCATGATGTCGATGTACTCACGCAGCCGTGTGAGCGGCTTCGCGTACGAAGCGCCGTACCAACCTTCGACGACCTGCGGGCCCGAAGGCCCGAGCCCAATGATGAAACGCCCACCGGACAAGTGGTCGAGCGAGAGCGCAGTCATCGCCGTCATGGTCGGAGTGCGCGCCGGCATCTGCAGGATGGCAGTGCCCATCTTGATCTTGGTCGTGCGGGCCAGAATCCAGGCCGAGACGCTGATCGCATCCGAGCCGTACGCTTCAGACGTCCAACAGGAATCGAAGCCAAGCCGCTCCGCTTCCAGAACCAGATCGAGAGGTAGCTCGAGCTTGCGCCCCGAGTATCCGACAGTGAGGCCGAGTTTCATGTGCGTGTACCTACCTTTGCGTGCCGCTCAGCGCCTATCCGCGGCATATATCACGGGCCTGCACGCAGAGCCGTGCGGCTACCGGATACACTGGCAATTGTCCCATGACTGAGCGCCCGGATGTTGCATGACTGAGCCCCCCGACCCCGCCCAAGCGCCAAATGCCGGACATGGACAGCGTCTACTGCTGGATGTGCGCGAGGTGCGCGATCGGATGCTGCTTCGTTTGATCATGTCGTTACCGGCGTTTGCGGGTGGACTGTGGCTTTTGTGGACGGGCGATACCCTGCTCTTGCGCGTCCTCGCGCTCTCAGGAGTCGTGTTTGCGACGATCTGGGTCGTTATGGCCCGGCGCAGCGTCCGGCAGCTCTTAAGAGCAGGCGACCACTATCTCGACATCGGCGCCGGCGGCTTTACGCTCATGTCCGGCGCAGAACAGCATTTCGTCACCTGGTCGGATCTCGAAGCTGTCGAGATCGACGAGGATCGACTGGTCGTTCGACTGCGAATACGAGGCGCGGACTCGCTCATAGTCGAGCCGCAATATGGTGAGCTCGGCCTGCGCGAGCTCGCTGCAACCATTGAGAGCGGGCGCATCCATGCGACGCAGCTCGTTACACCCTCCCCAGTGGGGGTGCGTTCGCCTCAATCCTGACTACAATAACCGAGAATGGCTGAACGCAGGGACGATAGCGGCACCGGGGTCATCACGAGGACCCGCACCGATACGGAGCGGAAGCTCAAGAAGCCACCGCTCTACAAGGTGTTGCTGCATAACGACGACTACACGACGCGAGAGTTCGTCGTGGAGATCCTCCGAGCCATCTTTCACAAACCCGAACCGGATGCCGTTCGAGTCATGTTGCACGTGCATCAAAACGGCGTCGGAGTAGCTGGCGTCTTCACGTTTGAAGTCGCAGAGATGAAGGTGCGTCAGGTCGAGTCCCTGGCGCGCGAACGCGAGTTTCCACTGATGCTCAGCATCGAACCCGAGGAGTGATGGCAAACGCCGGTCCAGTGATCGCGAAAGAACTGCAAGAAGCACTGCGACGCGCGTTCATGACGGCGGAGCAGCATCGTCACGAGTTCGTGACGCTCGAGCACGTGTTGTTGGGGTTGTTGGACGACCCCACCGTGGTCGAAGCAGTCCGAAGTTGTGGCGGGAACCTCAAGACGCTCCGGACGGAGCTCCT
>DASRXR010000314.1:0-14733 GCA_035687405.1 Polyangiales bacterium
GCGGGCGTGTCAGGCGGCGTTCTCGAAGAGGAGTTGAGCCATGAGTACGGCGACGCATAGTCTGAGTAGACACGGGTCGGCACTTCTGGTCCTGCTCACGTGTGTGAGCTGTGTGGACACGGCTTCGAAGTCCAACGACGACACGCAATCCGCGGCCGGCGAGAGCGGTGCAGGAACGGCCGGTGCCGGGGCAGCGGCAGCGGGGACTGCAGCCGGCGGTGGTGCGGCCGGCACTGTTGCGACTGCTGGAACGGGCGGAACCGCGACCGCAGGAGCTGCAGCTGGTAGCGGCGGAATGGGCGTCGTCGCAGGAATGTCGGCGGATGACGACGCGGGCGTGCCCACGGGTGGAATGATGGCACAAGCCGGCGCGCCTGCAGCTGGAAGCGGCGAAGCGGGGATCGGTGCAGCCGGTGCACCGAGCACGGCGCCCGATCCGTCGCTCGTGACCGGGACTGGTGCGAGCTGTTCATCGTACGGAGCGCCGGCGAATGGCAAGTGCGGTGGCTACTTCTGCGGCGTGGATCAAGCGACCTTGGAGAAGGCGGTAGATCCGACGGCGATCTGTGGTGGCGCGGTCGACTTGCTGTGTAGCAACGCGACGATCACGGCCGTCGGCAACTGTGCGCGTCAGGTGAAGTCCCAAATGCCGCTTGCGTCGAACGACGTGCTGAGCCCGATGGTCCAAGACTGTGTCTACCAAGATGCGATGCTGAAGATGCGGGTCACGCCGGAATGTTTGGCGTGCACGATCACGGCTGCGGAGTGCGCCGGCGACATGTGCTTGGCGCAGTGCCTCGCGGGCGACAGCGCGGGCTGCGACTCGTGCCGCAAGACGAACAATTGCGACCAGCCGGTGTTCGCATGCGGTGGCATTCCCTCGCCACTGTGACCAACCGTGGGTCTCTGCCTAAGGACAGAACTGACTTCCGCTGCGCAGTCGTAGTGTGCTGGTAGCAAAGTGTAGCGATCCACAGCGATTCCACTCCTGTTGTCTGCTGACTGCCTGAGCTAAATAACAACCGGCGCCGTGGCGCACACGGCTTGCGGATTTGCTCAAGCAGACAGCGACAGGAGTCATATGAACATTCGAACCGGTTATCCTGAGCGCGGCGCGGATCGCTCACTTCGGTTGTGGCCCGCGCTCATGTTGATCGCCGCATGCGGTAGCGACGGCGCGCAAGAGTTGCCCGGAACGCAGGCGGGCACGGGCGTTCCGACTGCAGGGACTGGTCTCGTTGCCGGCGCTGGTCCAGCCGCGACAGCCGGAATCGGTCTCGCGACTGCGGGTCGAAGCTCGACCGGCGGCGCCGGTGCAGGCGTCGCTGGCCAGCCGTCGCTCGGTGGTGCGGGTGCTCCGGCGTCGGGAGGCGCTGCAGCTGGTAGCGGCGGGGCGACAGCCGGCGCGATGGCGGCTGCTGGTATGGGCGCGACGACGGACCCGGGCGCAGCCGGCACTGCTGCAGCTGGTAGCGGCGGTGCTCCGGCGCCGGCGATGGGTGGTTTCCCCAAGACCGACGAGATCAACATCAAAGCCAAGGGCCCGTACGTGGTGAAGACGTACACCGATGGGCTCGACGAGCGCACGTACGCGTCATCGATGATGTATTACCCGGAAGGTGCTCAGCCGCCGTTCGGCGTCGTCGCGTTCACGCCGGGCTACACGGCGACCAAGGAGAACTACACGTTCCTCGGCGACATGCTCGCATCACACGGCATCGCCGCGTTGCTGACCACACCGACGAGCACTTCCGATCAACCTCCGGCGCGTGGCGACGACTTGGTCGCGGCGGTGAAGAAAATTCAGGCCGAGAACACGCGCATGGGTAGCCCGCTGATGGGCAAGATCGCGACCGATCGGATCTGCGTCACCGGCCACTCGATGGGCGGTGGCGGAACGCTGTTCGCGGCGAACGAGCTCGGCGACATGATTCGGTGCGCGATGCCGCTGCAGCCGTGGCAACCCGGCGGCAGCTTCCCGATGGTGAAAGCGCCGATCATGTTCATCGGCGCGGCAGGTGACACGATTGCGGCAGTCTCGGGCAATGCGGGCCCGCACTACGAGAGCATCCCGACGTCGACGGAGAAGTTTTTAGTCGTGTTCGAGGGCGATCACTATTTGTCGACAAACCGCACGAGCACGGATCAAACCGCGCCGGAGGACGCGACGCCTTCGTTCGACATTCAAGCCGCCTACATCATCCCGTTCTACAAGCTGTTTCTCGAGAGCGACGAGCGCTATCGCCCATACCTCTACGGCGATATGCGTTCGATGATGAGCGTCACGCGCTACGACAAGTCGAAGATGTGAGCGAGTGTTAGGTGGACGGCGTCGCGCAGTGTGTTGCCGGCGCCGACAAGCCGCTACTTCCGGCGACTAAAAACTAGGACGCGAGTGCTCGCATGCGCTCGAGGTCGCCGCCTCTGCGCTAACCTGATCGCAGCCTGACGCGAACAATGTTCGCGCCAGGGTGGGGGCTGGATGCGGGGTGTGGCGTCACTTCGTGTGGTCACGGCGGCGGTCGCGTGTCTGCTGCAGCTCCCAGCGGCATGCCGGGATTCGCAGGAGCTCGTCGTTACGACCGAGACGGCGCTGGACTTCGCCGTGAGTCCGCCGGCACGGGTAGGTTTGGACGCGTTTGCGAGCTTGGTGGAGCTGCCGGTCCTGAAGCGGGGCGTGCGCGCATTCGGCGCGTCGAGCGCAGCGTCTAGCGCTAGAACTACCGTCGGCGCCGAGTACGACCCGAACGACGACTATTCGAACTACCGCTCGCAGACTTCGGGTGAACGCGTGCTCCTCGACGTCGTGGGTGCGGGCGCGATCTACCGGTTCTGGCATACCGATGATGCGATGGACGCGTGGGCGGGAAAACACGCGAATCCGGGCGGTTCGCCGATCACGTACAACTTGTACTTCGACGGTGCGACCAAGCCGGCGTTGCAGTTGTCAGGGCCCGATCTGTGGCGCGGGCGCATCGCAGCTTTCCCTGCGCCGCTCTCGCTCGATGCCGACGCCACGAGCGGCGGAGCCGTGACCTATCGGCCGATCGCGTTTAGGCAGGGTGTCAAAGTCACGGCTGTCGTCGGACCCGACTATCCGACGCTCGACTACTACAACATCGGTTACAGCCTGTACGCCGAGGCCGATGATGCGCTTGGGAACGACGTCACGACCTACAGCGCGCAGGAAGATCTAAGTGTCGCCCGCGAGATCCTCGCGAACGTCGGTCGAAATCCGATTCCACGCGAGCTCGTCGATCTAGTGGAGACGCAGACGTTCGATCTCGCATCGGGTTCGACTGTCTCGCTCGGCCCGTGGCCCGGGCCATCACTCATCACCGAGCTGATCCTGACCGTGCCCAATCTGCGGCGCGAGGAGTACCCGGTGACCTCCGACGACGGTCGATCGACGCACAGTCATTCGAGCTTTGAGCTCGCGATCGCGCCGGACAATACTACCGTCAAGCTCGTGCGGCGCCTCGCCGACGACCAGGCGCAAGCGGCCGACGTGTACGTCGACGGTCAGCTCGCGGGGCGATGGACCACGCCCGGTCGCGGCGATGGCTACTCGCCGACGCGCGCCGTGACCGCGTGGCTCGACTCCACGTTCGAGCTGCCGTCCGCGCTGACAGTCGGCAAACAGCGAGTCGAGGTTCGCATCGAAGTGATTCCCTCGCCTCAGTCCGACTACACCGCGACGTGGAACGAGTATCGCTACTGGGCGAAGTCGACCGTTGCGGGCGTCGAAACCCTAAGCGACGAGCTCGATGTCGGAAACCCAGACTCCGAAGCGGCGCACGCGTACGCGATGATCGACTCTGACGGGAGCTACACCAATTCGTATCGTCCGCTCGAACCAGTCGTGATCGAAGGCACGAACGACGCGCGTGCGTTGGCGAGCGTGAGGTTGCAAGTCTTTTGGGACGACGCCACCCAACCCGCTGTCGACGCGCCCGTCTCCGAGCTCTTCGGTACCGGTGCAGGGTTCGTCGCGCATGTTCGATCACTGATGCTCGGTCACGAAGCAGGGCGCTTTTACTGCTACTTCCCGATGCCGTTCGCGCGCTCGGCGCGGATTGCGTTCGTGAGTCCCGAAGGCACGCCTGCGCTTCAGAATCTGTCAGTTTCGATCCAGCGCCGGCCGTACGTGATCGATTTCGCCGACGTCGGCTACTTTCACGCTGAACGCCGCGCAGTGGACGCGACTACCGTCGGCAAGGACTACGAAATCTTAGTTGCGAACGGACAAGGACACTACGTCGGCGTGAATCTGATCCTGCCGGCGATGGATTGGACGATGGAGGGCGACGAGCACATCTTCGTCGATGGCTTGCGGACTCCGTCGATTTCCGGCACCGGCACCGAAGACTACGTGAACGGCGGCTGGTACTTCAGTCGTGGGCCGTTCACTGCGGCTTTCAGTGGCTCTCCCGAACGCGCCCAGACTTCCCATCCCGTCTCGGCCTATCGACTGCACCTGACGGACTACGTGCCGTTCCGCACGTCGATTCGCGTTGCGCTCGAGCACGACGGCATCAACGGCAATCGCGCTCCCTACGCGAGCGTCGCCTACTACTATCTGAACGCGAATGCAGGCATGCGCGAGACTGACGCGTTCGAACCGGCGGAACCCGGCAGCGCTGCCGCGCACGGCTTCAGCGCGGAAGGCTCTCGGAAGGACTTGAAGGTGTCCGCTCGGTTTTTCAACGACGCGTTGGCAGACGAGCAGACGCGCGAAGGCGTCGCTTTCACCGAACGCTCGCAGTTTACGGTCTCGGTCGATCCGCACAACTCTGGGGTCGTGCTCCGCAGACTGTTCGATCAAGCGCTGCGGGACCAGCGCGCGGACGTGTACGTCGGAGATCAGTTCGCCGGGACTTGGTACACCTCGGGTGGCGACGACGCGTTCCGCTGGCGTGAAGACGAGTTTTGGATTCCAGCCGCGCTCACGCGCGATCGCGCACAGCTGGATATGCGGCTCGAAGTTCGCAGCGCGCGCTGGAACGCCTTCGACTATCGCGTGTTTACGCTAGCGTCGAAGTGACTGTCAGGTCCCGGTGCCACTCGTGCGCGCCCACAAGTCGGCTGTCTCGCTCGGCCACGAATCGACCGAGTCGAGCACGCGCTCCAACGTCTTTGCGTCCACCGAGATTCCGGTCACCTTCGCGTGCTGCTTCGGCAGCCACTCGATCAGTTCTGCGGTAGTCCCGTGCAGGCGCAGGTCGAAGTTTCGCGGTGTCATGAATCGCATGCCCGTTATGAAGCTGCGCATCGTGCTCGCCCAAAATCCCGTGCCCCCGACGACGACTCCGACGCAAGCGATCGACTTCGCTTGCTCGTTCATGATCCTCATCAGGCCGCTGCGTGCATCAGGGGTCGGGACGCCGGCTTTGTCCGCGATGATGTGAATGGCCGAAAAGCCGCCGGGATACGCCGCAACCATTCGCTTCGAGCCGTGGTCCAGCTTTACGACCGCGGCCCCGTTGGCGCGGTCCGACCACGAGATGATCATGATGTTCCGTAGGCCGGCGATGCGACACACCCCAGGTTCGCCGTCGAGGAACTCGAGACTCTCAGCCATAGGCGATCGAGTTTACCTCACGCCCGTGAGGAGTTCAGTGAGTGGCGTTGCAGGCGGTCTGCCTACTAAACCACCTGCGACACCCAAACACGTACATCACTAGAGCGGGCGTCGATGCGAAGGATCAATGCCGTCCACGACTTGCTCGGAGTATCTGTGTGCCGCCGACCACCGCAAGTGAATCGCGTCGGTGAACGCGGCGGCGTCGAAGTGGGTCTGACGCTCCGCGTTCCACAGCGCGGCGTCCGTGCCCGCGAGCGCGCGGTCGAGCCCGCTCGCGAACGCCGACGTCGTTAGTCCAAGCGCGTCGTACCGTGCGCTCCAGGTCGGATTCATCGGGGTCGTGGCGACGGTGAGCTCGCGCCGCGTGTCACGCATCCGACCTGCAAACTCGCGCACGGCATTGAAGCAAGCAGGATCGAGCGACGGGATCGCACCGTAGGTCAAGTCACGGCTGCTCGTCGTGTCGAGCGGGCCATCGCCGTAGCGAGTGAACACGAGTGGATCGAGCGGAATGCGGTTGCCGCGCTTGGCTGCGACCTCGCGGGCGTTACGTACGAGCGAGATCGGGTCGAAGTAGCGGAGATAGAACGACCAGGTCGGCGCGCGCTCGAATACGTAGCGTTCCGCGTCCGCGACGTCGAACGCGGGTGGCACGTTCGCACACTGCGCGAAGTCTTGCGGCGACGCGATCATCAATACGCGCGTCACGCGCGGCAGATGCGGCAACAGCCAATCGGCCACGTTCACTGCCTGCTGGGCGTTCAAGCCACAAAACCCGGCGTTTAATGGCATCGTGGGCGTCGTGGGCACCGTGGGCGTCGTGGGCACCGTGTCCACCGTGGCCACCGTGGCCACCGTGGGCATTGTGGCACGGACAGCGACGGAGCCATCGAAGTGGCGCCACGCGACCGACGAGCCGATCACGAGCAGGTTCGGATCGGCCGGCCGCGAACCGCGCAAGAACGCAAGCTTCTCGTCGATGCACTGACTATTTGCGATCGCGGGTGCCGGCAGATTGCCGCTGAGGCGCAGGATCGACAGCATCGCACCGAGCAACCCGAGTGCGAGCAAGGCACCCAACGCGACGAACCCGAGATAACGCGGCGCAACACCGAGTAGGTTCGAGTCGCGGAACGGAGTCGTCGGGCTCGCCATGCCAATCCTCATGTGCGCAGTTGCTTCGCGATCACGCTCACGAACTCGCCGACGTTCTTGAGCCTCTCGAGCTCGGCCGTTCGAAAACGCACTCCAAAGCACATTTCAGCGGCGACGATCAAGCTCACGTGTGCCTGACTATCCCAACCCTCGACATCGGCTGCCGTCGTGTCGGCGTTCAGCGTGATCGCGTCGTCATCGAATACGTCCCGAAAAACTTCGGTGAGGCTCGCGTAGATTTCGGGCTCGGTCATGCTTGCTCGCTCAGTTGGATGAAGTGGGTGGGTACTGACTGCGACGCCACGTCGAAGCGCCAGAACGTGGCACCCGCGCTTGCACCTGCGGGTGCTGCGGCTGGCGTGAACCCGAGCTTTTCGTAGTGTTGGACGACTAAACTGTTTTTAGGTGTAGGCCGGAACTCGCCGATCAACGCGCGAACGCCCCGTTTGCGCGCGCGCTCGGCGAGCACTTGAAGCGCTGCCGCTTCGACTTGCCGTCCGAGCACGCGACAGCTCATTAACCACGTATCGATCAATAGCTCGTCGCCGGCCCACGCTGGATCCTGTCGCGCGATGATGACGCTGATCAGGCCGTTGTCACTGAAGCGATCGACTAGCCGCAGGCACAGACCGATGCTGCTCGGGGCAGTCACGAGCTCGCTCATCTCGACTTGCGTGTAGCGCCGCGTGGTCAGATTGAATTGATTGCTCTTGTTCAACAGCTGCGTCGCGCGAGGCAACTCGACCGGGCCCACTCCAGTCGTCACGAGCGTCATGTCCAAGCTGCGCAAATAGCCGTCGAGGTCGGTCGCTTGTTCCGCCATCGAGCGGCGTTCAGCGTTGGCCACGTAGTTGCGGCTGCGAGCGGCGTCGTCGGCCGTGAACGATGAAGTCTCGAAGTAGCCTGCCGCGCTCAACCGCGCCGCGTAGTACGCCGGCTCTTCGGGCAACTCCGGCACGGCGACCTCCGGCAACTCGCGGCGAATGATCTCGCGCTCGGCTGGATTGTCGTCGACGAACACGAAGCTGTCGGTGCCGAGGTCGAGTAGGTGCGCGATGTTCCGAAGGTTTTGCGCCTTGTCACTCCAGTTCGCGACGAAGGCTGCGATGTCCGTGCGGCGCAGTGCCATCTCTGGATGGTTCGTGAACGCGCCTTCTGCGACTTCGAGGTGGTTCTTGCTGCACACGGCGAGCACGATGCCGCGTTTGGCGAGGAGCGACACGTAGCGCTGAAAGGCGAGAAACGCTTCGCCGGTCGGGCTGCCTTGTCCGAGCTGCAATCCTTCGATGCCGTCGTCGCCCACGACCCCGCCCCACAGCGTGTTGTCGAGGTCGAGGACCAAACACTTGCGCGACAAGCCGAGTGCGCCTGCAACCACGCGGGCGAGCAGATCCCCGTACAGTGGTGCGAGTAGCGGACTCACGAGCTGCTTTGCTTGATGCCAGCGCACCGGATCGCCGAGCGCACTCGAGCCGCGGATCGGGTGCCACGCCAAGTCGAGCAGCAAGACTCGGTCCTCGCCAGCTGCACTCCGAATCGCCGCATTGAACCGCTCGGTCATCGCAAACGGGGTCGCCGGCACGAGCGCTTCGAACGACCCGAACAGCGACGGCGTGACTGGCACGAGCGTCTGCTGTATTACTTGCGCCCCGTAGCGTTCGCGTGCGCAGCGCCAGAGCCGCCGCAGCTCGTCGACGCGCACGCGGATTGCGTGGTCCACTTCGGATTCCGCAGCCTCGAGGGGCACGTCGAACGCGACGTCCTGCCCATCGAGTGCGAGCAGAATGAACTGCGGTTGAAACGCGGCGAGCGCCGGGTCGTCACCGAGTAACGACTGCCGGTACATCCCGTACGGAGCTACGTGGGTCGAGACGGCGAGCCTCCGCGACACACCGGCGACGCGCAACGCAGGCGTGAGATGGTCGACCGTGTGCGAGGAGAGTAACGCGACGCGAGCCGCCGTCAGCTTCGTGGCAGCTCCGAGCTCGGCGAGTGCAGTTTGCAGCAGGCGATCGAGCTTGTCGGTGACGACGAAGTCTCGATTGTAGTTCGCGAGCGACACACAGGCGCGTAGCCGTGCTGCCGGATCGTGCTCGTCACGCGCGGCCCTGAGCGCCCCGCGAAAATCGGGATGCGCGGGTAACCACTCCAGTTGCTCCATGTCACTGCCTCAAAACTGAAAGTACAAAAACTCAGTCGGCGCTGCGGAGATCGCGCGCATGATCACGAAGAACCCGACCGCACCGATCGACAAACCAAAGGCGACTGTCGGACGCCACGTCGCGACCGGCAAGACGCGTTGCAACCAGCTCGCTTGGGGCGCCGTCTGAATTGCAGTCGGATAGCTGCGCAGCCACTGTTGCGCGTTCGGAAGTGTCCACACGACAGTCAACATGGCGGCGATGCCGACTACACTGGATAAGGGCACGCGCGACGCACTGTCCACGGTCCACTCGAACGTATGAGCGAGGAAACCGACGCCCGGAATTGCGAGGAGCGAAGGATGTACCATCAGGCCGCCTGCACCGAGCATGCTTGCGAGCAGCTGATTCGCCGCTGCGACGCTGCTCGAGCGGAAGTACACGAGCGCCACGACTACGCACAGAAACGTGACGAGCACGCTCGCAGCATTCACGAGTTTGTTCACGCTGTGCACGGGCAATCCCCACTTCGCCTTGAGCGCGTGCCAGCCGTGCGCGACGCACAGATACACGCCGTGCAGCAGCCCAAACATCAGGAACTGCCAACCGGCGCCGTGCCACAGACCCGACACGAGCATCGTCAACAGAGTGGGGTAGACAACTAAACTCGCCCAGGCTCCGAAGGTCATCCGGCCACGGCGTGGCAACGGCAGCCCTTTTGCGGCGCGTGCTCGCGTCATGCGCAGCGTGATCGGGTTGTAGATGTACGCAGTCAGGAAGCGCGTCAGTGTCATGTGCCAGCGCGACCAGAACTCGATGATGTTCCGCGCCTTGTACGGACTGTTGAAGTTCTGCGGCAGCCGGATGCAGAAGAGCATGCCGAGGCCGATCGCCATGTCCGTGTAGCCGGAGAAGTCGAAGTAGATCTGAAGTGCGTATGCGAGTGCGCCGCCCCAGGCATCGATCAACTGAACCGGGCGGTGCGCAGAAGCCGTGAACACCTTGCCGACGAGCTCACTGCACTGGTCTGCAACGGCGACCTTCTTGACCAGGCCGACTAAAAACAGCGTCGCGCCCACCGACAAGAAATCCCAGCGCGGCCGGAAGTTCTCCGGGTCATTGAACTGCGGCAGCATCTCGCGGTGGTGCGTGATCGGCCCCGCGATCAAGTGCGGAAAAAACGTAATGAACAGACAGTAGTTCGCAAAGTCGTGCTCCGCGGCCTCACCGTCGTGCGCGTCACTCAGGTACGCGATTTGTTGGAAGGTGAAGAACGAGATCGCGAGTGGCAACACGATCCGCGGCAGCGCGAAGTCGAGCCCCGCGACCGTGTTCACCGTGCTCAAGAAGAAGTCGGTGTACTTGTAGAACCCGAGCAGCGCGACGTTTGCGCCGACCGCACTCCACAACAACCATCGCCGCGGTTGCCGCGCCAAGCTGCGGCCGACGGAATAGTTGAACAGCATGCTGCCGAGCAACAGCGGCACGTAGCGCACGTCCCACCAGCCGTAAAACACGAACGACGCGGCGGTGAGCCAGAGGCCTGCCCAGGATCTCTTACCCGCGCCCGCGAGAACCAGAAAACCGCAGAGCACGATCGGCAAGAACGCCAGCAAGAATGTCGATGAGTTGAAAAGCATTCGTCATCGATTCGCAGGCAAAGCGGACGCTGTCATACCTATGTCCCATATGTACGACTGTCAAGTGCGACTGTACACGCGTCAACGAATGCTCGCTGCTGTCAGGTGTCTTTGAACGGCTATGTCACGAGCGACGTGTCGCATTTTGGCTGCCCAACCTAGCTTCATCGATGATAGGCATCGGTCGTTAATCATCGGGGTGAGATGTCGCGAACGCTCGGCATGCAGGTCGGGGAACGGCTGAAAGCAGCGCGCCAGAAGCTTGGATTGTCCCTGCGCGGGCTCGGCGAAATGACTGGCTTCTCGGCAAGCTTCCTGTCGCAAGTCGAGCTCGGTCAGACGACTCCCTCGCTGGGATCGCTGCAGAAGATCTCGGATGCGCTCGAAATCAGTCTGACATCTCTGCTCGCGACCGATCCTGATCCGCTTCCGGTCTTGCGGAAGTCGCGGCGCGCTTCGGTTCGAAGTGAGTGGTCGAAAGCATCGATGGAGTCGCTCGTGCCGTCCGGCTTCGATGAGCGACTCGGCGCGTTTCTCTTGCAGCTGGATGCGACCGGTCGCTCCGGATCGACGCACTACGCTGTTGGCCGCAGAGTCTTCATGTACTGCATTAAAGGCGGCGCGACGCTCGTCTTCGCAGAAGAAGGTCGCGACCCGATCGAGGTCGAACACGGTGACAGCGTCGTGCTCGATGGGCCCGTGACGTTCTCGTGGGAAAACCGCACCAAGAGTCCGGCTCACGTGCTCGTCGTGATCGCAAAGGTCACGCCCTGATCGTGTGACCTCGATCGCTCGAGGACAGCTTGGGCCCTGGCACGGGTTGCCATTGCTGCAATGCGTCGGTAAGACCGTGGGCCATGCGGGTCGGCCGGCGGACTTTCGTTAAAGGAACGGCCAGCGTCGCAGCGCTCGCCACACTTTCTTCGGCCGGGTTCACGGAAGCGCGCGGGCTTCTCACCGATCCGCTGCTCGCATCGCTGATCGAACGCGCACTGGGGCGAGCACGTAAAGACGGCGCGAGTTACGCCGACGTGCGGATCGTGCGCCGCCGCACCGAAGAGATCTCCGCGCGCGAGGACAAGCTCGAGGACATCTCTGCGGACGACGAATACGGGATCGGGATCCGCGTGATCGCGAACGGAGCCTGGGGCTTTGCCGCCACGCAGCTGTTGGCTGCAGAGCCGGTGGAGCGTGCGGCCGCTGCCGCAGTTGCGCTCGCCCGTGCGAACGCGCCCTTGTTGAAGCGTCCGGTCGCGCTCGCTCCGAACCCAGTTCATGTCGACGTGTGGCAGACGCCGCTCACCAAAGATCCGTTCAAGATCCCGATCGAAGACAAGGCCGAGCTGCTGCTTGCTCTGAACGCTGCAGCGATGAAAGTGAAGGGCGTTCGCTTTGCGCGTTCGAACTACTACGCGATCTCGGAATGGAAGTTGCTCGCGACGAGTGAAGGCAGCTTCATCGAGCAGCAGATCACGCGGCTAGCGCCGGGCTTCGAGGTGACCGCAGTCGACGACAAACGCGGCGACTTCGAGACCGTGGCGCATACGATCGCGCCTCGCCAAGCCGGTTGGGAGTATCTCGAAGAAGCGAACCTGATCGGCGATGCGCGGCAACTCGGTGAACAAGTGCTCGAGAAGCTCGCCGCGCCTTCGGTGCAGAGCGGCAAGCGCGAGCTCGTGCTTGCCCCGAGCAACCTGTGGCTCACGATTCACGAATCGATCGGCCACCCCACCGAGCTCGACCGCGCGCTCGGGTACGAAGCAAACTTCGCCGGGACTTCGTTCGCGACGCCGGACAAGCTTGGCAAGCTGCAAATCGCTGCACCTCAGCTGACGTTTTACGCGGACAAAACCACGCGCGGCGGGCTCGCGACCTGCGGATACGATGACGACGGCGTCAAGACGCAGCGCTGGGATCTAGTCAAGAACGGCTTGTTCGTGGGCTATCAAACCACGCGCGATCAGGCGGCGTGGCTCGGCGAGAAGGCATCGCGCGGGACGTCTTACGCCGACTCGTACGCCTCGGTGCCATTTCAACGCATGCCCAACGTGTCGCTCGCACCGAACCCGGCGCGCTGCTCGCTCGAGGATTTAGTCGCGGGAACGCAAGACGGTGTGCTCATCACCGGCGTGGGCACGTGGTCGATCGATCACCAGCGCTTCAACTTTCAGTTCAGCGGCCAGTTGTTTTGGGAGATCAAACATGGCAAGCGCACGCGCATGTTGCGTGACGTGAGCTACTCCGCGAACACGATCTCGTTTTGGAACGCGTGTCAGCGCATCGGCGATCGCGCGCACTTCAAGCTTGGCGCAGCGATGTACGACGGCAAAGGTCAGCCCATGCAAATCAACGGCGTCAGTCACGGCTGCCCGCCGGCTTACTTTCGCGACATCTCGGTCGCGAGCACCAACACGCGGGGCGGCTGATGGCGTTTACGCAAGCCGAAGCGCGGCGTCATGTCGAGCGGATCGTCGGAATCGCGAAGAAGGCAGCGCCTGGTGCCGACGTCGAAGTGTACATGCGGCACACGCAGCGCGGCCAAACACGTTTTGCCGTCAACGAAGTGAGCACGGCGGCTGAGGTCGAGGTGCTCAAGCTCGAGCTGCGCTTGTCGTACGGGCTGCGCAGCGCGGCCGTGCGGGTTTCGCAACTCGATGACGTGACCGTCCGCGATGCAGCTGTGCGCGGCGCGCGCCTTGCGAAGATCGCGCCGGAGCAAGCAGAGCGTCAGCCGCTGCTAGGTCCCCAAAAGTATCTGATGCCGCAGGGCACGGTCGATGGCGCGCTTCGCGGTGCATCCGCGGCCTTGCGTGCTGAAGCAGCCAAAGTCGCGATCATGCGTGCGGAAGCGGACAAGGTCGTGATCGCGGGCTTCGTCGACCACGAGGACACGAGCGTCTCGGTCGCAAACTCGGCCGGCTTGGCGGGCTACTTCGAATACACGCGCGGCAGCTTCGACTGCACTGCGCGAACCCAGGACGGCACCGGCTCGGGTTGGGCCGGCAGTCATTCGAACCGTTGGGCCGACCTCGACGTTGCGGCCTACGCGTCGACCGCGATCGATAAGGCGGTCAAGGCCCGCGCGCCGCGAAGACTCGATCCCGGGCGCTACACGGTCGTGTTGGAACCGGCGGCGGTTGCAGAATTGCTCGGCGCCTTCGTCGAGTCGCTCAAGCTTCGCAACGCGCAGGAAGGTCGGAGCTTTTTCAGCCGGCCCGGCGGCGAGACGCGAATCGGCGAGACCTTGTGGCCCAGCTCGATCACGCTGCGCAGCGATCCTGCCGACGTCGCGCTTCCGTTCGCGCCTTGGAACGACGAGTCGCTGCCGCTGTCGGCGGCGGCTTGGATCGAGAAGGGCAAGCTGGAGCGGCTGCCTGTGTCGCGTTACTGGGCGAAGCAGAAGAGTCTCGCACCGATTCCGTACCCGCGTGCGTTCGAGCTCGCTGGAGGCAGCGAAACACTCGCGCAGCTCATCGCCGGCGTGAAGCGCGGCGTGCTGATCACGCGCTTCTGGTATCTCAACTACTTGGATCCGAACACGTTGTTGAGCACGGGGCTGACTCGCGATGGAACCTTCTTGATCGAGAATGGAGAGATCGCTGGGCCGGTGAACAATTTTCGCTTCAACGAATCACCGCACACGATGCTGAAAAACTGTGACGGGCTCGGGAAAAGTCTGATTCCGCCGGTCTTCGACATCCGTGTTCCGGCGCTGAGAACACACGAGTTCAACTTGGCTTCGATCTCCGAGGCCGTGTAGGTCGCGACTCGGATTCCCTAGTGAACGAATCTCGCACAGGAGCGCGGGAGATTCGTACACCGTACAGCCCGCAGCGAGCTAGGCCGTTAGTCGACAGTGATGCACTCGTGCGCGGTGCACGCGGGCGAATTGCACGGTTGCCCCATGCTCTGTGCGCGCCGCAGCTTAAACCCGCGTTCTTCGACTGGCGTGCAATCTGCAAGGGGGTCGAATCGGTACATCGATTGGCGCGTAGTTGACGTGGAGTTTCGCGATGAAGAAGTCGACGTTTTGGTTGCTGCTGGCTGCAACCTGTCTCTTGAACTCGAGCTGCAGCAAGTCCGAACCTCCCCACGTCACTCCCGGAGCGACCGCCGGCACGCCGAAAGTCGTCGGGCAAAGCTGGGACGTGTGCGCGCTCGTCGGTCCACAACGCGAACGACCGGGCATCTACGGAACAGATCTCGGTATCAC
>DASRXR010000315.1:0-3146 GCA_035687405.1 Polyangiales bacterium
CTGCCCGACTTGCACTCGTATCCCGAACCGTCTGAAGCACAATCGCAGACCTGATACACGCCGTCGTCGTTGCAAGTCTGGGTGCCCGTGGCGCCGCCCGCACATAAACAGCTGACCTTTTTTCCGGGTTGGCACGAGAGCGACCCCGCGTCGCCTTCGTCGTCGCCCGCGAGCAGCTGCGACAAGCCGATGCCGCACCGGCCCGTGCTCAAGTCTTCGATGCACGAGGGGATCTCAGGCGCCTTGCCTGCCTGCGAACAACGCAAACCAGTCAGCCATTTCGCGACGCGATCGTAACAACCCGTGACTTCCGACACGGGCGTATCGCAATCGAACGGCGGGTCGTCGCTCGTCGCGCCAGTGAAATCCTGACAGCGCGCGTTCTCGAAGTCTTGATACTGCTCCTCGCCCAGACACAACGTGCGCGCGCTGTCGCACGCCGCAGTCGTAGACGCTGTATCGAGTGCAGCCTGGACGCACTGCTGCTCCGGCGTGCTCGCTTTGCGTACGCGGCTCAGCAGGTCCTCGCACAAGCCCTTGAGCTCGCGAGAGGTCAGCTGCCGCAGCTCTTTGCCGGCCGGCGCTGGAGCGACGCTGTCGTCGTCATCGCCGCAGCCCGACGCAGCACTCGCGGCAAGCATCAGCACCAACCCGACCAAGCCGTATCGCTTCATGACTGCGCCACTCCTTACTTGCGCTGAGTTTTGGCACATCGCGGGTCTGAATTGCGCCCTGATTTTCCACATTGCGGCGGCAGCGCCGTCATCAGCGCGTCGCGCGCGACGAAGCTCGACTTGATTCGCCAGAGCGAACCGTTCACGACGAGTGCGGCGAGCGCGACTTGCGGATCGTTGGCCGGCGCAAAACCCATCCACCAGCTGTACGCGCGATACGGGTCACTCCCGCTCAACGAGCCCGTCTTGCCTGCGACTGAGACGTTGCCGAGGAACGGCCGGCCGCGATCGTAAAACGCGTCGTGCGCGGTTCCTTCACTGACAGTGCGCAGCATCATCTGACCGACTTCGCGTGCGGTCGCTTGCGAGATCACGCGGTGTCCGGGTTGCGAGGCGCGCGAGTGCAGGAGCCGCCCGTCTGGAGCGACGACGCGCTCGATCATGCTCGCGTGCGGCATCACGCCACCATTTGCGATCGTGGCCGCGATCAATGCCGCGTGGAGCGGCGACAAATGCGAGTGCCAAAAGCCCGCGGCCGTTCGGGCGAATTCCAGCGACTGCTCCGGAACGTCGCACGCGCCTGCCGTCGCACGCAGCTCCGTCGTGAGAGGTTTGCCGAACCCGAACAGGTCGGCGTACCGCTGCAGCGCTGCAGGGTCTAGTTTGCGACTCGCGAGCTTCGCGAACACGGCGTTGGTCGAGTGTCCGAGGGCATACGCGAGCGTCACGCAGGTTCGGTCGCGCTTCGGATTGTCGACGAGGTCGACCGGCTGAAGACTCGATGCACCACCGCCGTAACACATCCGCGTCTCGGGGCTGACGCCCGCGTCGATCAACGCCGCGCTCGTGATCACTTTGAACACTGACGCTGCGGGCGGCGAGCTGTCGATCGCGCGATCGATCGTCGGACCGTTCGGAAAACTGTGGCTGACGTACGCGAGAATCCGGCCCGTCGACGGCTCGATCGCGACCAGCGCCGCAGCCGGCACTTGATACTGCGCGAAGAGCTTCTCGACGTGCGCTTGGAGCGTCGGATCGAGTGTGAGCAGCGCGCGCTCGCCGGACTCGAGCGTCGACCAGAGTTTTTCGTTTTCGACACGCGCGCGTTTCAAGAGCGCTAAGCCGTCGACCTCGGCCGGCGCGACGAAGCGTGACTTGGCTCCTTGCGCTGGGCGTGCAGCCGCATGTGGAGCGCGCAATTCCGCCGCCGCTGCGAATGCAATTAGCCCGGAGACCAGCGTGCAACACACCGCACTGGGTGCGAGAACTCGCCAGTTTTTCAGCTGCATTCGAGCACCGTAGCTGCGCCGTCGCGGCAGGGTCAAAATTTGCTCGACACGTGCGCGAGAACCGGTTCCACCCGGTCGACCTCGGTGTAGGCTGCCGCCATGGAAGACTCGGCGATCAGCATCGATTACAGCTTGAGCATGTCCGACGGCGTGGGTCCTCTCGGGGGCTTGCGCGACGACGAGCTCGACGCAGAACGCGCGAGCTTCTCGGCCGGGCACAAAAATTTCATGGCGCAGGTCGCGTCCGGCGCGCTCGGTTTTTGGAAGCTACCTTCCGAGAAGGACCAGCTGGCCCAGGTTCGCGCGGTCGCGAAGGGCCTTCCTGACACACTGAGCGATGTCCTCGTGCTCGGCATCGGTGGCTCGTCGCTGGGCGCGCGCGCGATTTACCAGGCGCTGTCCGGGCCGCTCGAACTGGCGGGGATCGCTCCGCGTACCCACGCACGGCTGCACTTTCCGGACAATAGCGATCCGTGGCTGCTCGCAGCCCTGCTCGACGTGCTCGATCCAAAGTCGACCGTCGCGCTGAACGTCTCGAAGTCGGGCGGCACGGTCGAGACCGCAGCCCAGCTCCTCGTAATCAAGCGCTGGCTCGAAAGCGCGCTCACCGCGGACGAGGTTCGCAAGCGCATCGTCGCGATCACGGACCCCAAGTCGGGCAACCTGCGCGAGCTGGCGCTCGCGGAGAAGTGGGCGACCTTGCCCGTGCCGAGCAACGTGGGGGGGCGGTTTTCGCTGTTGTCGCCAGTGGGGTTACTGCCGGCGCTGCTCGGCGGCGCGGACATCGACGCGCTCCTCGATGGCGCCGAATACATGCAGAAGAAGTGCGAGGCGACCGAGCTTCGCGAAAACCCTGCCGGTGTGTTGGCCGCGGTGCACGTGTTGCAGCACCGGCTCCGCGGGCGAAGCTTGAACGTGATGATGCCGTACTCCGATCGGTTGCGGCCGTTCGCGGCTTGGTACGTGCAACTGTGGGCGGAGAGCCTCGGCAAGCGGATCGATCGCGCGGGCAGGATCGTGGAGCGCGGGCCGACGCCGATCGCTGCGGTCGGTGCGACCGATCAACACGCGCAAGGCCAGCTGTTCATGGAGGGGCCGCGGGACAAGCTGGTGACCTTCGTGCGGGATCACGAGATCCTTCGCCGGCTCCGCGACCTGCACGAAGGTCACCAGCTTGAAAGGG
>DASRXR010000316.1:0-4991 GCA_035687405.1 Polyangiales bacterium
CGACAACCGCTGGGTGCTCGTCCGCCGCGGCCCACGCGGCGCGCGCTCGGTGTGGTCGATCGACCGCAAGACCGGTCAAGAACGCCAACTCGTTCCGCGCGGCGGCACCGGTTCGACGGACCTCGCACGGCTGTCCCCGGACGCCCGCCTCGCCTACCTGCGCAGCAATGCCGGCGGGGAGATGTTCGGCTTGTTTGCGGTCGATCTGCACGAAGCCGATGTCACGCGCGCGACGCAGCTCGTCGCGGAACGCGCTGAAGCCGAAGTCGAAGACATTCTGCTGACGGCCGACGGCACTCGCGCCCTGTTGATGTGGAACTTCGCCGGCCGAAGCGAATGCCAGCTACTCACGCTCGCAACCGGCGAACGCCGCGACATCGAGCTCCCCGAGCCCGTCGCCCACGAAGGCAGCTTTTCCGGCGACGGTCGCTGGCTGACGCTCACGCTCGAAGGTCCCACCGAGCCGCGCGCGATCTGGCTGCTCGATCTCGAGCGCAGCGTATGGCGGCGGGTCACAGGCAGCGCGGGCCTGATCGCCAACGGCGTCCACCCCACGCTCGAGTTCGTGCGCGCCGACGACGGCTTACAGATCACCGGCTGGCTCTACCGAGCGCAACCGACGCACGCCCGGCCTGGCCCCACGGTCATTCACCTACACGGTGGACCTGAAGCACAAGAGCGGCCGAGCTGGAACCCACTGTTTCAAGCGCTCGCGCGCAGCGGCATCAGCGTGTTCGCGCCGAATGTTCGCGGCTCGTCGGGATTCGGTCGCAGCTTCATGACCGGCGATGATCGCGAGAAGCGCTGGGCTGCGATCGCGGACGTCGTGGATTGCGCGCGCTTCGTCGTCGACCGTGGGATTGCAGATCCGAAGAAGCTGGCCGTCGCGGGCCGTTCGTACGGTGGCTATCTGACACTCGCGATGCTCGCGTTTCGACCCGAGATCTTCGTCGCCGGTGTCGACATCTGCGGCATGGCTGACCTGCACACGTTCTACCAGCACACCGAACCGTTCATCGCGATGGCGGCGTATCCGAAGTACGGGCACCCCGTGCGCGACGCAGAGCTCTTGCGCGCGCTTTCGCCGATCCATCGCTTCGATGCCGTGCGCGCACCGATCTTGGTCGTGCACGGCGAAAACGACAGCAACGTGCCGGTCGAAGAGGCTGAACAAGTGGTCGCGCAAGCCAAGCAGCGCAACATCCCGGTCGATTATCTCTTGTTCGCCGACGAGGGCCACGAGGTCGCGCGGCCCGAAAATCGTGAACGATTCGTGCGGACCGTCGTCCGCTGGTTGTTGGAGAAGCTGCAAGAAGCGTAGGTCCGGCGTGCGTGCACGCACGTTGCATACGGCATCCGCGCATCGGATAGTCGGATGCCGTGTCAGCAACCCCGTTTTACCTGCCCATCGCCGACGAAGTTCAGTTGTTCACTGCCGCGTGGGAGTGTCGCCTACCGGTGCTGCTCCGCGGTCCGACTGGCTGCGGCAAGACTCGCTTCGTCGAGTACATGGCGCAAACACTGGCGTCGAAGGGCGCTGACGCCGAGGACTCGGATGAACATCGGCTGATCACCGTCGCCTGTCACGAAGACCTAACAGGCAGCGACTTAGTCGGTCGCTTCTTGTTGCGCGGTGACGAGACAGTCTGGGTCGATGGACCGCTGACACAAGCAGTCAAACACGGCGCCGTCTGCTACCTCGACGAGATCGTGGAAGCGCGTAAGGACACGATCGTGCTGATCCACCCGCTGACAGATCACCGGCGCATTCTGCCGATCGACAAGCTCGGTCAGATTCTTCCCGCACATCCCGACTTCATGCTCGTGATCTCGTACAACCCTGCGTATCAGAGCGTCTCGAAGGATCTCAAACAGTCGACGCGGCAACGCTTCGTGACGATCGATTTCGACTACGCACCGATCGAACAAGAAGCGAAGGTGATCGCACACGAAGGCGAAGTCTCACTCGAAGTCGCGCTCAGCCTTGCTCGACTCGGTGAAAAAGTGCGGCATCTGAAGGCGAACGGGCTCGAAGAAGGCGTCAGCACGCGTTTGCTCATCTACGCCGCACGGCTCATGGGCAGCGGCGTCTCGCCTCGGCGCGCCTGCGAAGCCACGGTTGCGCGCTCACTCAGCGATGACGTCGAGAGCCAACGGGCGATCTCGGAGCTCGTGTACGCGTTCTTTCCCAGCTGACGGTTGCATGACGTCGAACCCAGAGCGCAGTTGGCTCGCACCGCACCTCGCTGTCGATCGCAGCGTGCAAGCGGCAGATCACGCGGCAGCGCAGCTGGGAGACACTGTACACGCGCAGCTGATAGCTGCAGGCGATCGCCTGGCGCAGCACTCCGACGCAACGGCACTCACATTCTATCGGCGCGCGGCGCAAGTGTTCGGCACGCTCGGGGCTGAGAGCTTCGAGCGCTGGTTCGAGATCGGGGTGAGCCTCGCAGCCGGCGATGACGCGGCCGCGCGTGCGTTCTTCGCACTCGAGTCGCGACGCAGCCTCAATCTGTTGCGATCAGGCTCGAGCGCGGCCAGCTTGGACGACGATCTAGGCGTCTGGCGCAAGCTGATCGAGATGGTCAGTGACGAGAGTGCGGTCGTTCGCCGGGTTGCGACGGTTTCGCTTCGCTCGCCGCTCGAAGCTGCGCCGGACGAAGGTGGCGTTGCGCTGCCCGATCAAATTGATCTGCTGCCGGCGCGAGAACAAAACCGCGCGATCTACCGCTTCCTGGCGTTGCAGCTCGCAGGGCGGCGCGAGTTTGGCACGTACGCGCACAGCACAGCGGGCACGCTCGTGCAGCAACTGCGACCCGGGCGCGAGCGCGCAAACGAATCGTCGTCGCTCGAGCAGCTGTTCCTGCTCGCCGAAGGTGTACGCATCCAGGCTCGAGTCGCGAGCGCGTATCCGGGCACTGTGCGCCAGACCGCCGAGATCGCGGAAGCGGTGCTCGCCCGCGCGAGCGACGAGCCACATCCGACGCTCGCAGAGATCTACGACGCGTTGTTCGCGCTCGCGTTGTCGCCTATGCCGCCGGCGCAACCTCCAGTCTGGTTACCGCGCGCAACGGCCGAACGCTTGCTCGCGGCGCTCGAGCGCCTCCAGCACCGCGGAGCCACCGTCGATGATTCGCTCCGGATCGCGAGGCGCTTGCTTGCGCTGTTCGCGACGCAAGCGTTCCAGCGGACTGTCGAGACCGAAGGATCGGTGCACGAAGACGAACCTCGACCCGCGAGCTTGTCGGAGCTCGCGAGCGACGGCGCTTCGATCGAACAAGAGCTCGAGCAAGCCGGCGATGACGCGCTGGCAGGCGCGCTGCCACCGGGTTCGGACGCACGCGGCAAGCAGGAACGCGGTGGCCACGGCGCGCCCAACGATGGCTCGAATGTCGCGATCGACGGCGAAGATCCCGAGTCGGGTGCCGAAGCGGTCGAGAGCGATCTAAAGCCGATCCGCACGCTGCGCCCGCGGCGCGCCGTGAGTGGCCAAACTTTCTTGTATGACGAGTGGGACTGGACGATCAGCGACTATCGCAGCCGGTATTGCCGTGTGCACGAGATCGGACTGCCTAGCGAGTCCGCCGCGTTGTTCGAACGCACGCGACTCGCGTACGCGACTGTCCTCGCGCAGGTCCGAAATCAGTTCGAACGCATACGGCCCGAGCGCTATCGACCGCTGCGAGGCCTCGAGCACGGCGAAGACTTCGACTTCAATGCGCTGATCGAAGCCCGCGTCGAAGCTCGCGCGCGTCGCACTCCGAGCACGCGCGTCTACACGGCTCGCACACGCCAGCAACGAGATGTAGCCACCCTGTTTTTAGTCGACATGAGTGCATCGACTGAACAGCCGTATGCAGAACCTGGCGAGCCGCAGCCGCATCGCATCATCGACACGCTGAAGGAAGCGCTCGTCGTGATGAGCAGTGCGCTCGACGACCTCGGCGACAGCTACGCCATCTACGGCTTTTCGAGCCACGGCCGCGACCGAGTCGAAGTCTATCCGGTCAAAGCGTTCGGCGAAGCGCTCGGGCCCGAGGTGAAGGCGCGCATCGGGAGCATTGCGCCGAAAAACGGCACGCGGATGGGTGCGGCGTTGCGACACGTCCTCACGAAGTTCAACGCGAGCCAAGCGCGTTCCAAACACCTCATCTTACTGTCAGATGGTTTCCCGCAAGATCAAGAGTACGGCACGGATCGCCGGACTCACACCTACGGCATCCAGGATACAGCGGTCGCGTTGCGCGAGCTCAGTGCCAAGGGCGTGACCCCGTTTTGCATCACGGTCGATCGCGCCGGGAACGACTATCTGCGTGAGATGTGCGCGCCGACGCAGTACCTGATCATCGAGCACCTCGACGACTTGCCGAAGGAGCTTCCGAAGATCTACCGCCGCGTAGTGCAGAGTTGACTACCGTCGGCTCGCGAGGAGTTTGTAGAACGCAAGGTCTTCAGGGTTGCGACCTGGACCCGCAAGTCGAGCGATTGCACTCCCACGCTGCGCTCCACTGCTTCTTGCTCGAATGGTGTCTCGCGATGAGCACATCCACAGGCACTCCGTTCGGTGAACGAACGCCGACGATCTCGAGTCTCTAGTCCTCGTGCTGTAGCCCGACCTCGCCCCCGATGATGAACCTAACGCCACGCAAGTGCGTGCATTGTCAGCGCGACAAACACGCTTGGTGCAACGCGACGGCGATCTCGATCCTGCGCGTTGCTCGCGAACGGGCCCATGCAAACCGAGCTGTTCTCGGATCACACATACCAGGTTTGAGCCGTTTCGACGTCTTCGACGCAAGTGGTGAAGGTGGGAGGCCGGCGCCTCTCCAGAGTGATGATGCACGACGGCCCGAAATCCGCATCCATTTGTAACCGCCATCATTTCGTTGCGCTTGACGAGAGCGACGCACGAGTGCATGCAACTCACGCCAACGCTTTCGCAAAAGCACACGACCGCGATGGAGAACGCCTCTCAGTACCCAACAATCGTG
>DASRXR010000317.1:0-8632 GCA_035687405.1 Polyangiales bacterium
CAGCGGCTCGATGCCCGAATATGCACGGATGTGGAAAAGCTCCATGTCGCCCCAGCGCCATGGCGTTGCGAACGCATAACCCGCGCAACAACAACTAGCGAATAAGAGCCAACGGACGCGACGCCAGGGCAATGAGAGCACGCGCTCTCGCATCGAACGCACGCTCAGTGACGCCAATCCGATCGCAACGCAAAGCAGCACGCCAGCTCCGACGTATGCGTACCCTTCATATTGCTCTGGAGCTGTCGGTAACGGAGCAAAGATCCGAGAATGTCCCATCCCGTTGATGAAGGTATTTAGATTTGCGGAGTACGAACCAAACCCCCCGATCGTGCTCTCGTTTCGACCGTCGAAATAGCCCAGGAGACTGAAGATCAGGAGGGGCCCCGCGACTGTGAACGCAAGTGCTGCGAGCGTTACCTTCGTACCCACGTAGCTGCGTGTTCGGATCGGAATGCCGAGTGCGAGTGCAATGACCATCAACGCGAGATAGGGATGTGTTGCAGCTGCCAGGAGTGTCACGAACAGCCCTAGCGCGAGGTGACGGCGTGCCTCGGCGACCGAGCGACTACGGATCGAGCACAATGCGAGGGCGGCGACGATCATTGCGTGTGCACACAATGCGGGGTGACCGATGCGCAATACGAGGGTCGGTGCAATCGCGACTAGAGTGCCAGCCAACGCCTGCTGCTCCCAATGCTCGGTCAACCGACGAAAGAGAGAGGCCGCGACGAAAGCAAGCGCGGCAGAGCACAGCAGTATCCATAGGCCCAGGTACTGAAAATCCGGTGGAATCAACTTCTGAAACGGTCGGAGCGAGAGCGCGACCCATGGAATCGCGTCCATGTAGCTCATCGTCGTGCCGAGCGGATACAGGAAGTTGTTTAGACGACCGATCGGAAACGACAGTCGTTCGTTGCGAAAAAACAACCAGCCCAACGTGTGTTGAGCCCAATCGTCGCGAAACACCGTCTCGAGCGAGAACGGATTTAAGAGCGGTCGGGTGTAGTAGGCGCACCAAATCATGCTCAGGGCGGCAGCGACGACCGGGCCGGACCAGGACCACTGCGCTGAGCGCTCTCGCTCAATGCGCGGGAACATCGTTACGTTCGCTAACCAATTTCCCTACGAGCCATGCAGTGCTTGCCACGAATATGAATAGAAGCGCCCACGCCAAGACTCGAACGGCAACTCGATGCGGATGCATCGCTCGCAACGCTTCCGCCCACCAGAGTTGGATCTCGGGATTGAACGATCCTATGGAGCGTGGGACCCAGCGTGGGTTCAGCGTTGCCCACGGTGGTTCGGCCAGCAGCTCGGGCTTCGCTTCGTGTGCATTCGCAACGCGAAGCATCCATGCATGGCCGGCAAGCGGGCTGAATTCCGGAATGAAATGCGCAGCGACACCATCGTCACGAATTGGCCAATTCGACTCGTTGTAGAAGCCACCAGCGAACACACGCGCATCGTCGCTGACGAGCCGAAGAAACATCGCCGGCTCGAAGCACAAGCCAAGCGTTTGAACTGCGATCGCGCACAGGACTACGCTACTGACCATAGCCAGTTTCAACGCGTGCCTCCAACGCGAGGTTGCGTTCCAGATCGTTTCCAAGAAGCCGAGCGACAGCAAACCAAACAAAGGTGTGAGGGGGACCAGAAAGCGTGGACCCCAGCTCCAGTCTCCGTGCCACGCCCACCACTTCATGTGAGCGGCAATCGTGCCAGCGATCATCGCCCACAATAGAACGGCTTCCTTCCTGTGCGCTCGAAAGAAGCGCGCGTTCACAATGCCCAGCAATGCAGTTGGGCTGTAGAAGAAGAAACCCTTTCCAGTACTCAACACCAGGCCAAATAATCCCACGATGATTGGGGTATTAAAGCCGAAGCTTCCGTCGCGTTCGACACTGTAGCCCGCTTCAAAAGCGTTGCCGTAGCGCGCGTAGTTATACCAAAGCGACACGCCTAAAGCCGCTAGCATCGGGGCAATCAAAGCTAGCAGTGCGATGAGGATCGAGCGTGAACTCCGAACAGCGTCGCTAAAGCTAGAGATTGCGAACTGCTGCTTGAGCAGGACTACGGTGTAGAGGACGGCGAGCGGCAACATCATCACTGAGGTGCTCTTGGCCAGCACCGAGAAGCCAGCTCCGATTCCAGCGATCGACAACCACGCTTTCCTCTGCGTGCGGGCATACGAAACGAGTCCGAGAATGGCGGACAACCAGCCCATTGCCACGGCTGGTTCTGAGAACAGCGTCTGTGAGTACACCCACGTGATCGTTCCGAGGCCCACCGCGTACGCTGAGAGCACCGCGGTTTTTATTTGGTATCCGAGTTGGATCGCGATCAGGAAAATTAGAAGTGGTGCCGACGCACTGACGGCGGCAGGCAAAGCAGCGACTCCCAGCGTGTAGAACACGCGGAGGTCGGATGGGCCAGATTGGCCGGCACGGTTGAGTTCGACGATGAACAAGTCGAGCAACACCTGTCCCAGGCCCCATTTGTTCTTGTTGATACCGCCGTCCGCTAGAGGAACCGGGCCGATGCCGCGATCTAGTATCGAGCCGGCGATTTCGAGAATGAAGCCGCCGTCGCCGAAGTACAGCATTCGAGGTGAACTGGTCGCGAGAAACAGCGAGAAGAAGGCGATGAACACGAGCGCGCCATGCCATCTCGAATGCGTTGGGAATTCGCGGGTAAGTATCGATGCGCGGCTGCAAGCAAGCTGCGGGTCGGTCGATGCCATGAGTTCCCGATGAATGCGAAGCGGTAGTCGTACGCTCGCTTAGCGTGGAGTGGTCGTGTCGTTACGAAATCGTCAGAGCGGTGACCTCCAATACCGAAGTGGCCAGCGCCGGGCAAGGGGCGATGGGCGATGGGCGACAGCCGTTATCGGCAAAAGGCGAGTGAGCGCGAGAACTGGCGATGCACTTACGGGCCGACAGCGCCGATCACGGTGCGGGCATGTTTGCCGATCAAGAGTTGAGCAAGTGCAAAGAACCAGAGCGGGGTCGGTCCGTAGCGAAGCGGTCCGATTGCGAGCGCGATTAGAACTGGTGCGCTCGAACTTGACCCCTCCGCGCGTTCGCACGAGAGTCTCGGGGGCTGCCTGGGCATCCAGCTTGATCAGGGGGCTACCGCTGCCAGCGGCGCCGCGGCGCAGCCAGCCGTGCAGACCGGCAGGCCTTGGACGTCAACGCAACGCGCGTTGGAATCACAATCCGCCACGCTGGTGCACTCTGCCAGGCAAGCGAGCTGCTTCGCCTTAACTGGTGCACGTTCGATCCTCCATGCACTGAACCGAAGCCACAAGTTCGACAGGCACGAGGGCAGAACGAACTCAACGTCAGTCGACTGGCATCGAGGTACACACCGAAGGTATCCGCTTCACCAGCGCGTGTAGCGGCGTGAGAGCGGTGGGCGCAGGCTTGCGTTGTGACGACGGCGCACTCAGCTCGACGCAGACTGCTTTTCGGGCGACGCGCTCGTGTCGAGCGGATCGATCGGGACGTCGATGGTGCCGAACTCTGCAGCAAGCTGGTTGGCATCGAGCCGTTGTCGCGTGCGCGCCCAGAAGAGCGGCGCAAGCTCGATCATGCGGTCCGCGGGCCACTGCGGCACGAGGCGAATCAAGCAGCGCAGGTACTCCTCGGGATCGTGTCGGTGCAACCGTGCCGAGGCGACCAGCGAGTACAGCGTGGCTGTGCTCCTGGCGTGATCGTCGCTGCCGCAGAAGAGCCAGGCTTTTCTGCCGAGTGCGATGGCTTTGACTCCGCGCTCAGCTCCATTGTTAGTAAGCACGAGCCGACCGTCATCGAAGAATCGTGTGAGGGCATCCCGCTGGTTGTTAGCGTATTCGAGCGCGGTGCGTGCGTAGCCGCGCTGATCTGCAAACTGAACGCGCTCTTGCTCGACCCACGCCAAGAAGCCATCGACGTGCACGCGCAAGTGCTGCTGGCGCAGTCGCTTTATCTCCGAGGGCGGCTTGTCTCGCCACGATTCGTCGAGTTCGAAGATGCGGCCCAGTCGCGCGAGCCCTTCGCGTCCGACGTCGCTCTTTGCAACGGCGGCTTCCCAGAACCGTCTACGACAGTGGTACCAGCACCCGACCTCGACCCGCATACAGCCGTCGTGCTCGAGATCCGGCGCTTTGCGCGCGAGCTCTTCTTCATCGGCGAACAGCAGGTTGAAAACGCTCTTGGCGTCGGCCTGCACGTGACCACTGAAGCCACGAAAACGTCGGTAGATCGCCGGGCCGTTCTCCTTCTCGAGGTACTCGTACAGGATGTGATCGCGATCGGCGATCATCACGAGAAAGTGACTCTTCTGGCAGGGACCACGGCCCTTTTCGTGACTGTAGATCGGCTGCACCGACACGCCGGTCGCGTCCGTGGAGATGCAGAACGCCGTGGCCAGCGCGTGTTTGTGCATGGCCTTGACGACTGTCTCGGCGAGTTTGTCACCAATGTGCTTCTTCCATCGGCCCAGCGTCGCGCGGTCGATGCTGACACCGTCGCGACCGAAGCTGTCTTCGATGCGGAACAGCGGCAGGCCCTTGCCGATGTTCTCCATGATCACGTGCGCCGCGAGCGATGGTGCAGCGATGGCCCCGGGCAGCATCTCGGCTGGCGCGGGCGTCGTGATGACGTCGGTGTTGCCTTCGGCGTCGACAGTCTTGTAGCGCACGCGCGCGATGATCACTCGCCGCTTGCTGGCCCGCTTGTGTGCGATCGTGACGCGCTCTTCGAAGCCATGTCGTACGCACTTACCTTCCTGCACCAGCGTTTCCAGATGCGGGTCAGCGATTTCGACGCGCTCCTCCTCGAGCGGCAGCGATCGCAAGTCGCGCCGACCCGTGCCGCGATTCTTCGCGCGCTTGCCACGCGGCTTGCCGTCGCTTGCAGGCTGCTCATCGGGCGCTGCGCTGTCGTTGTGCGCGATGCCAAGCGTGCCGGCGAGCGCGTCGAGCTGGCGCAGCTTCTCGGCAAACTCCAGCCTCAGCTGCTGTTCATTGTCAGCGCGCTCGGCCTTGGCGATGAACAGGCGGCGCTTCCACAGCTCCAGCTCCTGACGCAGCCGCTCGTGCGATGCTCGAAGATTGTCGCGCTCCTTCTCGAGCTCCGCGATGCGCTGCTCGGCAGCCGCGCGCTCCGCAGCAAGCAGCGCTTGCAACTCTGCCACCGAGGTCGGCATCGCCTGTTCTGCCGGTCCTGAGTCGCGTGCACTCACGAGTGTTCTCATCACACATGAGATTGCCGCTGTTCACCCTCATGGGACCACGCGATTTTCAGGGTCATGGGACCAGGGGAAGTCGCATCGACCGAGGCGGAGGATGCCTCATCGAGCGTTCGGCTGTCGAGGTCCGGAGGCGTGCGTCAGCGCGCCGACGTCCCGCCGCGTCAGCGGCGTCTGCCGATCGGCTGCTTCTTCTCGTTGGGAGAGCTCGGCGGCGGGTCGTCGTCTCTGAGCTTGGGCTTGAGTCGGGCTCGGTACGACTCGCCTTCGATCACGAGGTCGTACGCATTGTGAATGAAGCGATCGACTGCACTCTGAGCCAGGAGCGTTTCGTCGAATGCGGCGAGCCACTCGGCCGTGTCGCGGTTGCTGGTCACAATGGTTGGTGCTCGGCCCGATCGCTCCACGATGAGTTGATAGATGTCGCGACTCTCGTCTCGTGACATCGGCTCAAGCGCGAAATCGTCGATGATGAGCAAATCAATAGAAGCCAGCTCCGTAATGACCGCTTCTCGTGAGTTGTCGAGCCGGCTTTGCTTCAGACGACGCAGCATCGCGTCCGCACGGGTGAAGATCACGTTGTAACCGTGTCGTGTGGCGACGTGGCCGAGTGCGTTTGCCAGGAAGCTCTTGCCGACACCGACCGCACCGAGAATCACGGCGTTCCGATTGGCTTCGACGAAACGCAAACTCATCAGCTCTGCGAGTACACGCTTGTCGTAACGGACCTTCGACGTCGCGTCCCAGCGCTCCATCGTCATCTCCGGATCGAGTCCGGCCTTGGCAGCGCGACGTGTGCACGCGGTGCTGTCGCGTCGCGTGACTTCGTCGGAGAGCACGAGCAGGAGCGTGTCTTCGAGCGAGAGATTTTGCTTTTCGGCGAGCACCACGCGCTCAGGCAGCGCTGCGATGATCTGGCCGAGCTTGAGCTTCTTGAGCACCGTCTTAAGCTCCGGTGAGATCGTAGGCACCTTCATTTCTCACCGTCCTTTCGCGTGGCGAACACTTCCTGAGAACGTGCGAAGCGTGGTGGTGAAGCGTTCGGCAGTGCGCGCAGTTTGCCGTCCTCACTCGCGCGCTCTTCGCCGGCGATGGCCAGCTTGAGCATGCGACCGATCCGCGGCACGTCGATGACGTCGAAATCCAGCGCACGCTTGCAGACCGCGTCCACGCGTGCATCGCCGTGGCGATCACACAGCCGCAGCAGCGCGTAGCCCTGGCGCATCGTCGTCCATGGCAGTGGGCCACCGAGCAGGCGCTGCGCGAACAAGTCGATGTGCTCGCCGCGCTCCTTCGCACGCGCGAGCAGACCATCGATACTCCGCATCGCATATCCGCGGACCTGCTCCGGATAGTCATTTGGATCCGTCGATCGCTGGCCCGGAGCCACGCGCGGGTGAGTCTTGATCAGTTCCGTGCGGAGATAGATGCGCACGATGCGGCGATCGGCTCGGACTCGGACGCTCTTACCGATGAAGCGCGTCGGCACCGAATACAGAGACTTGAGCACCTGGATGTGATGATCTGGGTGCACCTTCGCACTCGTCCAGTGAGGGACGTCGTAGTTATCTTGTGGTGCAGGGCGCAGCAGCCGTTGCTCTTCGCGTTCGAAGACCTCCCGAGGCACAGCGCGCGTCGTGCCGTGAATGCGTGCGCCGGCGATATCGCGACACCACACGCCCGCACTCTCTCGTGCAGCCTGCAGGTCCGCGAACTGCTCGCCGGCAAACCAGCTTTCGCGCACGTACGGCACCTGGTTTTCCACGCGACCTTTGTCCTTCGGCGACTGCACACGCGCTGCGTCGATGAATAGGCCGCGTGCTTGTGCGTAGTCGGAAAACGCATCGACGATCGTCGGCGACAGCGGGTCCGCGCGACTCACCATCGACGATGCATTGTCCGGGATGATCCGGGGCACGATGCCTCCGAAGAAGCGCCACGCTTCGTCCAGCCCCTCGCAAACAGCCACTGTCGTCTGATCCCACGTCGGCCAGACGAACTGGTAGCGGCTGAAGCACAGCGTCACGACGAGCGCGTGCAGCCGCCGTGAGCGGCCGGCCTGAGGGTCGTACATCATGTCCATCAGTCCGAAGTCCACTTGCGCTTCTTCGCCCGCGGGGGCGTCGGCGACGAGCACCGTGGGCTTGCGTATTCCCCAGCTGAACTCATCGATTGCGAACCGCCGCAGTGTCGCGTAACTGACGTCGACTCCGTGGTCGCGATGCAGAAGCGTGTGCACCTTCGTCAGGCGCAGCGGCTTCTTTGCGGTCAACCATTGCTCGATGCGATCGCGATGCTCCAACAGCAACGACCGCTCCACGCTCGGCTCTTGCTGCTCGCGCGCTTGCACGTGCTTGCCGACTTCGTGAACCAGCGCGTCATCCAACACGGCGTCTCGTGCAACGCCCTGTTCCTCGAGCGCTGCGACGTAGCGACGCACGGTCTTGCGGTCGAGCCCGGTCTCACGGGCCACCTCGCGCAGACTCTGCTGCGCTTGCCAGCGACGAATCACTTCTCGTATCTCGATCATTGTCAGCTCCCTGAAGCTCACCGGCACCTCTTCTGCGCGACGCCCACGTCGGCGCGCAGAAGGGTCCGTCGTTTTGAGGCCTCGGTCGCTGGACTCGGGCCGCCTGGCTCCAAGGGGCTTGGGTGGTCCCATGACCCTGAAAATCAGGTGGTCCCATGACCCTGAAAATTCAGGGCCGTGCCCCTCGCGGGGTGGTCCCATGACCCTGAAAATCGAGTGGTCCCATCAAGCTGAAAAACTCAGCCCTTTGGTGGTCCCTTCATGGTGAAAACCGGCAATGAGATCGCTTCATTCCAGTGCTTTTTACGGACTCATGACGATTTCAGTGCACGCGTGGACTACGTCCGCGACGTGGCTTCGGCGCAGGCTCCAGAGCGATCCCATCAAGCAGGTCGTCGAGCTCGCGTTCGCTCAGCTCGATGCTCTTGCAGTCCGGAAGCAGACTGTCAGGCACACGAAACACGTGACGATCGAGCCTTTTGTAGAAAAGACAAAGCCCAGTCCCATCGAAGAACAGGATCTTCAGCGAGCTCTTGCGCTTTCCGAAGAATACGAAGAGCGCGCCGCTGCGAGCTGCACGTCCGATTTGCTCTTCAACCAAGCCAGCCAAGCGATCGAATCCCCACCTCAAGTCGATCGGAGCAAGGCCCACAAAGATCTCGACGCCGCTCGGAATCACGACCGTGCTCCCCACTCAGCAGCAGCCAACGCCTGCAACACCATCGACAAGCAGCGCGGTCTGTGTCGGCGGCAACTTCCACGCGGGCTCGTCCGACCTGGACAACGATCGGTGTGCCTTGAACGCGTTTCCCATCGCCGTCCGTTCTTCGAACGACTCGCGCCAACCGCACCGGCTTCGTCGGACCCGCG
>DASRXR010000318.1:0-15160 GCA_035687405.1 Polyangiales bacterium
AAGGGCGCGCCACACAGGAAAACTGATGGGTTGGGCAGGGTTCTGCGCGTAACCCGTGATCTAGCCGGGGCGGGGCCGAGGCGTGCTTGCTCGGAAGCGGGGCGTTGCGTACGGTGTGCTGCCCTTTCGTCCCCGGTCAAACACAAAGTCATGGATATTCAGGAACGTCTGACTGCCTTCGCGCTGCTCGGCGCCACATGGGTCATGTGGTTGCTGATCGCTCTATCCGTCGTGAGCGTAGCGATCATGCTGGAGCGCGCCTACTTCTTCACTGCAACGCGCGACAACGTCGACGCGCTTCGAAAGGACCTGCTGGATCTGCTTCGCCGGGGCGACATCGCCGGTGCGCGGAAGCGTATGACCAGCTCGCGTTCTTTCGAAGCCAGCATCGCGATGGCCGGCCTCGACTCCGCAGGCGACGGCGCCGCGGCAGCGAACGAGCGCATCAGCGGTGAAGAGAAGATCGCACGCCTGCAGATGGAGCGGAACCTCGCGTTCCTCGGAACGGTCGGCAACAACGCGCCGTTCGTCGGGCTGCTCGGTACGGTCATCGGCATCATTCGTTCGTTCCACAGCCTCGATGAGAGTCAGGGCAAAGTTACGGCGGGCCTGATGGCCGACATCGGCGAAGCGCTCGTCGCAACCGCGATCGGCATCATGGTGGCGCTTCCGGCGGTCGCGGCCTTCAACTATTTTCAACGCGTGATCAAGGCTCGGTTGTCGCGTGGCGGTGCGCTCGGTAGCGACGTCATCTCCCATCTGCTCTCGGAGCGGCAGCATCAAGGCCAAGAGCCCGCGGCGGCGGAGTAATCCATGGCGGGTTCTGCGAGTTCCGGCGACGACGACGAGATCATTGCGAGCATCAACGTCACGCCACTAGTCGACATCGTCTTGGTGTTGCTGATCGTGTTGATGGTCACGTCGAGTTACCTCGTCAACAAGTCGATCAGCGTCGAGCTGCCCAAAGCGGCGACCGGCGAGACGGTCACGCCCACGCTGTCGATCTCACTCGACGTCGCGGGCAAGCTGTATCTCGACGGCGTCGGAATCGAAGCCCCCGAGCTCCGGCAGCGGATCGCGGCAGCCTACAAGACCGATCACGATGTCAAAGCCATCATCTCCGCGGATGGGCGCGTCACCCACGCTCAGGTCGTCAGCATCATCGACACGCTGCGCCAGGAGAAGGTGACGAAGTTCGCGATCAACACTAGCCCGCTCGAGCCTAAGGAAGCGAAGTGATCGATGAGACGGCAGGGCCCGGCCGCGCGTCGCGTGCGGCCGCCGCGAAGAATGCGGATCCAGCGAAGCCGCTGGCGGCCGCGGGCAACGGCCACCGCCCCAATGGGGCCGGTGCGAAGCACCTGCAGCCTGTAGCTGCAGCACGCCCGATCACGCGCCGGACTGGCAAAGCTTCGCCGGGCGCACGCGCCTTTGGCGTGATCGGCATGAGTCTCGGCACGCACATGGCTCTCATGGGCGTGCTCGGCTTCATGCCGTCGCCGAATCAGTTCTTCGAGTCGCACAAGGTCGAGATGGAGGTGATCGCGCCGGAACCTCCCCCGCCGCCGCCTCCCAAGGTGGAGGAACCGCCGAAACTGCCCGAGCCCGAACCGGAGCGCCCGAAGGCGCAGCCAAAAGCGGCGCCCAAGCTGGCCGAGCCAGAGCCGCCAAAGCAGGAAGCAAAGCCGGCACCGGAAGCCCCAGTGGATCTGACGGGTGTCACGCTCACGGGTGGTGACTCCTCGTGGAGCTCCGCCGTCGGCAGTGGCGCCGCGCTCAGCGGGCCCGCGCCGCGTGTTGCAGCTGTAACCGGACGCGATCGCAACGGGAGTACGGCCGGACTCGTGAACGGCAAAGGTGACAAGCCGGTGATCGTCGCCGAGGCCTCGTTGTCGCGCTCGCCGGTTCCGCCCGACGGAATGAACGCCTTGCTGGAGCAAAACTTTCCGCCGCGCGCCCGGTCTCAAGGCGTGTCGGGTTCAGCACTGCTGCGTGTAACGATCCTTGCCGATGGCCGCGTCGGCGACATGCGCGTCATGCGCGAGACCGGCGACTACGGGTTTGGGGCTGCCTGTCAGAAGATGCTGCGTTTGAAGCGCTGGCAGGCACCGCTCGATCGCCGAGGGCAACCGGTCGCGACGGAGGTCCGGTACTCGTGCGAATTCGAGGTCGCATACTGAGAGCCGCGCGAGGGCGTGCGCGCATACGTACGCTCAGCTACGTGCGCTCGAGCACATGAACACGCGTCGCGCAACTGCGCACGATTACGTTGATTCTCCGGACCGTTCGATGCGATAGTCGGTCCTCGACGCGCGCTGTATCTCGGTTGGGGAGTAGACCTTCGTGGGGGCCCGCTACCGTACCGGCACGCGGGTTCTTAGTCCGGACGACCCGGAGTTTTCAGTGGGCCGCGACCCGAGTCGGTACGCGACCCGGCAGCGGGAGAAACGAATGCGCGGGAGTTCGAGCTTCCTTGGCGTTGTGCTTGTCCTCCTTTCGACGGCGCCGCTGGCTGCCCAGAGCGTTCCGACCGAGAAGTTTTCGGTCAACCACTTCGTGCCCGCGATCGGCGCAGGCAACTACGTTCAGGTCGACGGTGCATCGGTCGGTGGTCACATGTCACCGACGATCGAGCTGCTGGTCGACTACGGCCATCGGCCGTTCGTGTTGTACGGCGCGGATTGCGCGGGTGGGAACACCGACGACTGCAAGCTCGGCGATGGCGATGTCGACATCGTTCGCTATCAGCTGACGACGACGGTCGCCGCGACGCTCTCGTTCGTGAACCGCGTTCAAGTCGGTCTGTCCGTGCCGCTCGTGTACACGACGGGCGATCGTTTCGCTGCGAGCGTGACCGGCCGCGACGTGCCGTACATCTACGTGCCGGGCGGCCACGCGTTCGGCATCGGCGATCCGCGCTTGTCGGTGAAGCTGCGCTTGGTCGGCCAAGGCAACTCCGGCTTTCTGCTCGGGTTGCTCGCCTACGGGACGGCGCCGATCGGCGAGCTCATGGCCGAAGGCTACGGGCTCGGCTACGACGGCGTGACCGCGGGCGGCCACCTGATCGCTGAAGTGAAAGCCGGCAAGTTCCGCGTCGCGGCGAACGTCGGCGGCAACTACAAGCCCGAGCGCGAGTTGCTCTCGACGAAGGTCGGCTCCGAGTTCACGTACGGCGTCGGCGCGGGCTTGGACGTCACGTCGCTCCTCGGCCTCGTGACGGAGTTCGTCGGTGCGACGCGCTTTTCGAACGAGCTCGACGAAAATCCGCTCGAGTGGCGGCTCGCCGCGAAGCTGTCGCAAGGCGACTTCGTATTCCAGCTCGGCGGCGGTGCGGGGTTGATCTCCGGTGCCGGCGTTCCGAACTTCCGAGTGATCGGCGGTGCTGCGTTTCAACCGACCGGGGTCGACAGCGATGGCGACGGCGTCGATGACAAGACCGACGCGTGCATCTCGGAGCCGGAAGACAAAGACGGCTACCTCGATGAAGACGGCTGCCCCGACTACGACAACGACGGCGACGGCATCGGCGATCAGAAGGACAAGTGTCCCGACCAAGCCGAAGATCCGGACGGCTTTCAGGACGAGGATGGCTGCCCCGACCGCGACAACGACGGTGATGGGGTCCAAGACGGCTACGACTCGTGCCCGAACGAGCCGGAAGACATGGACGGCGATCGCGACCAAGACGGTTGCCCCGACAACGACCGCGACCGCGACGGCGTCGAAGACAGCAAGGACAAGTGCCCCGACGAGCCGGAGGACACCGACGGCTACGGCGACGAAGACGGCTGTCCCGAGCTCGACTTCGACAACGACACCATCCCGGACGACCAGGACCAGTGCCCGGACGAGCCTGAGACCAAGAACGGCTTCGAGGACGACGACGGCTGCCCAGACTCGGCTCCGCCTCCGTCCGCGACACCTGCGGGCGGCAGGCGCCGGCGCTGATGGCTGCGGGCTGCTCGCAGTGCGTGTGCGCTGCTTGCAGCCATCAGCGGCAGGTGTCGGCGCGTGCCCGCGCGTGTGCGCGCGCGAGTTTTGTTGACGCGCAGCCGTCTCGCGCTTTCTGATCGCAGGATGCTCCGACTGCGACTGCAGTTGCCTTCGATGTTCGGGGGGCTCGCGCTCCTCGCCGCTGTAGGCTGCCAGCCCCCTGCGTCGAACGCAGTCGGCGAGATCGTCGGCGTCTACGCGATCAACGGCGCGCTGATCCAGAACACGTGCGGAATGGCGCTCCCGGCGGTGGATCCGCTGAAGTTCGAAGTCGAGATCCGGCAGATCGATCAGGTCGGGTACTGGCAGACCGAGAAGAACCCGCAGCAAGCCGGCGCACTCGAAGACGACAACTCGTTTCGCTTCAGCGGCGAATCGACGTCGCTCGTGAGCAGCATGCGGGGCGCGCGCAACGATCTCGAGCCGGGCGACTTCATCAATCTCACGCCGGACTTCGATCTCAAGACGACCACCTGCGCGATGAAGGTCAAAGAGACGATCGAAGGCACGCTCGCACGGAGATTCGTCTCGCTCGACGGGGGCCAGCCGCAGCTGGAGGACGAGGGCGCGAAACCGAAACACGATCTCACGGGCGACAACACGATCGAAGTGAGCGCGACGCAGGAATCCGATTGTTCGGCGTCACTCGCCGCCTACGGGGGACCGTTTTCGAACCTGCCGTGCGTGGCGCACTACAAGCTCTCGGGCGACCTGCAAGAAATGGCGAGCCTGCAGTAAAAGCTGTCTTCAGCTTTCAGCCGGCGCTGGTATGTCCGACGGGCTGTGACCATTGCCTCGAGTCGGACTCGGGGTGCGCCGCTCCGCGAGCAAGATGATTCGGCTGCTCTGCGCGCCGAAAAACACGCCGCGCATCGCCTGGCCGCCGCTGACCTCTTTCACGCGGAAGCCGACGCTCTGCATCATCTGGCCCAGCTCGTGGAGCGCGTAGAGCCGAATCGAATACTCGCTCTCGGTCTGCCGGCCGTCTTCACGCATCATCGTGCGCTTCACGGTCAGCCGCGACGAGTAGTAGTTGAAGTCGCTCTCTTCCATCACCACGCAGCCGTCGCCTTCGAACCACTGCAAGTTCGGCTGTGACCCGAGCACGTGATCGCGGTTCACGACTTCGAGGAGCAACCGGCCTCCCGGCTTGAGCGCATTTGCGAGCCGCCCGAGCACTTCGCGATTCTGTTCGTCGTCGAAGAACCCGAACGTGGTGCCGACGCAGACAACTGCGTCGAATGTGCCCTCGAAACCGATGTCGCGAATGTCTTTGTGCAGGAAGTTGATTCGCAGACCCTCCTGCTGCGCGTCTTCGGCCGCGCGCGTGATCATCGGCAACGCGAGATCGAGCGCGACGACGAGACAACCGCGACGCGCGAACTCGAGCGCGTGCTGGCCGAGACCGCAGCCGACGTCGAGCACGGCCGTACCCTTCGTCACGCCTAGACTCGCTTGCATGAAGTCGACCTGGCGCGCGATCTGCGCGGCGGTCGGACGCACCACGGTGCGTAGATAGTCGTCGGAGAAAAGCGTCTCCCACCATTGCCGCCGGCGCGGCTGTGGCCGGCTTCCCCCACGCTTCGCGGGAGGCGCAGCGGCTGCGCCGGCGTTGAAGCTCGCGGGCGAGATCATCGGTGCGTTCGCTACGGCTGCGATCGCTCCGGCGCTACCGGGCAACGTCGGAGCCGGCATCGAAGTCGCGACGGACGCGCTCGCAGCCGCTGGCACCTGCCCAGGTACGCGCGGCGGTGGTGGTGGTGCAGCCTTCGGCGGCGCGGGTGCGGCCTGCCCGGCGGCGCGCTTCAACTGCGGGGGTGGCGGCGGCGCCTTTGCGGGTGCGCTTTCGTCGAAGTCCGCATCGATCTCGGCTTCGGCGCGCATCGACTGCGACTCGACTTCGCCGTCTTCGATGTCGAGCGTCTCGAACTCCTCGCCTTCCAATGCACCGGGCCGGCGGCTCGGACGAAGAGAAACCGGTGGGGCGAGGTCTTCCTCTGCAGGCTTGATGATCTCGGCGGTCTCGGGCTCCGGGATCTCCGACTCCGACTCTGGCGCCGCGGCAAGCTCATCCGGCTCCGCCGGAGGCGCGATCGAGACATGTGGCTCCGAAGCTTCTTCCGACTTCGCGACCTCGACGACCTCGCGCTTGTCGGTCTCCGTCGTCGCGTGCTTCGCCGGTTCTGCTTGATCGCGCGTCGCTGACTTGGACTTTCGCGACTCCGAGTCGCCCATCTTCGGCGGGCGATCGCTGATGATCTTCGAGCGCGTGACGATCACCGCGGGACGCGCAGCGGCGTCCTCTTCGTCCGAGCTCGAGGGAAACGCGGATCGGCGACCGGTCAGGCTCGATACGACGCGCGACTCGCCGCCGGGTGGCGGCACCTTCGAACCACGGCGCGGCGGCGGTTGCTCCGATCGAATAATCGGTGAGAGCTCGAGCGAAGTGACGCGACCTGCCGCGAGAGCCATCTCACTCGAGAGCTCGATCCGCGGCCGCGTGGGCGCATCGCTATCGGGTTTGCGAACTGCCATCCCGGGAGGCGGAGCGCTCAGCTTCCGGTGCTGGCCGGTCGCAGGCTCAGACTCCAAATCGTCGCCGGCGGGGCTCGCGACATCCGAGGACGCAGCCGCGCTCGCAGCTGCGCCGGTGCCGTTCGCGGTGTCGCTCGCTACGGCATCTGCCGGAGGCTTATTCGCACTCGGCGCAGGTGGCGGCAGACTCGATGCGCCTGCTGCGGGCGGTGGCCGCGCGGAATCTGGACGATCGGTCCCGCTGGTGTCGAAGCTTTCGCGCTGCGGAAGCGCAAGTGACTCGCTCAAGCGGATGTGCGGATTTGTCGTCGGCTCGTCTTCGCTCGGCTCGACGGGCGCCGCGTCCGCGCTAGCTGCGGCTGCTTCGCCGCTGTCGGCGGCGGGCTCTCGTGTTTCGACCTGCCCACTCTCGCTGGCGTCGCCCTCGACTTGGCTGCCGTCGACGGGCGCGTCTTCGGGAAGCCGGAGCTCGGCGAGGCTACTCGCGACTCCGCCGCCATCCGCGGCATCTGCCTCTGCATTCGCTGCGAGCGACTCCGACGCGAGCTTTGGCACTTCGCCCGACGCCTTCGAAAAATCCAACTCGGCGTTTTGAGCACTCTCTAGAGCCTCGTCGGGACGCTGAGCCGTCGAGACGATGGGCAACGGGATCTTGCGCCGCGTCAGCCGGCGGATGTTCCGGCGACCGCGCTTGTGCGTTGCCATGTCGTCGCTCACGACGTCACCTTCGCGCCGTCAGTCGTGCGCCACAAGGCTTCGCCCATCCGCACGTGGTCCCCCGGACGTTTTACCAATCGCGCACCGGCCGACGGACCTGCAAACACGATCACCGTCGAGCCGAGGTGAAACGTGCCGAGCTCGCTACCGCGCTCCAGGTACGGGCCCTCGCCTGCGACGAACGCACGCTCCGAATGGGCGTGGCCGTTGTTCGTGACGAGCTCCGCATCGAAGCTCATGCTGATGCGCCCGACGCCGATCGCTCCGACCATCACGCTCGCGATCGGCCCGTGCCGTTCCGTCGTTTGCTCGACCACGACGCGCTCGTTGCGCGCGAACAGGTTCGGCACGTGTTTGAGGCCGATCGCGTTCACGGGAAAGAGCGTTCCATCCACGTGACGTAATATCCGTACCTCACCCGAGACCGGTGCATGGACGCGATGGTAGTCGCGCGGAGACAAGTACACGACAGCGAACTGCCCGCCGGCGTAGAGACTCGACGCCAGCCGATCCGAAAGTAGCTCTGCGACGCCGTAGGAGCGGCCTTTGATGCGCAGCGTCGAGCCGACTTCGATCACACCCGCGTCCTCTAGCCTTCCATCCGCCGGTGACAACAGCGCGTTCGGATCGGGATCCACCGGACGCGTCCCCGGTTTCAGACGGCGGGTAAAGAAGGCATCGAATGTCTCGAAACCGGCTTCGGGCACTTCATACTCGGCGAGGTCGACGTTGTAGGCGAGGCAGTAAGCTCGAATCGACGCGCGCAACAACGGTCGCGGAGCCGAGACCCTCGCCGCGCGCCCCAGCGCACGGCTCAAGCCCTTACGTGGTAAGACCGACAGTGACGTTGCGGCGACGCGAGACGGACTTGGAAGCATATTGAACCGGGCAGCGCGGGTCTAGTGACCACCCCCGCGGCGTAATCCCGCGCGATCATTGGCACTCGATGCTAGCCGAGGCCGCAAAGGTGCGTCAAACAGCAGGACGGCCTACCTACGAGCCCAGTGAGGCACGCGGGGCACCAGAAAGAAAACGGCCCCCACCCGAATCTCGGATGAGGGCCGCAAACTCGCTCTTTCAGTGCATTCGGATCAGGCGCAGGTCGTCTCTACGATCAAGCGCGCGACCACGTACGGATCACAGTTCGCACACGGACGGCGATCTTCGAGGTAGCCTTTTCCGGCCTGTTCGACGTGGAGCGGGATACGGATCGAAGCACCTCGGTTACCAACGCCGTACAAAAACGTCTTGTACGAAGCGGTCTCGTGCTTACCCGTCAGGCGCTCCTCGATTCCGAAGCCGTAGTTCGCGACGTGCAGATCGGCACGACCGCGGAACTTCTCACAGGCTGCCATGATCGCCTTGATGCCGCCGTCTTCGCGCATCGCCTTCGTCGAGTAGTTCGTGTGACAGCCGGCGCCGTTCCAATCGCCTTTGACCGGCTTCGCGTCGAGGGACGCATTCACTCCGTAATCTTCGCCAACGCGATAGAGCAGCCAGCGGGCGAGATTCAGATGGTCACCGACCTCGAGCGCTCCCGCAGGTCCGATCTGAAACTCCCACTGGCCGGGCATCACTTCCGCATTGATGCCGGCGAACTTGAGACCTGCCTCGACACAGGCATCCATGTGCTTCTCGACGATCGGACGGCCGAATACCTCGTCTGCGCCGACGCCGCAGTAAAAGGGACCCTGCGGTGCCGGATAGCCTTGTTCAGGCCAGCCGAGTGGGCGGCTGCCTTTGAAAAACGTGTATTCCTGCTCCATCCCGAACCAGGGCTCTTGGGCAGCGTACTTTTCCGCAACCGTACGCAGGAGTGACCGCGTGTTCGTCGGATGGGGCTTCCCATCCGCCGTAAACACCTCGGTCATCACCAGCATGTTGTCGCCGCCGCGGATCGGGTCGGGGCACATGAAGACCGGCTTCATGATGCAATCCGACGCGTGACCTTCGGCTTGGTTCGTGCTGGAGCCGTCGAAGCCCCACTCCGGCATGTTCTTAAGATCGGTAACCGGTCCTGGCAGGATCTTCGTCTTGGACCGTAGTTTTCGTGTCGGCTCGGTACCATCCACCCAGATGTACTCAGCTTTGATTGCCATGCACTGTCTCCATGTCTACCCGCGATGGAGCCACCCGCTCCGGCGGGAGTACCTTTCTGTGCGAGGTCTAGACAGCGTCCTCGCCGCGCTCACCGGTTCGGATACGAACCGCTTCTTCGACACCGACGACGAAAACTTTACCGTCGCCGATGCGACCGGTCTTCGCCGTCTTCTCGATCGACTCGATCACTTGGGCGACCTGCGAGTCCGCGACGACGAGCTCGATCTTAACCTTGGGTACGAAATCGACGACGTAGGCCGAGCCTCGGTAGACTTCCTTCTTGCCGCCCGTACGGCCGAAACCCTTGACCTCGCTCACGGTCATACCTTGGATTCCGATCTCGCCGAGGGCGTCTTTAACCTCGTCGAGTTTGAAGGGTTTGATGATGGCTTCGACTTTCTTCATGTGGAGCTCTCCCGGGCGCAGAGGTGTACGATTGACGTACCGAGCGAACATTTCATGAATGTTTCGCACCGGTAAAAATGCCACCGTGTAGGCCATTGCCCGCGGAATCCGGCCTGAGCTATCACGCGACACATCTCATACGGTCGAGGTCGAACATGCCGATATCGCAGCGGATCGTTTCGAGTTGTAGCGCTTCGTTTGGACTATTCCTGCTCGCAGGTTGCGCCAGCCAGCCGGAGCCGCCTCCTGAGTACCCGCCAATGGAGGCCCCGCCCGCAGCGGCCTCCAGCAGCCCCGCCACGCCCGAACCGCCGCGCGCTGCGGAGCCCCCTGCCCCACCTCCACCTCCAGTGCAGGTAGTCGCCGCCGACAACTCACCCATCGAAGGTGCGGCGCCGACCGTGAAGTTGCGCACCCCGGCGAATGGCCAGCTGATCAAGGCCGACAAGGTCGAAGTCACGCTCGACGTCAAGAACTGGGGACTCGCACCCGACCCGGGCAACCACATTCACCTGATCGTCGACAACGAGCCGTACATCGCGATTCGCGACGTGAGCAAGCCGATCGATCTCAACGCAGTCGTGGAGAAGGAACTCAAACATCCGCTGAGCGAAGGCACGCACGTGATCCGCGTCTTTCCAGGCCGCGGCCATCACGAGTCGGTGAAAGAACCCAACGCGTTCGACATTCGCGTGTTCCATTACAAATCGAAGACTCCCGACTTCAAGTTCGATGCGAAGGCGCCGTTGCTCACGTTCAGCCGGCCGAAGGGTTGCTCGGACGCCGGCAGCCGCGTGCTCCTCGACTTCTACGTGACGAACACGAAACTGAGTCCGACCGACAGCCGCGTGCACTACACGATCGACGGCAACACGAGCGGTGACATCGTCGCCTTCACGCCGCACTACGTCGAAAATCTCCCTGTCGGCGAGCATCAGGTTCACATCGCGTTGCAGGACCAGAGCGGCAATCCGGTCACCGGCCTGTTCAACGACACGACGCGCACGATCAAGGTCGCGCCGGATTGTAAGGCGCTCGCTGCCGCCAGCGCGCCTGCAGCTCCTAGCGGCACGACTGCTGCAGCACCGCCCGCGAACGCACCGCTCGTGACGACGCCGACTCCGAGCGGTCCGTCGACGCCGCCAACAGCTGCACCGACCGAGTCCGCTGCGCCGAAGCCCGCGCCGAAGTGACGATCGCTCGCGTGAGTGAGCTGCGCGCATGTCACGTGCGCGCAGCTCGCGTTGGTAAGCCGGACCGGTGATTTGACGTCGGTGAGTGGCGCCTACAGACTGGGTCCGCTCCATGGCTTTTCTGTTCGACACGGTGCGCGACCTCGGTCGCCTACGCGAGATCGCAGGCGTGCTCGCGCGTCACGGCTTCGCAGATCTTCTGCAGCGCACCGGACTCGCGAGCCTGGTGCCAGGCAAGAAGGCGGAGAACAGCGATCCGCGCATTGCGCTCCGCGTGCGGCAAGTGTTCGAGGAGCTCGGGCCGACGTTCGTGAAGCTGGGCCAGTTGATCTCGACGCGTCCGGATCTGCTGCCGGCCGAGCTGATCGACGAGCTCAAGCGCCTTCAGGACGACGTCCCGCCGCTGCCTTTCGACGAGATGAAGCGCGCGATCGAGAGCGAGCTCGGGGCTCCGATCAGCGAGATGTTTTCGCTCTTCGACGAACGCCCGCTGGCGTCGGCGTCGATCGGGCAAGTCTATCGAGCGCTCCTGCGAACCGACGAAGGCGAAGTTGCAGTCGTCGTAAAGGCGCAGCGGCCGAACATCGGCCCGACGATCGATCGCGACATCGATCTCTTGTACTGGTTTGCCCGCGTGCTCGAGCGCAGCGTGCCGGAGTCGCGCATGTACGCACCGGTGCGGCTGGTCGAAGAGTTCGATCGCGCGATCCGCGCCGAGCTCGACTTCGCACTGGAAGCCGACAACGCCGACCGGTTCACCAACAACTTTGCGGACCTGCCGACCGTCCGGTTCCCGAGGGTCTATCGCGAGTACTCGTCGCGCAAAGCGATCACGATGGGCTACTTCGACGGCCTAAACCTGTTCGACGCCGTCGCACGGGGTGCGAGCGCGGAGCGGATCGCGAAGAACGCGGTGCAGATCGTCGTGAAGATGATCTTCGAACACGGGTTCTTTCACGCGGACCCGCACCCCGGGAACATCCTTGTGCTCGGCACTCCCGAAGAGCCGGTGCTCGGGCTCGTCGATCTCGGGCTCGTCGGTCGCTTGAGCCCGCGCTTGCGCGACCGGCTCGTCGATCTACTGATCGCCGCCGGCACGCGAGACCCACGCGCGATCACCGATGCCTTGTACGCGATCGGGAAGCCGACGAAAAAAGTCGATCGCACCGCGCTCGAAGCAGACATCTCGCGGTTGTCCGACAAGTACTTGGGCCGGCGACTGGGCGATGTGGCGTTTTCGGACTTGATCCGCGACTTGGCGAACGCGTCGATGCGCTACGGGATGGAAATGCCGCCCGAGCTCGTGATGGTCGGCAAAGCCGTGATGACGGTCGAAGGTATCGCGCGGCAGATCTACCCGCAGCTCGATGTCGTCGAAGAGATGCGCCCGTATTTCACGGAGATCGTCGGGCACCGCTACTCGCCGGAGCGGCTGACGACGGACATGCTGCACATCGCGACCCGGTTCGCGAACGCAGCCACCGAGTTTCCAGCGCGCGCGGAAGACATCCTCGAGGACTTGCGGCAGGGCCGCATGAGCATCGACGTACGCCAGCCGAGCCTGATGCGCGCGACCGAGCGCCTCGGACGACGCATCTACAGCGGACTGGTCGTGGCATCTCTGATCCTCACGGGCGGCCTTTTGCTCGCGCATAATCATCCGGGGTACGGGAATGCGCTGCTTGCGATCGCCGCGGTGTGGACTTTGATAGTGGCGGTCACGCTCACGCTCGGCCGAGGACGCCCAGATTGAGCGCTCAGCCGAGCGGCCCAAACCCCGCGCTGGGTTGGTAAGCCAAGCCACGTAAAAATCCGACATGTGGCCCGGATTCTGCTCCGTTTTTCAGGGGTTGCGCCTCGAAGGTGCAGCTTTATACTGAACACAGGAGCAGATATCATGCGTACAACCCACAAGGTTTGGCCGTTCGATTTCGATGGAGCGCAGATGCGTGCTCCAGCCGACCCGCAACGCGAGTTGCTCGCTCTGCCGGCACGGCTGGTTCCCGAGCTGCCGCTGGCATTCACGCTGACGCTCGTGATCGAGGGGGCGCCCGCCCGCCTGCAGTTCACGACCGAGTTGCACCTAGACGCGGGTGAATCACTCGCAGACGTGATCGTGTTCGATCGCGAAGAGCTGCGCGCTCTGTTCACGGGGGTACAGGCAGATCGGGTCTGGAGGAAGGATCTGCTCGGAGTGTGTTTCGACAAATGGCGCAAGCCGGATCATCGGCTCACGCTCGAACACGCGCTCGCGGGTGCGAACCCGGACGAGCAGGATTGGTCGCTCGGCCGTGTGCTCGCGCGGTTGGGGGCGAAACTCGAATCGATCGAGCTCGCCGATGACGCCGTGCACGGGCGGGAGCTGTCCCGGGCGGCCTGAGCGCGAGGCTTCGCGGTATGAGCTCACTCGCGCGTGGTCGCGCGTGCGTGGTGCTGCAGCGGAGCAACCGGGCAACCGCCCAATGCTTCGACGATGTGTCAGCGCATCATCCGAGCACCGATCACGATGCCGAGCGCTCCGAGCGCGAGGCAAGTGACAAACGTGAGACTTGCGTAGAACACCGCGCGGGCGACTTCGCCTTGCTGCAGCATCCGCAAGGTCTCCAGGTTGAATGACGAATACGTCGTGAAGCCGCCGAGCACACCCGTACCTACGACGAGCGCCAGCGGAACACCCGCGAGTGACTTTTCCGCGATAATTTGGCTGAAAAGGCCGAGTGCGCACGAGCCGATCGTGTTCACCGCCAAGGTCGCGTAAGGGAAACCCGTGCCGAAGCGCTCCGCGCACACGACGTTCGCCAGATAACGCAGCACCGTTCCGAGCGCGCCGCCGAGTGCAACGAAGAGAACCGTCACGCGCGCGAACGTAGACCAAGTGGAGCGCGCGCAAAAGGACTGCGTGCAGCGGCCTGATTCGGAGGTATCCTTCGCCGCCCCATGCCGAACAACGTGCGAGCCGAAGACGACGGGATCTCGAATGCGCGCCCCAGCTGGCGAGAAGCACGCCCTGACTCGCACACGCGTGCGGATGATCCCGCGCATCGCCGGGTCGGGCCCACGAACCTGAACGACGGCTACACGAGCGAAGAGCTCAGCCGCCACGCCAACGAGCAACTGCGCGCGAACGCCGCCGTGAACTCGAACGCGCGCGTCCGGCAACCGCGGCAGCCGCTACGTGCGAACGCCTCCCGCGTGCAGTTTCGACGCGCGACGCCAGGAACTGCGACCGGCCCCACGACCGCTAGCCCCGCATCGCCGGAGATTGTAGAGCCGAGCGCGACATGAACATGCGGGTTCGGACGCGCGCCTCCGCGCGAGCGCTGACGCAGCAGGAAGCGTCGGCCCCGGTGATCTCGGGCTGCTCACTTCAGCTCGGCAAGCAGCTGCTGCCGCTCTACGCAGGCGCCGTTCACTACTTCCGGTTGCCGCCCGACTCTTGGCGCGCCGCGCTCGAAGCGGTCAAGTCGCTCGGCTGCAACATCGTCGAGACCTACGTACCGTGGGGCGTACACGAGCTCGCCGATGGTAGCTTCGACTTCGGCGCGCACGACCCGAGCAAAAACCTCGGACGTTTTCTCGACCTCGCGCACTCGCTCGGCATGTACGCGTTCGTGCGGCCGGGCCCGAACATCAACGCGGAGTTGACGTACTTCGGCTTGCCGCGCCGCATCGTGTTCGACCCGGAGTGCCAGGCGCGTTCGCCGCGCGGGCAGCCGCTACCGTTCATCGCACCGCCGAAGATGTTCCCGGTACCGTCGTACGCGAGCGAGCGGTTTCTGACCGAGACCGAGCGTTGGTTTGCAAAGGTCGCGGAGACGGTGCGGCCGCGCGTCTGGCCGAACGGCCCAGTCGTGCTGATGCAGGTCGACAACGAAGCTGCGTTCTACTTTCGCGACGGCCCGTACGATCAAGACCACCACCCCGACGCGCTCACCAAGTACCTGACGCAGCTGCGCCAGCGGTACGGCGAGATCGAACACCTCAACGCCGCGTACGGAAGTCAGTACGCGACTTGGGCCGACGTCACGCCGCCCTCGCGCGTGCCCACGACGCGCGAAGCCGTTCGTCACGCGCTCGACTTCATGGAGTTTCACGAAGAGCTGCTCGGCAACGCGCTCGAGCGCATGCGCGATTCTCTCCTACAAACCTTCGGCAACCTGCCGACAGTGCACAACGTGCCGATGGGTGAAGCCGGCTTGCCGACCACGCTCGCGCGG
>DASRXR010000319.1:0-5663 GCA_035687405.1 Polyangiales bacterium
GGGAATGCCCAGCGAGCTAGGCACATCTCAGCGCTAGCATTCGCGGGTTGCGTGGGCGCGCGCACGTCGAACACGAGCGCTCGCGGTTCGACGTGTCGGATGGCGATTTGCATGCCCGGTGTGGCGTCTACCACGAGGTCCTCGCTCGCCGGGTGTGTGATGACATCGCGGCGAGCTTGCTTCGGCAGATACTCGTCTCCGACCGTGCTCGTGACGAGCATGCGTTGCATCGAATCGGCTTCAAGCATGTGTTCGAAGCGCGAGAGCTCGGCTGCGTCGACGACGCGCATACGCATGAGTTGCGGCAACGCTCCACACGCGCAGATGCCGAGTATCAAGAGCTCGAGCTGGAGGCGCCGGCGCGCGCCTAGCCCTCGCGTGAGCTCTGCGAATGCCACGCCTGCGAGCAGCGCGGACACGAGCGCTAGCGGACCGTTGAATCGCCACGGAAACTGAAAGTACGCGAGACCGGGAAGCAGTTCCCACAGCGGGAGTGCGAGGTACGTTTGTACGAAGACGAATCCGCAGAACGCGATCAGCAACGCGGCGATAGGGCTGCGGCTGCCGGGCGCTTCACCACGACTGCGTTGTGTGTACGAACTCGTAGTTTCTCGGCCGAGAATGGCTTCGCGAGATAGTCGGTCGCCGGCGCGCCGTGAGTGCCGCCATGCGAACACGCCGGCGACGGCCGCTGCGAGCGGCAGCGGCCCGGCACCATAGCGGCTGGCAAAGCCGAACAACTCCGCGAACGGCTGAAACTGAAGCCGATAGGAAAACTTGCCGACCAGCAGATCCCCGGTACGAATCAGAGACCCGAAGCACAGCACGGGCAGCCAGGCGAAAGCCGACAGTGCGACTGCTAGGCCGAATGACATCGCGAAGCGGCGCAACTGCGTCTCGTCGTTGCGGATCGGCGTCGGCTCGCCGACGCGTTTGCGCGTGAGACGGTCAAAGTAGGTATAAATCGCGAGCGGCAAGATCAGCATCGAAGATGCGAGTGCGACCAGCGTGTGAGCAGCGGCGACGAGTGCGGAGCCAACGCTGAGAAAAACCAGTCCGCGCCGAGCATCGCGCGTCAGTAACCCGTAGAGCGCGAGCGGCAGTAGGCAAAGCGCCATGTACTCGGCGGCGGCGTTACGCAGCAGCAGGTCGGCGATCAGGTAAGGATGAAGCAAGAACGCGTAGACGACCACGCGTCCGGCGGCAGCGTCCGCCGAGCGTATATCCGCCTCGCGCACTTCCGACGGGTCTGCATCCGACGGGCGCGCATCGGCATCAGTCTCGCGCGCATCGGCCGAGCGCGCGACCAGCGCCGACGCTGCGAGCTGCAGCGACCAAATGGCCACGGCGCTTGCGAGCGCCAATGCGAATACAAACCCAAGGGCAGGGCTTCCTGTCGCTAACGCTGCGAGACTCGCGGGCGCCAAGAAAACCTGGCCGTAAAACAAAAAGATGGGCGACCCGTAGCCCCCATACAAGTGAGGTGCCCAGAACGGAGGCACCTGTCCATCTGCCAACGCGTGTGAGTAAGCGGCAACGCGAGCGAGCTCCAGTTGCCAGTCATCGCCCGCGGGGAAGCCGCGAATGATCATGAAGGCAAAAGGAACGGCGGCAGCGGTCCAGGGCAGAAACCAAAGCGAGCGTCGAAGCGCTGGGGTCTCGAGTTGGCTCGACGTCTCGGCCACCGCTCGAGCGGCCGGCTCGACTACGGTGTGGGTACTGCCGCCGGCAGGCGGTGTCTCCATCGAGACAAGCCTATCATCGATGCACGACGCTTGAGTTGCGCTTTTGCGGCACAGTCATTCGACACCGGCCCTCGGCGCCACGCTCAAGACCCACTGCTTCTCCACTTGTTCGAACTCAATCCGGATTGGCAAAAACATGCCGATCACCTCTGCGTTCGTCCGCGTATGCAAGCTTGGTTCGCTCGTGCGAAACGAACCGCCGCCGGCTAGCGCCAGGGGAATGAGCAATTGATCCGCGAGGTGCTCGCCCACGGGCGCGTCGCTTTCCAAGTATCCGCGCACTTCACCTGCGAGACGATGCGCAACGGCCTCGGCGCGCACACCGACCTCCCCGAATCTCGTGAACGTCTCGGTCAGCGACGCCCAGCAGATCGTCACGCTCGCGACGTTACCCGGACCCGAGCTTTCGATTCGCGCCGTCTCGACTTCGATCGGATATTCCGCGAGCGCACTCGCAAGCACCTGCGCCTCACGCATCGCAATCTTCTCCGACAGCTTGGAGACGACCGCCTTGATCCGCACACTCTGCAGATCACCGCGCGTCGTGAGCTCCAGCGGCTGCAACTTCGCGCCACCTTCGATCTGGACATCGAAGCGCCCACCGCCCGCAGGATAGAAACCTGAACTCACGAGCTCCGCGCTCACCGTCGCACCCATGCGCTGGACCAGCGGCAAGAACGTCTGCCCAATGAAATCGAATGGCGGCGCCATCGGGTTGTGCGTACCGCCCTCGAACACGATGCTCGACTTGCCCTGCGCCATGAGCAGCGCCGGCAGTACCGTTTGAAACACGAGCGTCGCACTGCCCGCAGTTCCGACCGCAAAGTGGTAGTCGCCGTGCTTCACGACACCCGGCTCGAACACCAGTGCCTGTGATCCGAGCTCGGCGCCCGAAACGCGCGCACCGCAGATCTCGGCGATTGCCTTCACCGCAGTCAAATGCTGCCGCATGAGTCCCGGCTTCGCGCGCTTGCCGCGAAGCCGCTCGATGCTGAATGCCTTGCCTGTTACCGCCGACAGGGCGAGGGAGGTGCGCAGGACCTGCCCGCCTCCCTCGCCCGAAGCGCCATCAATCGTCAACATGGTGCAACCACTTCAACCCTTCACACAGACGACTTGTTTGAGCGTGTGCTCCACGTCGACGAGCTCGCGCTGCGCTTCCATCACGGCGTCGATGTCTTTGTAGGCCGCAGGTGTTTCGTCGATGACGTCCTTATCCTTGCGGCACTCCACACCTTCAGTCGCTTTGCAGTGATCTTCGAGCGTGAAGCGCTTCTTCGCCGCCGTGCGCGACATCGCGCGTCCTGCACCGTGGCTGCAACTTTCGAAAGCTTCCGGGTTGCCCTTGCCGCGCACGATGTACGAGCGCGCGCCCATGCTGCCAGGGATGATTCCGAGCTCGCCCACTCCCGCGCGGACTGCACCCTTGCGGGTCACGATTACGTCCTTGCCGTAGTGTCGTTCTCTCGAGACGTAGTTGTGGTGGCAGTTCACAGCTTCCTTCGCGATCTGAAAGGGCGGAATTCCCTTGAGGCGACGCACCGAGTCGAGCACAGCGTCCATCATCAGCTCGCGGTTGTGGCGCGCGAAAGACTGCGCCCAGCTCACCGCTGCAACGTAGTCGTCGAAGTGCTCGCTGCCCTCTTCGAAGTATGCCAGGTCCGCGTCGGGCAGGTTGCCGATGTGCCGCTGCATATCCTTCTTCGCGAGCTCGATGAAGTAGCTGCCGATGCGATTGCCCACCCCTCGCGAGCCGCTATGCAGCATGAACCAAACGTGCTCGGTCTCGTCGAGACAGACCTCGATGAAGTGGTTCCCCGTGCCGAGCGTGCCGAGGTGCACGACGTGGTTGCAGTTCTTCATCGTGGGGTGTTTGTCGCAGATGCGCCGATATCCAACTTCCAACTGCGACCACGTCTGCGCGACACGGTTCGGGATCTCGCGCCACGAGCCCTTGTCGCCGCGACCACCATGCTTGCCACGACCGTGCGGTACTGCGCGCTCGATCGTGTTGCGCATCGGCCCGAGGTTGTCGGGCAGATCGTTCGCAGTGAGGGTCGTCTGCACGGCCATCATTCCGCAACCGATGTCGACGCCGACTGCTGCTGGAATCACAGCGCCGAGCGTGGGGATCACGCTGCCGACAGTCGCACCGATACCCAGATGCACGTCCGGCATCGCAGCAACCCACGGATACACGATCGGCAAGCGCGCGATGTTCGACAGCTGCTGGAGCGCTTCGTTTTCAACCGGAACGCCACGCGTCCACGTCTTGATCGGGACGCCTCCGGCGGAGTCGTGCAACTCATAGGTCTTGGTGGTGCTGTCCGTGGTGGTCATCGTACTTCTTCCTTCGACCGGGTTCTTAGCAGGGGCCGTGCCAGCGCAGCGACCGGGAAAATCAGCTGTAATCGCCGTTCGCCAACGTTTTGAGATACGCTCTTATCTCGCGAGATAAACCATGAAGACCGTCGTCATCGGCTTGCTTGGGGCCACGCTGGACGCACTCATGAAGCGCGGGGACCGCTGGCAACAGTGGCGGCCCACCATCGACTTGTGCCGTCAACAAGACCTGATCGTCGACCGTCTCGAGCTGCTGCTGCAAGTGCGGTTTCAGTCGCTGGCCGACCAGGTCATCCGCGACATCAAGTCGGTATCGCCCGAGACTGAGGTGCGCTGTCACTACGTCGAGTTCGCCGACGCTTGGGACTTCGAGCAGGTCTACAGTGCACTGCACGACTTCGCGCGCGGCTATCCGTTCAAGACGGGGCAAGAGCAATATCTGGTTCACATCACGACCGGCACGCACGTCGCGCAGATCTGTGAGTTTCTGCTGACGGAGTCGCGACACTTGCCTGCCCGGCTGATTCAGACGGGACCGCCGCAGAAGCCCGGCAAACCGGGGACGTACAGCATCATCGACTTGGATCTCTCCAAGTACGACCGCATCGCTTCGCGCTTCCGCCAGGAACAAACCGAGAGCCGTGACTTTCTCAAGTCGGGCATCGCAACGCGCAACACCGCGTTCAACAAGATCATCGATCGCATCGAACAGGTTGCCATCGCTTCGCGCGCTCCGCTCCTGCTCATGGGCCCGACAGGCGCCGGCAAATCGCAGCTCGCACGCCGGATCTACGAGCTGAAGAAACTGCGCCGCCAAGTCGAGGGCCGTTTCGTCGAGGTCAATTGCGCGACGATTCGCGGTGACGGCGCGATGAGCGCGCTCTTCGGCCACACCAAGGGAGCGTTCACGGGCGCAGTCGGCGGCCGCGACGGTCTGCTTCGCGAAGCGCACAAGGGTAGCCTTTTCCTCGATGAGATCGGCGAGCTCGGCCTCGAAGAGCAGGCCATGCTGCTGCGCGCGATCGAAGAAGGGAAGTTCTTCCCCGTCGGCTCGGATCGTGAAGCGGAGAGTCAGTTTCAGCTGCTCTCTGGAACGAACCGCGACCTTCACGACGCCGTCGCGAAGGGCACATTCCGCGATGATCTGCTCGCGCGCATCAACCTGTGGACCTTTCGCTTGCCCGCGCTGCGCGACCGCCCTGAAGACATGGAGCCGAATCTCGACTACGAGCTCGGCCGCTGGGCCGAGACGCAGGGAACTCGCGTCACGTTCAGCAAAGAGGCGCGTAAGCTGTTCCTCGATTTCGCGACCGCACCCACCGCGACGTGGAGCGGCAACTTTCGCGACTTCAGCGCGGCCATTGAACGGATGGCGACGCTCGCCGCCGGCGGACGAATCTCCGTTCCGGACGTGCGCGATGAGATCGAGCGGCTCCAGGCGTCCTGGCAGCGTCCGAGTGCCGCAAAGCTCACGAGCAGCGACGAGCTGCTCAGTCGCTACCTCGGTGCGGATGCTCTCGCCGCGCTCGATCGCTTCGATCGCGTACAACTCGCCGATGTACTCACGGTCTGCTC
>DASRXR010000320.1:0-10837 GCA_035687405.1 Polyangiales bacterium
AGATCGCTTTCACGACCGACGGACTTCCGACGGCAGGTTTTCCGCATCCGTTCGCACGCGCGAGCGTGTTGAACAACGGTTTCGTCGTTCGCATCGATCCTTCGCGTGCGGTGCCGCGACCACTCGCGGACCCAGCGCTCACGCGTCCACTCGCCTACCTCGTGGTATCGACCGCGGGCGGGCCTGCCGGCGCCACCGACACGACCGTACTCTACGCGCAATACGTGCATGGGAAGCTGCGGGTCGGATTGGGTCAGCCGCCAGCAGCTGCAAAGTCGCTCTACTCAGGGCCGCGCCTCACTGCCCAGTCGGATGCAACGGCGGCACTCGGCGTCGATGTCGAAGGGTTTCTCGTCTACGCCGAAGCGCCGACGCCAGCTGAACTCATGCTCGCATTACAAGGTGCGACGGTCGTGGAGGCCATCGCACTGACTCAGTCGAGCCTGGTCTTTGCGGGCGAGAACGGTTTGCTCTCACCTGACGGCCAGCCGGCACGCCCGGTCGACGAGGCGGCGAGCCTGGCTTTCATGGCGGAGACGCGGCCTTCCGCCGAGGTTCTCTTCAGTGACGTCGAACCGATGCCGTATCGTAAGTGGGGCTATTTGCAGGACCAAAGAGTCCGGTATTTCCCGAGCGGACGTCCCTCTCGCTTTCAGGCCCCGGACTGGGCTAAATGACGTGAGAATTCACCGCGAATTGCGCGTACTCGAACCCGTCCGCGCGCCTTGACCATGTTCGCTCTGTTCTCGTAACGTCCCGGGTTCGAGCGCGGGCGGAGAACAACGACCGTGTGCGGTTCCCGCGCAGCGCAGCGACGCAGCGACGAGGGCGACTTGAAGCAGCCCATCCCCTTCGGTAAATACTTTCTTCTCGAACGCATCAACGTCGGTGGCATGGCCGAGGTCTTCAAGGCCAAGGCTACGGGCGTCGAAGGTTTCGAGCGGTTGGTTGCGGTCAAGCGCATCCTGCCCAGCATCGCCGAAGACGAAGAGTTCATCACGATGTTCGTCGACGAGGCGAAGATCGCGGTGCAGCTGACGCACGCGAATATCGCGCAGATCTTCGACCTCGGGCGGGTCGAGGGCAGCTTTTTCATCGCGCTCGAGTACGTGCACGGCAAGGACCTTCGGGCGATCTTCAATCGGACGCGCCAGCGCGGCGAGCTCTTGCCGATTCCGATGTCGTGTTACTCGGTGATGAAGCTTTGTGAGGGGCTCGACTACGCGCACATCAAGCGCGATTCGAGCGGCGACTTCTTGAACCTCGTCCACCGCGACGTATCGCCGCAGAACATTCTCGTCTCGTACGAAGGCGAGGTGAAGATCATCGATTTCGGCATCGCGAAGGCTGCGGGCAAAGCCGGTCGCACCCAGGCGGGGATCTTGAAGGGCAAGTTCGGGTACATGTCTCCCGAGCAAGTGCTCGGGCTCGAGATCGATCGGCGCAGCGACGTGTTCGGTGTCGGCATCTGTTTGTACGAGCTGTTGACCGGAGAGCGGTTGTTCGTCGCAGAGAGCGACTTTGCGACACTCGAGAAAGTTCGCAGCGTCGACGTGATGCCGCCGAGCACGTACAACCGGCGCATTCCGGAAGAGCTCGAGCAGATCGTGATGCGTGCACTCGCGCGCGATCGCGATCAGCGTTACCAAACCGCGCTCCAGCTGCACGATGAGCTGCAGGCGTTCATGCACACGAGCGGGAATTTGTTCTCGCGCAAAGACTTGAGCGGCTACATGCACCGCGTGTTTTCGGAGGAGATAGAGCGCGAGAGCGCGCGCGATCAAGAGTACTCGCAGCTCGGTACGCCGAACTTCGTCGCGGAGCCGAGCGGGCTCGAAGTGTTCGACGAGATCGATCCCGTGAGCACCGTGAGCGCGCTGCATGCGCAGCCCGCCGGGCAACTGCCGCCGCCCAATGTTCCCTCCTCGGTGTCGCGGCCGCGTAAAGCGACGCTGCTCGGGATTCCACCAGTCGCAGCGCGGCCGACTGGCAAAATCGCTCCGTCGGTGCCGCGCCTAGTGCCGCGTCTGCAGTCGGTGCCTCCCTCGGCGAGCGTGCCTTCGCGCTCGACGGCTGCGTCGAGCCCACGCTTGGACTCGCTGCCGCCTATGGTTGCACGGCCGCGCTCGGCACCGCCGGGTCTGCAGAGCTCACCGGGGCTGCCAGTCGCACCGCAGTACACTCCGCCTCTCGATCCGCGAGCTCCGCGCGCGCCGTCGGGTGCGGGCATGGAGTGGGACGACGAAGAGCTGTCGACTCAGATCTACGACAAGCCCGACGAACACTCGCTCGCGTTCGTGTTCAGCGGGCAGAAGTCGGCGGATTCGCTGCCGTCGGCGCCGCCCGAAGCGCTGATCGCGCCGGCTCTGCACGAGCCGCCGCAGCCGTTTGCACCCCCACCGCGTTCGTTTCGCCCGGAACCTGCGCTTCCCGCACCGCAGTCGCCGACCTTCGAGATCCCGCCTTGGGAGCAGAAAAGTAAGACGAGCCCGGCCGTCGTATCGGTGTTGGTCGTCATGGGCATCATCGCTGCGATCGTGATCGGCCTCGTGGTGTTCGGCGGCGCCGATCCAGGCAACGTTCACTTCGCGACGATCCCGAACAAGGTTGCGGTCGCAGTCGATGACCAGCCGGTCGCGAGCACGTCGAGCCCGTTCGTGCTCGCGCAACTGACACCGAACGTCACGCACACGATTGCGGTGACGCAGCCGGGGTATCGGCCGTGGTCGACGAAAGTGGAGCTTCAGTCCGGGCAGACGCTGCAGTTGCCGACGGTGAAGCTCGAGCGAATCGAGTCGGGGTTTTCGATCGACTCGGATCCGCCCGGTGCGACCGTGCTCGTCGATGGGCAGAAGCTCGGCGAGACGCCGGTGCGGTTGATCGATCTGTCTCCGGGCGAGCACACCGTACGGCTCGAGCGCGAAGGGCATGCGCCGTGGGACAGCGTGCTGCACGTCAGCACGGGAACCGTGTTGCCGCTTCAGACCGTGAGCTTGCAGTCGTTGGCGCCTCCGCCCCCAGTCGGCCGGACGAGGGGGTCTTCTTCATCATCTTCGGCTTCAAGCGGCACGCTGTCGGCGAGTGACGCGAGCGCGCGGCATCGAACGCGCGAGCCTTCGGATTCGGATGACACGGGTGAGCCTGCGCCGACGCACACGTCGCATCGGTCCAGCAGCTCGAGCTCGGCAGAACCTTCGGAGCCTGCGCCCGCGCCCGCGCCTGCTGAAGATGAGCCGGAGCCTGCAGCGAGTGCGCCGGCCGCGAGCGCGAGTAGCACGGGCCCCGGAACGCTGCGCGTGAACTCGCGCCCGTGGGCGCAGGTGTTCGTCGATGGAAAGCTCATCGGTGTCACGCCGCAACGGAGCATCTCGTTGCCAGCTGGCCCGCATACGCTGCTGCTCGTGAACGACGAGTTCAACATTCGGAAAACGATCGAAGTCGAGATCAAACCTGGCCAGGTTACGACGCAGGTGATGAACCTCGCGGAGTGACGGCGCTGACCTCGCGCGCTACTCGATCCGCTCCGTGATGTGCAGCATGTTGTCCGGCTCGAGCACGCCGTATGCTCGCAGCTGAGCGCGGCGCTCGAAGCGCGACAGCGTTCCGTCGCCGTCGAGGTCGCCTTCAGCGCGGATCGTGATCGTCGACGGTTGAACCGGCTCGTCGACCAAACACGAAGCGCCGTGCGACAAAAACGAGTAGCGGTAGCGCAGCGGCTGCTTCGGCGCGAACTCGAGTGCTTTCCACGTCGCCGCGCCCGGCATGTCGGCCGCGCTGAAGTCGACCGGAACCGGGTTCACTGAAGCTACGAGCGGCGCCGGTCCGGCCGCTGCTGGCACGCAGTACGCGAGCTTCGGTCCAGTCGTGGGCCGCGCGACTGCGTAATACGCTGCAGCATTGCGGTAGAGCGTTTCGAGTTGGCTCGAGGCTTCGGCGGCTTTACTCGTCTCGAGCGTGTGTACGAATGTCGGCACCGCGACAGCGAGGACCATGCCGGTGATGCTGACCACGAGCGCGGCTTCGAGAAGCGTGAAGCCGGCCGGGCGGTGGTTGCGCTTGCGTGGTTCGAGCTTTCGTGAGGTCACGCGCGGATGAGTGTGCGTCCGCGGCGCGCGCACATCAACATTCATTTCGGGGTCGGCGCAGTTGTGGTCAGCGTCCCGCCTGCGGTTTTTGCCAGCGGGTCGAAGCGGCGCAGCAACAACTCGTCGCCATCGAACGGCGGGCGCGGCCCGACCACGAGGTAGAGGCTCGAGTTCAAGTATGGAAAATCTCGCTTACGGTTTGCTTCGAGCTCCTCGTCCGCGGCGCGCATCGCCACCACGTAGGTCTCGGTTTGAAGCGTGGCCAGCCGCTGCGCGAGTTGTGCCTTGATGTCCGGGTCGGTTGCAGTGGCGTACAGGTCCTGCAAGTGATGCACGGCCTGCTCTTTCCGGCCGAGCGTGTTGAGTTGGCTCGCGGTCTGCAGGCCGAGCCAGGCAGGGCCGGCGCCGTGCAGCGCAGCCATCTCGAGGTGGTCGATGCTCTTTCGACGCGCTTCCTCGCGCGCGGGCCCAGGCGGCAACATCGGCACGAGCTCGTACGCGTACGTTGCGCCAAGATCCCAGGCGAGGTTCGGATCGTCCGGAAACAAGCGCACGCCGCGCTCGAGATACAGGATGGCTCTGCGCACATCGTCGACTGTCACGTCGCCGGTGCGATAGATGGCTGCGCTCGCGACCCAGCGATACGCGCGGACGAAGTGTTCATCGAGCGCGAGAATCGCGTCGGCGTAGCGAAACAGGTTCGCGACATTTCCACGGTGATAGAGCTCGTCGCCGAAATAGACGAGCGCTTTCATCCAAACGAGATCCGCTAGTGCCGTCCGGTGGCCGAGCGAGAACAAGATCAGCTCGTTCGGTGGCGGCAGGTAGTAGAGATCTTCGTACGTCTGCGCGCGCAGGTAACGGTCTTGCGCGCGCTCGCGGGTTTTGTCGCCGGCGACTGCAATCGCGACGACGACTAAACACGCGACGGCGTATTTCAATCGGCCCACTCGGTGATTGAAACACGCCGCGTTGTGTCCCCCAAAAGAAAACTCCCCGGCTCGAGGGAGCCGGGGAGCTGTAGCTCCGGAACTCAGCCGGAGCGCACACACGCGTGCAGAGGACTACTCGATTTCGTCCTTAATGTAGAAGCCACGTGCGTGATAGAGCGTGGTCTCGCTGTCCGTACCGGCCGCGAGCTCGAAGCGGCTCGACGTGCTGTCGCTGTCCAGGTTACCCACGGCGAAGAACGTGTACATCGAGGAGTTCGACCCCTTGCCGCAACCGGGGGTCGTCGAGTCGAAACCGTAGCCGTAGTACACGAAGTCGGCGATCGAGAAGCCGAGCGCCTGCGCGTTCGTACCCGGGGCGTAGCGCTGCTTATTGCCGTTGACGCTCGCCGGGTTCTGAACCTCGCTCGAGACGATGCAGTAGCTCGCGGTGCTCGCGGTCATACCCTGCGTCGTGCGCTCGATCGACATGTAGCTCGATGCAGCCTTGAAGATCGCGTTCACGTTACCGGTGGCTTCAGACGTCTTCGAACGACGCACGTAGCCGATGAACGCCGGAATCGCGAGCGCCGCCAGGATGCCCAGGATCGCGACGACGATCATGAGCTCAATCAGGGTAAAGCCTGACTTCTTCCTCAAAAGTTTGGACATGTACTGAACTGTGCCTTTCTGCATCCGGCGGACGTTCCGCGGGATCTATAGTCAAGTGCTAGTGCACTCTTGCTGTCTGACTGTGTTGCAGGCGTCGTGCCATGCTCTAGGACAGTTCGTGGAGGCAGAAACACGCGTAAAAACACTGTCGGTGTTGCCCTGCCGCTGCTGCTTCGACAAGAAACGTCACGCAGCTGATGGCGGCACTGACAATAAACGTCACTCCCAACCTTTGGCGATTGCGCCACCAGTCGGGTAGTTGCCGATGTAGATGCCCTTGCTCGCTGAGTACGTCTCGAACATGACGTATGTCCCGTCGCCATCGAGGTCGCCTACTGCCCGCGCGACCCACCAGAAATCCGGTCGGGTTTGAAAGCCGAGGCCGGCTGGAATGTTCGACGGATCACCCGCGACTGCACCGTAACCGAAGCGGATCGGACCACTCGGAGAAGCGCCGAGTTGGCGCCACTGTGCGGTCGGCGACCAGAGCGTCGTGTTGCGGCCGGTCGTCGACGGATCGGGAACCAGGTTCCCCTTCGTGTCGAGCGAGCCGACTGCGGTCGGGAACTTCTCGGGCGGCAAGGTCGGGCAGTAGGCACCGAACTCTGCGCGGTAAGCTTCTTCGCGCAGGCGCATCACGCCGAGGAACTCGGTCGCTTCGGTCGCGCGCGACTTGTAGATATAGTCGGAGAAGGTGGGGATCGCCATTGCTGACAGAACCCCCACTATGACTACAACCGTCATCAACTCCATCAGCGAGAAGCCGCGCTGTCGGTGCTTGTGAGACTGCAAAAACTTGACTGTCACGTGGTCCTTCGAGCGCATATCAGACTTCAGCGTAACGGGGTTTTGTCACGGGGCCAAATCGGCCGGCGTGGTTAGTGATGTTAGGCGCCTTCGGCGAGCTCCTGCTCGAGCTCGTCCGAGTCACCCAGGCCGTATTTGGCGAGTCGGTAGCGGAACGACCGGAAGGTCATGCGAAGCAGCGTCGCTGCGTCTTTGCGAACGCCTCCGGTTTTGGCGAGTGCAGCGATCAACACTTGACGTTCGATCGCGGCGAGGTGTCCGTCTAGATCGAAGCCAGCGTCGGGAATTTGAACGGATGCCGCGGCGAGCGTGGGCACACCGGTGAGCGTGTCGCCGGTCAGATCGGGAAGCTCGATGCGTACACCGAGCGTGAGCGTGACTGCGCGTTCGACGAGGTTCTCGAGCTCGCGAACGTTGCCGCGGAAGCTTTGAGCGACGAGCCAGCGAAGCGCGTCGGGTGCAAAGCTGAGACGTTTGTTTTGTGCTGCAGCGTGTTTGGTGAGGAAGTGGTCGGCGAGCAACGAAATGTCTTCGGGTCTCTCGCGAAGGGCTGGAAGATGAAGGTTGATGACGTTGAGGCGATAGAACAGATCTTCGCGGAAGCGTCCGAGTTGCACTTCGCGAGAGACGTCGCGGTTCGTTGCGGCGATGACGCGGACATCGACCGGAATCTCTTCGTGACCGCCGACGGGTCGGACCGTGCGTTGTTGGAGTACACGAAGCAGTTTGACTTGCAGCGCGGGAGGCAGCTCTCCGACTTCGTCGAGGAACAAACTGCCACCGCTCGCAGCACGAAATAGGCCGTCCTTGCGGGTGTTAGCGCCCGTAAATGCGCCTTTTTCGTAGCCAAACAGCTCGCTCTCGAGGAGTGCCTCGGGGAGGGCGGCGCAGTTGACTGCGATGAAAGGTTTGGGTGCGCGGTCGCCGCGATAGTGGAGGGCGCGTGCGATCAGTTCTTTTCCGGTTCCGCTTTCACCGGTGATCAGAACGCTTGCGGGTGCGCTCGCGACCCGTTCGACGAGTCGCATCACGTGTTGCATCGGAGCGCTCTTGCCGACGATTTCTCCTGCGCGAAATCCTTCTTGAAGGTGGCGGCGGAGCGTGCGGTTGTGATCGACGATCGCGCGTTTGTCGCAGGCCTTTTCGACGACGGCGAGAAGCTCGTCGTTTTTGAAAGGCTTTTGGATGTAGTCGTAGGCGCCTTCCCGCATTGCCTGAACGGCTTGGGCGGTGGTCGCGTACGCGGTGATCATGATCACTTGGGTCGAGTCGTCGAAGGAGCGTGCTTCTTGCAGGACTCCCATGCCGGAGCCGTCGGGCATGGAGAGGTCGGTGATGACGACGTCGAATGGATCGCTGGCGCGGAGGATGCTGACCGCGCGAGTTTGGCCGTCGGCGATGGCGACGTCGTAGCCGGCGCGGGTGAGTAGAACACGAAGCATTTCGCGCAATCCGGCTTCGTCGTCCACAACCAGAACGCGGGCGGTCATACAGGCGGAAGGTTATCAAACCTTGCAGCTATTAGCGGCGGGTGCGCGCTTGCGCTACAGGCGACTGTGATTGCGCCGGTGAACCTACAGGCGGACCGTGGGGTGACACTTCGGTTATGTCTACGGCCCCGAAAGGCAGCGAATGTGCGGCGAGAGCTCGGCGCAAAGCATGCTCGTGTTCCAGCTTGGCAACTAGCGCCAGAGCGTCTGCCTAACGGCTTCGCCACGATGCCCAGAATCGTCGCGACCTGTTTAGGAGTAACACGCTGACCAACACTCCCTACCCAAAGCGAAACGCGGCGCCAGACACAGTTGCGGGTGGAACGACAAACAGCAGTGGCGTGATAAAATACGATGTTCTGGCGGCCTGCAACGCGCCCGGGACGTGCCGTACTCGCCGGTCTGTTCGATCACCGGTGCAGCTCGCGCGATCACGCTCGCGATTCGTATCCAAGCGCGGGGCGGTCGACGGCAGCCTCGCTCGGTCAGGACGCGTGCGAGCGCGAGATGGACACCACCAATTGGATCAAGCTTGAGCCGCGTCCAGACACAGTCGAGTTGTGGGCGCCCGAACATTTCCATCTGCTCGCGAATCCGACCCGAGAACATGCAAGCTCATCGGCCGTTCGACGCAACGGTTGCGTGATTCGCCCGTTCCTACGCAGAACACGCAAAGCGCCGCGAGTCGTTCGTGGGCGGTAGCGACACGGACGTGCTGCGAGTTGAGGCGCAGAGAGGCACGGAGTGCCGCGGCCAACCGGCGCTCTACACGTAGAGACGCTGTCAATCGGCGAACCAGGTGGCAGCAGTCGATCCGCCGGTACGACCGGCGCCGCTAGAGCTGTGTGCGTAGGCAATTCCATCGCGGCGTTGCATTCCCCCCGGCCCCCCTTACCAAGCCTCTCGATCTGAATGACGTTGCAGCAGCACGGAGCGAATCCGTTGGAATTCGGCGGCGAGTCTGGCTCTATCTGCCTGTTCGGTCTCCGCTGCTCGCATCGTTGTCTTGGTGCTCGCGCCACGCGAGCAGTAGGATGAGAAACCCGATGCTCGCCTCTAACTTTGCGATTGCGCGGGTTGTGGCGTTCAGCGCCTGAAGTAGTTCCTGCTGGGCCTGCACCAGGCATCGCAGCTGCTGCAGTTCTGAGGTCTGCTGGGTCGGCGCTGCAGCCCGCGGAGGTGCCACATCCTTTGCGAGATTTAGCCTCCGGACGAGTGGCGCCGGTCAAGGTCATCGACGCGACCACTTCGCGCAGGAAAGCGAGCACGCATAGGAGGTTGCGCGTGCTGGCATATCGGCGGATTTTTCTCATGTGGGACCGCCTGGATTCATTGTGCAATCCTCGGCTTCGCAATCGCCTGTGAGTTCGATAAGTCGGCTCGCTTAGCGAGGTCGAGCAGCACCGCCGCGGCCGCGATCTTACCGAGAATCTGTAGCGCGGCGGCTACGCTGTCCTCGTTTGGAGTGCCTGATTCGAGCTCGCCTCCGATCAAGCCACGATCACCGTGCCTAGCGAGAGAGTCATCAGTGCCAGATCCACCGAGCTTCGCGCCAACGCGTTTCTCCAACAAGTTACGGATGCACACCTAAGATCGACGCAAACAGCCGCTTGTCGCGCAACTGGCTGCCGCTCTCGTCCTTGCTGCCGGTGACTCGTCTCCCTCCTTCCTCCGTCATCACGGCGGTATCCCGCAGGACTGGCGCGCTGCTGGCTTGATCCGAGTCACGCTCGCCGCGAGCACGCGCTCGACCCGAGGAGTTGCTGCGATTCGGTTGTCGGGGTCGACGAACTGTCGCAGCGGCTCGACATCGAGCACCGGCAAGAACGCTCGGAAGAAGTCGTCGGGCAATAATGCGTGCGTCGGCTTCAGCCTCAGCACCGCACACACTCTCGCTCTCGAATCTGGCGCATGCACCACCGCAGCTAGATTGAGGCCCACCGCATCGATCACGCGCGCAGTTCGCGGCAGCGCGAAACGTGTCGCTCCGGCCCCTTCCACCAAAAGTCGTGCGTCCGGCGGCAACGTCGCGGCCGCCCATGCGGCAGGCTGACTGTGCGAAAGCTGAATATCGTTCTCCTGAGCACGCTGCAACGCCCGGGCGTTGGGCAGCATCCACACACTCGCGAGCGCGATCGGCGCGAGCGCGTAGGCGGCGAACGCACGCCGCTCCGGCAGCGCACAAGCTAGCGCAACGCACGGAAAGACGGCGAGCGGAGCGAAGTAGCGCCAGCAGTAGAACAACACGTGCGGAAAGATCTCGCGGCTACCCGCGATCGCAACGACGCCCACGAGCCACGCGAGCGCCAACCGACGCTGTTCACCCGCGCGAGACAACGCGAGCCCGAGAAGCACAACACCAGCGACTCCGGCAAACCAAGCGTGTTTCGGCAGGTACTCGCGCGCGAAGTAGACGAGCCCGCGCGAGATGTTTGCACCGCGCTTCACGTAGTACGTGTTCGGGAACGGGTAGCCCGAGACGCTCATGCAGTACGCGACCCAAACCAGCATCGCAAGGCCGGCAGCTGCGAGCGGCATGACTGCCTGCCGCGTGCGAACGCTCTCGTAGCGCAACACCGACCACGCGCCGAGAAAGAAAAGGCTTTCAGGTCGCGCCAAGACTGCGCATGCAGAAAGTGCAGCGCAGACGCCATGACGCCCGCCGAGCGAAGCTCGAACGCTCCACACGAGCAGTGCCGCCGCGAGCGACACCTCCATGCCGCTCACAGCTGCGAACGTGAGCGCAGGATCGAGCGCGCAGACGAGTCCGGCGGCGGAGGCTCGCAGCCGCGTCGAAGTCGCTCCGCGTTCGACGAGCACCGCCTCAGTCAGGCTCGCAGCACCCCACGCGGTA
>DASRXR010000321.1:0-15565 GCA_035687405.1 Polyangiales bacterium
CTAACTAAAACAGCGTCGCTGTTTTAGCCGCCGGCTTTGCGTAGCTCGGTGAGGACCAGTTTCGCGACCGCCTTCAGCGTATCGAACACGCCGACGCCCGTTGTCGCCACGCCCTCGAAGTCGGGCACGTTGTTCGGGTTCAGCATCTGCCGCAACTCTTCCATCGGCGCGACGCCCGGCATGTCCCGCTTGTTGTACTGCACGACGAACGGAATGCTGTCGAGCGAGTAACCCTGCTCGGCGAGGTTCGTCCGCAAGTTCTCCATCGACTCGAGATTCGCTTCCATGCGCGCGATCTGGGAATCGGCGACGAACACGACGCCATCTACACCCTTCAAGATCAGCTTGCGGCTCGCGTCGTAAAACACCTGACCGGGCACGGTGTACAGGTGGAAACGCGTCTTGAACCCGCGAATCTCTCCGAGCGCGAGCGGGAGAAAGTCGAAGAACAACGTTCGTTCGGTCTCGGTCGCGAGCGAGATCATCTTGCCGCGCGCTCCCGGATTCGTCTTGTTGTAGATGTATTGCAGGTTGGCGGTTTTTCCGCACAGACCGGGGCCGTAGTACACGAGCTTGCAGTTGATTTCGCGCGACAGGTAATTGATGAAAGACATGCGCCTTTTGCCCGGTCAGTCGTTGAAAAGGTTGTCGATGTCGTCGTCGGTGATCTCGGCAAATGGAGTCTGCCCGAGACCCTGCGCTTTCTCGGCGAGTTGACGAAAGATTTCGCCGAGCTGTTCGCAGGACTTCTTCACGCGCAATCGAACCAGACCGAGGCTCGTCTTCTTGTCGAAGATGACAACCAGGATCACCCGGTTGTCCACCAGTTGGATGTGGATGTTGGCGTTCTCGCCTTCGTGAAACTGCGTAGTGAACTCGCGCTCGCGCAGCAGCTTGGCCATGCCGCCTGTAGCTGCAATGTTGCCGGCCGTGAGCGATGCGAGCGACGTGGTGTCGATGTGATCCGACTCACCGGCAGCTGCAATCAGCTGCCCGTTCTTGTCGATGATGAACACCACGCTCGCGTTGGATGACTTCACCAATGTGTCCACGATCGCTTGGATCTGGTGGAACTCCTCTGCAAACATCACCATTTGTGGTTCAGGCATCCACTCCTCCGCGGGGCGGGCGCTTCGCGGGAGGCGACACAGCAACCGCTGCGGTACTCGAGCCAGCCCGGATCGTTCGCATTGTCAGCATCATATCGAAGCAAGATCGCAGGTACAATTACGACGTGCGCTTGGTTTGGGTGAGGGCGTCGCGAAATCGTCAAACTCGCACCCCGCGCTACATCTACGCTGGTGGTCCGGCACCTGCGAGGCGTTTCGGGTATGGTAGCCGGCGTGCGCGTGCTGTTGCGTCTTCTAGGCAATCTCCTTCGTCTGCTCTTGTCGCCGCTCCAGCTAGCGTCTCGCGCGTCGCGGCGGAAGCAGCGGCGCAAATGGGTGTTTCTGAAGTTGCCCGAGCACCTCACCGAGCTTCGCGGCGTCGAGCCCGTTTGGTGGCGTCGGCTGCTTGCAATGCGGAAACGCAACCAGTTGACGTCGATCGAAGAGCTGCGCGAGCTCGTCGAGTACCTCGAGGGCGATCCCGAGGTGCCGGGTTTATTTTTGCAAATCGGCTCCGTCGGGGCTGGCTGGGCGGCTTGTGAAAGTGTTCGTGAGCTCTTGCAAAGGGTTCGCGGCTCCGGAAAGCGCGTGATTTGTTACCTGGCCGAAGGTGGCGGCAATCGTGAGCTCTACCTGGCGTCAGGTGCCGATCGGATCGTACTCGTGCCCTGGAGCTCGCTCGGTCCGCTCGGTTTCGCTGCGCAGTCCATCTATTTCAAGCGGCTTTTGTCGCGGGTTGGTGTGCAAGTCGACGTGCAAGCCACCGGACCGTACAAAAGTGCGGCAGAACCGCTCGTTCTCGATGAAATGAGCGATGCCGCACGCGAGCAACAAGCGGCGCTTTTGCATGGATTGCAGAGCGCGCTCGAAAAAGCGCTCGCCGAATCGCGAAATCTGCAGCCCGAAGCGATCCAAGACTTGTTTTCGCGGGGAATGATCAGCGCGAATCAGGCGCAAACCATCGGTCTCGTCGACGATCTCCGCTACGAGGACGAGCTGCGGCTGAGCTTGGGCGAAGCCGGCCAAGAGGAAGGTAAAGGCGAACGATCGCGCCCGTGGCGGAGCGCGCTGGCCTACCTGGCTGAGCGCAGGTTCCGGCTCTGGCGGCCGCTCCGCGACCCTCCGTATATCGGCGTCGTGAGTCTCGCCGGCACGATCACGGATTCGAAGCGCGGCTTCCGGCGCTCCGCCGACCGCGGGACGGTGGTGGGGGCGCTCCGCCGAGCAGCGCGCGATCCTCGCGTGCAGGCGGTCGTGTTTCACATCGATTCACCCGGCGGGTCCGCGTTTGCGAGCGAGCTGATCCATCACGAGGTCGAACGACTCGCAAAGAAGAAGCCCGTGATCGCGTATTTCGGGAATGTCGCTGCGAGCGGCGGCTATTACGTCGCAGCCGCGTGTCGCAGCATCGTCGCGCGCTCGCTCTGCGTCACGGGCTCGATCGGTGTGGTGTCTGCAAAACCCGCGATCTCCGACCTGCTCGAACGCCTCGGTGTGAACGCGCAGACGCTCCGGACGGCACCGCACGCGGACATGTTTTCCACCGTGCGCCCGCTCTCTCCCGACGAAATGCGCGTCTTGCAAGAGCACACGCTGGAGCTCTACGCGCGCTTCTTGGAGGTCGTGTCGATCGGGCGCAAACGTCCGGTCGAAGAGATCCAGGCGCTCGCGGGTGGTCGCGTCTGGTCCGGTCACGACGCGCACGAGCGCGGGCTCGTGGACGTCCTGGGCGGGATCGATCGCGCACTCGAGCTCGCCCGCGCGTCGGTCGACCGTCTGCCGCCCGACCAGCGAGCGCAGCTGCAGTTGCGCGTCTGCACCGGAAAACCCGAGTCAGGTGCGCTGCCGCCGGTAGCGGAGCGCGCTCCTGCAGCACCGTTGAGTATCTTCGGTGACTGGGTCGATGACGTGTCGTTCCTGGTCGGGTCCCTCGGTGAGCCCGGCGCGTACTACGCGTGGGGATTGTCGCGGTTCTTCGGCTGACGCCCGAGGGTTCCCAGGTGCGGTCCCACAGCACGGATAGATTGCTCATCTCGAGGGCGCTCGACTATCTTGGCGCCGACAGGAGACCCCTCATGCGCAGGCAGATTCGGTTCGGAGTGTTGCTCGTTCTTTGGTGCGTCGGATGCGGTGGCGGTACCCCGGAGGTCAAGGCCGGCAACATGCCGTCCGGCGGCAATTTCAGCGGCGTCTACTTCTCGCCGCAGTACGGCACGATGAACCTGATCCAGAACGGCAACGCAGTCGTCGGCGAGTACGCGAGCGACATGCGATCCGGGAAGATCCAAGGCGAAGTGCAGGGCGACTTATTGAAGTTCGAGTGGAACGAGAACAAGGCGATGGTCAGCAATCGCGCGACCGAGTCGAAGGGCCACGGCTACTTTCGCTACATCGTCGATCCCAGCAGCGGCGATCACGTGCTCAAGGGCGAGTGGGGCCTCGGCGAGAAGGAAGTCGGCGGCGGTCCGTGGAATGGGTACAAAGCGAAGGGCAAGGAGCCCAAGCTCACCCAGAAGTCGTCGAGCGGCGGCGAGGACGGGAGCGATTCGGAAGACGACAGCTCCGACTCTGAAGACTCGAAAGAAGGCGACGACCTCTTCTAAACAGTGGCGCCTGGAACGCGATACATCCCGCGATCCGCCACCGCTCGCTGCGGTGCGTGCTCACGTACCAAAGCGTACGCTCCGCGCGCTCCTCGCGACCGGTGACGCCTCGCGAAATGTCTCGCGTCCCATGCGACGCTGTTTCGTTCGGGGCTCGCTACTTCGCAGCTGTCGGCTGCGCGGCGGTGCTCGTCGCGCGGCCGGCGCGCGTTAAAAACGCAAATACGCCGATCGCGACGCACGCCGCGAACACTAGCTTCGCGGAGTACGGCACGAGCGGCGCGTGCATCTGGCTGACCGTGCCTTCGATCACGCCGGCGAGCATCAGGAGCGGCGCGCCCCCGAGCACCAAGCTCGCCGCGGTGCGCGCCTCTTCCGCAAACGCAGCGCCGCGCCCGCGCCGGCCGGGGATCCACAAGCCGCGCGCGATGATCAGTCCGGCACCGCCAGCGATGCAGACCTCGGTGAGCTCGGCGACTCCGTGCGGGAGGATCCAGGCCCAGAAAAACATGCCCTGGCCCGCTTGGTGATACTGCATCGCGAGCGCTCCGAGTGGCACGCCGTTGTAGAAGAGTAGGGCGACCGTGCCGAGACCGAACGTCACGCCGAGGGCGAACACCAGAAACGAGACCTCGAGGTTGTGCGTGAACAGCCAACCCGAAAACGCGACGGCAGCATCGCCGTTGACGCCGGCGGCGTGTTCGTCGCGGCCGACGCGTTCGGCCGGCGTGAGCGCTTGGTGATCATCGGGGATGAGCGCACCGAGGGCATAACGATCGATCGCGACGAAGCTCGCGCCGACACTCGCCCCCGCGAACACGATCAGCGCCGCGAGCGCGACGATGCGGCTCTCGCGTCGGAACAGCCGCGGGAAATCCGTCGCAAAGAACGCATACAGCTTGCGGCCGATCGTGGATCGGGACGGCGCGTGCATCACCGCATAGGCGCGTGCGACGATGTCGTTGATGTAGTCGACGACCGCCACATTCACCATCTCGCCGCGCGCGCGAAGCAGATCGTTCGACACCGCGCGATAGAGCCGGCCGAACTCGCGCACCGCGGGTAACTCGAGCGAAGCGAGACCCTCGCGTTCGATCCGAAGCAGCAGCTGTTCGAGCCGCCCCCACGCTGCGCTGCGTTCCTCGACGAACCGGTTGACGTCGAATCCTTGCATCGAGTTCGACTTCCAGCATAGCAAGGCCAGGGCCGAGCGAGTCGCCGCCCCGCGTGATAGCGTGATTCCGTGCGCGACCTGTACGCCATCCGAACGCCGGAGAACGTCAGCTTCGAGTTCGAGCTGGCCGGGCTCGGTTCGCGCGCACTCGCGTGGGGCGTCGACGTTCTCGTCATGGGAGCGTTGACCGGCGTCGCGTTCTTGTGCGCGAAGCTCTTCGGCGTCGTGTTCGCGGGGCTCGCCCGTGCGCTCTACCTCGTCCTCGCGTTCGGCATTCAGTGGGGCTACGGAGCCCTGTTCGAGTGGCGCCTCTCGGGGCAGACCCTCGGCAAGCGGTTGCTCGGACTGCGCGTGATCGCGCTCCAGGGTACGACGATCAGCTTCGCGCAAGCCGCGCTCCGAAACTTGGTTCGCGCCGTCGACATTCTGCCGGCGTGTTACTTGGTCGGCGGCGTGAGCGCGGGGTTGGACAAATACGGTCGCAGGCTCGGTGATCTCGCGGCCGGAACCCTGGTGGTGCGCCAGCGCAGCTCGCCGCGCCCAGCGGCAGTTCTCGCGCCGGTCGACCGCTACAACTCGTTCAGTCACGATCAAACGCTCGCGCATGCAGCGCAGCGAATCACGGCGCCCGAGCGCGATACGATGATCGGTTTGGCGGTGCAGCGCGAGAGCCTGCCCGTCGTCGTTCGCTACGCGCTGTTCTCGAAGCTTGCCGGCCACCTCGAACGGCGTTTGGGTGTCGCGCGGCCCGATCACTTGTCGGAAGAGCGGTTCGTGCTGAACTTGACCGCGATCATCTTGCAACGGCGTAAGACGAGCGAATGAGGAGCGTATGACGAAGGAAGTCGTGATCGGTTACCACGGGCATTGCTTCGACGGCATGTCGTCTGCTGCCGTGCTGACGCAGTTGCTTCGCAAGGTCGAAGGCCCGGAGCTGACGTTTTGCTATCGCGGGCTCGATCATCAGCCCGGTGGCTCACACGTCCCCGAAGGCGTCTTGACCGGCGAGATCAACGCCGTGGTCGACTTTCGCTACACCACGTCCGACAAGCTCACGTGGTTCTTCGATCATCACGTGAGCGGCATCGTCGGCGACGTCGAGCGCGCGCACTTCGACGCCGATCAGAGCGGTCACAAGTTCTTCGACCCCGGCTACGGGTCGTGTTGCAAGCTGATCGCGGATACGGCGAAGGCACGTTTTGGCGACGACATGAACGAGCTCGCGGGGCTGATCCGCTGGGCGGACATCATCGACGCGGCGCGTTTTTCGAACGCGCAACAAGCGGTGGAGCTGAAGGAGCCGGCGTTGCAATTGATGACCGTCATCGAAAGCCACGGCGATGACGCGTTCGTTTCCCCGCGTGCGACATTGCTCGCGTCCGGCGTCTCGCTCGACGAGATCGCGACTGCACCCGAAGTGCAGAAGCTGTTCGCGCCGCTCGCGGCAGAACATCAGCACAACTGTGACGCGATCGCGGCGCGCGCGCGCCTCGAGTCCGGCGTCGTCACGTTCGACCTCGTGGGCAGCGGCCAGGACCGCTACAACAAGTTCATTCCGTATTGGCTGTTCCCGGAGTCGCGCTACTGCGTCGCGGTCACAGCGAGCCGCACACGCGCGAAGGTCTCGGTCGGCTCGAACCCGTGGGCGCCGGTGCCGAGGACACACGACATTGCCGCTATTTGTGCGCGTTTTGGCGGCGGTGGCCACCCTGTCGTCGGCGCGGTCAGCTTGGCGGCAAATGAGATCGAGCGTGCGCGGAACATCGCGCGGCAGATCGTCGAAGAGCTCGCGCGGTAAGCGGAGGCGCTCAGTTCACCGAGACGCGGGGCTGCGAGCTGCGGTAGCCCGTGTGCTCGTCGCCAGCGAACAAGATCGAACAGTTCGTGCGCTCGGACTCGCGGATGCGCGCGCATAACTCTGCGAGATCATCATCGGAATCTACGACCAAGCCTTCGGTTGCGCGGCCCGTAGCTTCATCGAACAAGCACTCGTCCATCGCGATCCAGCGACCCCGAAAGTCGTCGTTCTGACAGATCTGTTCCCAAGTCATTCGGTGCATTTCGGATCTCCGATTCCTCGTTTCCGTATGCATTTGGGGGCCATGACTCCGCATCTGGAGCAACCTCTCTTCCCGGTCCGGTCTGTGGGGCTTGCAAGCTCTTCCACGCCACCACCAGCTCGGGGCGGCATTGCGTTGTCATTGCAGCGCTTAGTGTACCTGCACCTGCTGAGCACCTGCCGTTGGCTCCGGATATAGGCATCGACTCGCCATCTGTCGGAGCGCGGGCGCTGACATTTCCGTCAGGCAGCCTTGAGTCTCGCTCACCACTTTTAGGAGCGCAAGGCCTTCGTGGCGACAATGTGTGTTTCTCTAAGCACGCGCGCAAGGATGTACATCTCTTGCACTATCTCGGTCTCTAATTCACATGAGCTTGTAGCGGTACTCGCGCCGAACCTGAGGGAAAAACAGAAGTCTGTAGGTGTGCGCGAACACGATCCGGAAGTGCGTGCAAAGTCGCGACAGAGTGCTCGCGTTGCGACAGTTATCCCCGCATGGGAGACTCCAAACTTGCTTGCACTTACGAGAATTTCGGTTGAGCCACGCGGCGCCGGCTCGATCGGAAGGCGTGGCAGTGGTCAAACTTAAGATGCTTCTTTCGAATCGTGCTGAGACGGTTTCTGCGCATTGCTGCCGCCGCGACGCGGATGCGTTTGGAAAGTCGGAACGCGCGAGGAGCTCCAGGTGGTCGGAGTGAGCGCAGAGATCGCCCTCGAGAAGGGCAGCATGAGCTGGCGCCATTTTGTGCCGCTTGCTGCGTGCTTGTGGTCGGCCTGCAGCGGAAGTGATCCTGCGTTGTCGACGATGAACATTGCGGGTGCGCCCGCGCCCGCGGTCACGTCGCCTGACGGCCACGTTCACGTGAAGTTCGAGCCCGGTGAAGGTTCGGTTCTGGCACTCGGAAGCATCCCGTGGCCTGACGATCTCTACCTCGATCGCAACGGTCGCATCGCTGCCAACGGCTCGGTCGAGTCGGTCGTCAGCGCCGATCAAGTGCGCCTGCTGAGCGATCTCGATGGCTTCGGCGTGTCGACGCCCGTGTACTTCTACCTCGACGGCGCGATCGACCCTGCGACGTTGCCGCAAGGTGAATCGGGTGCGCTCGCCACTTCCGCGAGCGCGTTTCTGATCGACGCGGACACTGGATCGCCGGACGCGTTCAGCAAGGTTCCAGTCGTCGTGCAGTGGCAGGCCGATGCAAGGCGCATCGCATTGCGCCCGGTCGATGGTCGTCCGCTCACGCCCGGCCGTCGCTACGCCGCCGTGATCACGCGTCGCGTGAAAGACACGAAGGGCCAACAACTCGAGCCCGCGGCGAAGTTTGCTTCGATTCGCGATCCGGATCTCGTCGTCGCGGACACGAGGCTGATGGCGGCGCGCGCACAGTACACGCCCGTGCTCGAGACGCTCGTGAAGAGCGGCCTACCTCGCGCGGACATCTGTGCGATGGCTGTGTTTCACGTGCAGAACGTCGATTTGGATTTTACGGACGCACGCAAGGTGGTCCGCGGCGGCAAAGCGCCGCTTCCGACGCTGTGGGACGTCGTTTACCCGACCGAGCTCGATGCCGCGCTCGGCACGCAGAACACGGCGTCCGCAGGTTTCGATTCGTCCGGTGCGGCACCGCACGAGAACTTGTACGCGATGGTGCACGGCACGTTGCCGTCGCCGAACTTCCTGTCTGCGACGGCCGCGACGCACGGCAAGTTCGAACGCGACTCGGCCGGCCAGCTTCGCGTGAAGCGAACCGACGGAGTGCCGTTCACATTGTTTCTGCCGCGCAGCTCGCTCGAAGCGCCGATCGTGATCTACCAGCACCAGCGCGATCGAGAGCGCAGCGATGCGCTTGCAATCGCGAACGAGCTCGCTGGGCGCGGTCTCGCGACGCTCGCGCTCGACGCGCCGTTTCAAGGCATGCGCGCGAACACGCCGGAGAAGCGCAAGACCGTCGATTGGAAAAATCGTTTCACCGGCGCCGATACGGCGGACTACTTCGGTGATGCACCGGGCGATTTTCTCGGCTTTGGAAAAGCGAAAGCGGCGGGCACCGACTGGAATCCATTCGATGGTCGGGATGCAGTTCGTCAGGCGGTCGTGGATCTGATGGTCGCGGTGCGCTCGATCGAAGACGGCAGCCTCGTCGCTGCAACTTCGACCGATCCGATGCTGAAGGAGCGCACGTTCCTCCGTACGAACGTCGGCTTCGTGGGTGAAGACACGGGAGCGACCATCGGCGGGATTCTGGCGCGCATGGAACCGGCGGTGCAGGCCGTCGTCTTGGTTTCGCCTGCGGGTGCGACTGTCACGCAGTGGGCCTGGAGCGCACGCGACGAGAACATGTTCGACTCGCTCGCGAGCACCTTCGGCTTCGATCCCGAAGGGTTCGACCGCACGACAAACGACCCCGCGTTCTGGCCTGGGCTCGCGATCTATCAGACGGTGTTCGATCGCGCCGACCCGCTCGCGCACGCTACTGCACTACGCCGGGCAGCGGTCAATGTGCTCGTGCTGATGGCCGAGGACGACGAGGTGGTCTCGAATCGCGCGACCGAGGCGTACGCTGCGTCCGTCGGGACGACGCTCGTCGGAAGTGATGCGCGCTACGTCGGCGATTTGAAGCGTGCGGACGTGATCGACGACGAGGGCGCAGGAGCCAACTACATGGCTTCGGGCAGCCGCGTGACGCGCGCGACTTACGTGTTTTCGCCGGCGACGCACGACTTCCTACAAGCGCGCTCGGACGAGCAGTTTTATGAGCATCCGCCCGAGCCGCCGTTCGAGCGGCTCGAAAAGGGCCTGACTGTGAACAACCCGACCTCGGCAGCGGCGCGGCAGATCGGGCAGTACCTGGAGTCGTTCTTCGCGTGTGTCGACATCGGTGGTTCGTTGCCGAACACCGCGTGTTCCGCTTCGCCTCAATAGCGCGCGGTTTACAGCGGGATGTTGCCGTGTTTGCGAGGCGGATTCGTGTCTCGCTTCGTCCGCAACATGTCCAGTGCGGACACGATTCGGCGCCGCGTCTCGCGCGGATAGATCACCGCGTCGACGAAGCCGAGCTCTGCCGCTTGGTACGGGTTCGCAAACTTAGCTCGATACTCATCGACGAACGAGCGCCGCGCGACCGCTTGATCGGCGGCTGCGTCGATCTCTTTTCGGTAGACGATGTTGACTGCGCCATCGGGTCCCATGACCGCGATCTCGGCAGTCGGGTACGCCATGTTGATGTCGCTGCGCAGGTGCTTGCTGCTCATCACGATGTACGCGCCGCCGTACGCCTTGCGCGTGATCAGCGTGATCTTGGGCACCGTCGCTTCGGCGTACGCGTAGATCAACTTCGCGCCGTGCGTGATGATGCCGCCGAACTCCTGGTCGGTGCCGGGCAAGAAACCCGGCACGTCGACGAACGAGACGAGTGGGATGTTGAATGCATCGCAAAAGCGCACGAAACGCGCCGCTTTGATCGAGGCCGGGATATCCAAGCAACCAGCGAGCACCTGCGGTTGATTCGCGACGATGCCCGCCACGCGACCACCGAAGCGCGCGAAACCGACGACGATGTTCATCGCCCAGTGCGCGTGCACTTCGAGAAACTTGCCTTCGTCGACCGTGGCGCGGATCAGATCCGTGACGTCGTAGGGCTTGCGCGGATCTTCCGGGACGATGTCGTCTAGCTCCGGGATCTCGCGGTCGCTCGGATCGTGTGTCGTGCGTACGGGCGGCTCTTCTTGGTTGTTTTGCGGCAAATACGAGAGCAACTCGCGCAACGTTGCAATCAGCGTGTGATCGTCGGGCCGTGCGAAGTGTGCGACGCCGCTCGTCTCCGTATGCGTCCGCGCACCGCCGAGCACCTCTTTCGTGACCTGCTCATGCGTGACCGTTTTGATCACGTCAGGACCGGTGATGAACATGTACGAGGTGTCTTCGACCATGAAGATGAAGTCGGTGATCGCCGGGCTGTACACGGCACCACCGGCGCACGGGCCCATGATCGCGCTGATCTGCGGAATCACGCCGGACGCGAGTGTATTGCGCAAGAAGATGTCGGCGTAACCGCCGAGCGAGTGGACGCCCTCCTGAATCCGCGCGCCGCCCGAGTCGTTCATGCCGATGATCGGCGCGCCGACCTTGAGCGCCATCTCCATTACTTTGCAGATCTTCGCGGCGCAGGCGTTGCCGAGCGAGCCGCCCAGCACGGTAAAGTCTTGTGCGAACACGAACGTCTGCCGGCCATCGACTTGGCCGTAGCCCGTGATCACGCCGTCGCCGGGAAACTTCTGCTTCTGCATGTCGAAGTCGAAGCAGCGATGCGTGACGAATCGGTCGAGCTCGACGAACGTTCCCGAATCGAAGAACGCGTCGATGCGCTCGCGTGCGGTGAGCTTGCCGGACGCGTGTTGTTTCGCGATGCGATCAGCGCCGCCGCCGGCGAGTGCGCGAGCGTTCTCGGCATCGAGACGCGCTGCGCTCGCGCGGGTCGTGGAGTCTTGGGTCATGGGTTCGTTGGTCTAGCGAACAACGGTCGTGAGGGAAAGACTTCCCTTGCGGTTACGGGGCCGTTGCCGCATCGTGGCGGCGCAATCTTCGACGAGGAGCCGGCCTTGAGTGGTCACCGCGGCAAGCATCGCTATCTGATCGACGGACAGAGTTTCGAGGTCGAGGTTCACACGCTTTCGGCGAGTGAAGCCGACGTGTCGGTGAACGGGCGACGGTTTCGCGTCGAGCGCGCAGCGAGCGCGCCGAAGTCGGATGAGGGCGCGCACGTTTCGATGGCGGGCGTGCGCGCGCGTCGGGTGGCGCCGGCGGTCGCGGGAGAGTTGCGGGCGCCGATGGCGGGGCTCGTGCTGCGCGTGGACGTCACGCAGGGGCAGACATTGTCGACCGGCGATCCGGTGCTCGTGCTCGACGCGATGAAGATGGAAAACACGATCCGCTCGCCGCACGCGGGTACCGTCCACGAGCTCGTCGTCGTCGCGGGGCAGTCGGTGCTCACCGGCGCGCTTCTCGCGCGAATCGACGAGAACTAGCTCGTTCAGCGCGCCTTGATCGCGCGCGTTCGGCCACTCGCAACCCATGCGGATAGGGGCTGCCCGAGTGTTTCTGCGCGTTCACTTGCGACGCGCTCGTCTTCGAGTGCGAGGCCGATCGCGGCGAGTACGCGCGGATCGATCGCACCGGCTTTGCGCGCGCTCGACTTCGACTTACCGGCTTTCGTAGCGCTCGACTTCGACTTACCGACTCTCGACGGGCTTCGTTGTGCGCTCGCTCGCTCTGAGCCCGCTCTCGCTACGCTTCGCTTGGGGCTCGCCTTCGCAGGGCTTCGCTTGGTCTTGGCTTTCGGCATTCTGGGCAGGATATCAGGGCGCGCGCGCCGCGTTGGACTCACCCGGTATCGCACTCGGCCGAACGCTGGCTGTGAGCGGCTCGACCATGCCGAGCACGCCGCCAATCGCCGACACGATCACGTAGCTGAGCAAGATCTGTAGCGAGGCCGTGAGCGCTTGAGCCTTCGGGACGCCGAGCATGCCGTACAGCGCGACCATCGCCGCGTCGCGCGTTCCGGCGCCCGCGACCGTCAGCGGAAAGAAGATCGCTGCGAACGCGAGTGGGGCGAGCGCGAGCGAATCGAGCAGCTCCACTTGCGGGGCGAGCGGCGCGATCGCCAAGTGACCCATCACGCCCACGAGCGCCTGATTCGTGATCGACACGATCATCGCGAGACCGAACGCGGGCAGGTTCGAGAGCGCCGGCAAATCTTGCAGCTGCGTGCCGATCACGCCCGGCAACTTGTCGGCGAAGCGGCGCGCGAGCGCAATGCCCGCGAGCGCACCGCTGCAGCCGATGACACCGAGTACGAGCACCCAAGGTGACAGCTCCAAGCCACGGATCGGATGCAGCGCGAGCACACCGACGACGAGAAACATCAACCCGATCAGGCCCATCACGCGTTCGACGAGTACGACCGCGAGCCCTGCACTCAAGCGATCGCCGAATGCATCGCGCGAGACGACACCGCGAATCACATCACCGCCGACGGCGCCGGGCATCAAGTTGTAGAAGAGGCCGACCAGCTGCAGCTTGAACAGGCGCATGAGCGGCGGCTTGGCACGCGCGCCGTACGCCGAAAGCAGGAACCGCCAGCGAACCGCACCCGCCAGCATCACGGTGAGCAACGTCATCACCTGCGCCGGTACGCCCCACAACGGCGCGCTCTTGAACGAGCGCAACAACGCATCGACGTCCGAGATATGGACGAGGTAGGCGAACGCGGCCAAGGTCAACACGACTTGAAGCAACATCAAGCGCGACACGCGCGGCTTGCGGCTTGCGGTGGGGTCGGAGTCGCCAGTCATGGATGGGTCGATCGCCTAACGCTCTTGACGCTCAGTGTGCGAGCGAGGCCAGAAACTCCGCGTACGCCGGTGCATCCAATAGCGCATCGAGCTCGGTCGGCGACTCCGGCTTGATCACCACCATCCAACCCTGTTCGTACGGCGAGTCGTTCACGCGCTCGGGATTCTTCTCGAGCTCGGAATTCACCTCGAGCACTTCGCCGCTCACGGGTGCGAACAGCTCGCTCACGGCCTTCACCGACTCGATGTCGCCGAAGTGCGCGCCTGAGCGGAGCTTCGTGTTGGCCTGAGGCAAGTCGACGAGCGTGACGTCGCCCAGTTGCTCCACGGCGTACGCCGTGATGCCGACGCGAACGCGGTCGCCTTCGAGCCGCGCCCACTCGTGATCCTTCGTGTATTTCCGGTCGCTGGGATGGTCCATGGTGGTCTACTCGTCAGCTGCGTTTGTAAAACGGAGTCGCGACGACTTGGGCTTCCGCGACTTTGCCGCGGATGTCGATCCCAAACCGAGTGCCGATCGCGCTCTCGGCCGGCGGAACGTAACCGAGACCGATGTTCTTTCCGAGGCTGAGGCTCGGAGCACCGCTCGTCACGATCCCGAGCTCGTAGGTGCCCGTCGTGTCGACGATGCGGTAGCCCTGGCGCGCAATCCCGCGTCCGACCATCTCGAAGCCGACCAACTTTCGGCTCGCGGGCTCGGCCTGCTTCGCGCGCAACGCATCACGGCCCAAGAACTCGCCCTTGTCGAGCTTCACGATCCAACCGAGGCCGGCTTCGAACGGATTGGTGGTCTCGTCGATCTCGTGCCCGTACAGCGAGAGCCGTGCTTCGAGCCGCAATGTATCGCGGGCGCCGAGTCCGATCGGCTCGAGCTCGAACGCGCGGCCGGCCTCCACCAGTGCCGCCCACAGCTGCGGAGCGGACGCGCTCGGGCAAAAGAGCTCGAAGCCGTCTTCACCGGTGTAACCAGTGCGCGCGACCGTCAGGTCGATCCCAGCGAGCGTTCCGTGTGCGACGCCGAAGCGGGTCAGCGCGAGGAACGTCTCGGAAGCGCCGAGTGCGATCAGAATATCGCGCGAGCGCGGACCCTGGAGCGCGAGGAGCCCGGTTTCGTCCGAGCGATCGGTGAACGTGCAGCCGCTCTGACCACGCGTTTGCTCCGCGAAGTGCGCGCGCATCTTGTCGAGGTTGCTCGCGTTGCAGACGATCATGATGCGAGCGTCGCCGACGCGATACACGATCAAGTCGTCCAAGATAGCGCCGGACGCGTTGCACGCGACCGTGTAGAGCGCGCGACCGACCGTGAGCTTGTTCGCATCATTCGTGATCAGCCCGTCGACGACGCGCTGCGCATTCGGGCCTTCGAAGAACAACTCGCCCATGTGCGATACGTCGAAGAGGCCGACGGTCGTGCGCACGGCGTGGTGCTCTTGGGTGATGCCCCGGTACTGCACGGGCATTTCCCAGCCCGCGAACGGCACCATGCGAGCGCCCAAGGCTACGTGCTCCGCGTAGAGCGGTGTCCGGCGCAAGTGTTCGCTCACGCGCGCGACCTTAGCCGCGCGCGGCTCCCGATTCAAGGAATGTCGGTCACCTCACGAGCACGGAGGTCGTTCGAGTTTTGCGCGCAGACGATCGCGCCGGAAGTGGGGCCGGACACGCAACCGCCTCGCGCGGCGTCCGAGGAGTCGCAGCATGGAAATACTAGAGCTTTACCGGTGTGGGGAGTTGCTCGGTCGCTACGAGCTCGCGCGGAACTTGGAGGTCGGGCGCGCGGCGGGCTGCGACGTGGTCGTTCAGGATGACGAGGTTGCGGAGCGGCATTGGCTGGTCATGCGGTGTGACGGATCGGTCATGGCGTTCGACGTGGCGGGTGGGCGGCGCGAACGGCGGCAGGGGAGGCCGGTGCCGCTGAATGCGGAGGTCGCACTCGGTCGCGAGCATGCGATCAAGCGCGTGTCGGTGCCTTTGGCTGCGCTCTTGGGTCCGCGGCGCGAAGCGACGACGCAGAGCTTGCCGCGCGCAGGGTCGGGTACGCGTCTGATGCTGACGCTCGGTGCCGGTGCAGAGGCGCGCAGGATCGCAGTCGGGGAGCGGCTGGTGCAAATCGGTCGCGCCACGGACAGCGACTTCGTGTTGCACGACCTCGCGGTGAGCGAGCGGCATGCGCGGCTCGAGCCTGCGGACGGCAGTGTGCTCGTGCGCGATCTCGGCAGTCGCAACGGCACCTTCGTCGACGGGGTCGCGGTGCAGACTGCGAGCTTGCGGC
>DASRXR010000322.1:0-6617 GCA_035687405.1 Polyangiales bacterium
TCTGGTATGCGCGAGCACCCCGAAATGTTTCAGGGTCCGGCCGCTTTGAGGGGCGTCGCGTCAGCTGCGCTCGACCCGAATCGACTGCCCGTGAATACCCGATGCGGCGTCCGAGACGAGGTAGGCGAGCACATTTGCGACCTCCTCGAGTCTCAGCCACTTCGACGGATCGGCCTTCGGCATTGCGGCGCGATTTTGGGGCGTGTCCATCGTGCCCGGAAGCACGGTGTTCAGAGTGATCGGCGTGCCCTTCACGTCTGCGGCCGCGCTCTCGACCAGGCGCAGCTGCGCAGCTTTCGATGCTCCGTAAGCTGCGCGCTTTGCGACGCCTTGGAGCGCATCCAAGCTTGCGACCACTGCGATTCGGCCCGACTTCTGTGGCTGCATGATCGCGAGCGCAGCCTGCACGACGTGCAGCGTCGTCATCACGTTCGTTTGAAAGAGCTCGGTGAACTCTTCATCGGCCGCATCCACGAGCGGCGCACCGGCGCGAAACGTGCCGACCGTATGCACGACGGCTTGGAGCTTCGCGCCACGGGTCGTCAGCTCGAAAGCTTTGCGGGTGCTCGCGCTGTTCGACAGATCGACCTCGGCAACTTCGGCACCGTCGAGCAGAATGCGCGTGCGTTCGACCTGCGCGACCCGGAAGCCGTCCGCGACTAAGCGGCTGACGACAGCATGGCCGAGGTTGCCGTTTGCGCCGGTGACGATCGCGAGAGCTTGGTCAGGCATGGTGGGGTCCCACGTAGCGCGAGAGCGCTCGCCCGTGCAAGCGCGCCAGTCCTCTCACCTATGCCGGTGTCCGCCAGTCGTTACGGCTGCAATCGAGTTGTTTCGAGTGTCGTGTATTTGGCGATATGCTGAGCCGCGTATTGGGGGCAGCCATGTCAGCTGAGAGCGGTCACTCGCCCGAAACTACGATCGGGCAGAGCCACATCGAATCACTGCGAGGGCGCGACGACTTGGCCCTCGTCGCGGGATTGAGCGCACGAGTCGAAACGCTCGAAGGGCAGCTGCGCGAACAATCGAAGTCGCTGAAGATCACGCCGCGGATGTTGACCGTGATCGGATCGGTGATCGCGGCGGTGATTCCCCTGACGACCGCGATCGACGGCTACCTCAAGTGGCGCGCGGATCTCGCGGTCACGGCGCAGCAGCAGCTGCATGCCGCGCGCATGGATTCGCTCAAGACCGTGTTGAGCGCGCAGTTGCCGGAGCTCGAACGCGAGAGTCGGCTGCGCTTGCTGCTCGCGATGTTGGAGCCGCAGGATGCGATTCACGCGTCGCCCGAAGCGCTGGAATATCAGCAGGCCAAGCGCATGAGTGACGCCGCGACGACGAAGGTGAACGCGCGTGCACGGCGCCTATTGGGGTCGGACCTCCTTTGAGCGTAGCTCCGGCAGGGCCCCCTGCGCCAAGGGGCGGCCTCGACAGACCCGGTCGCATCCTCCACCATCTTCTCTGGGTCGCATGGATACGGGTAAAAAAGCCCAAGCCGGCTTCCGGCTTCGCGCCGGCAAAAAAGGTCTCGAGCTTCGGCTACACGAGCTCGAGGCCGCGATCATGGACGCGGTCTGGAGCAAGAACCTCCAGTCGTTTGCCGTGAGCGATGTTCTCACCGGGCTCGAGAAGCAGCGCGATATCGCCTACACGACCGTGATGACCGTCGTGTCTCGCCTGTACACGAAGGGGCTTCTGTCGCGCGAACGCGATGGGAAACGCTACCTGTATTCGCCGAAGCTCACGCGCGAACAGTTCCTCGAAGCGACAGCGCGCGAAGTGCTGGATGGCGCGGTCAGCGATCAACGCGCCATGGCGATGCTCGCCGAGAAGGTGTCGGTCGCTTCCGCAAACGATCTCGACGATCTCGAAGCGTTGATTCGCCGTCGCCGGCAGGAGCTCGAGCGATGAACGAAGCCATCTTTCCGTTGCTCGGCACCGCGTTCGTGATGCTGGTCGTACTGCCTGCGTGTGCGCTCGTCGCGAAGCTGATGCTCGCGACACTGGAACGCGACGCGCTTTCGGGACCATTTCACGGCTTGGGTTTGCGGTACCTGCTGCTCACCGGCTCGACTGTTCTTCCGCTCGCGTGGTTTCTGTCTGCGGGCATGCATCAAGCCGAGAGCGGTCAGTCGATGCTCGCGTGTCTCTTCGATCACGAGACCACGGCGCGCTGCTTCGAACCGGGTCTATTCGTGCTGACGATGCTCGCCGTGATGCTCGCCCTCGGCGTGCAACGCCTGCGACGCCTATTCGCCGGGAACATTCCGCGCCCGCTCGCGCTCGCCGACGAAGACGAAGTCCTTCGCGCACGGCTCGAGCAGATCATCGCGGCCCATCCAGGCCTGCAACTGCTGCGCGTGCGCGTGACGACCGCCCCAGAGTTTTCGATCGCAACCTCCGGTCTGTTGCGTCCAGTCGTGCTCGTCGGCACGGCGTTCGCGTCTCGCGTCCCCAACGACGTGCTCGCGAGTGCGCTCGGGCATGAACGCGAGCACGTACGTTCGCTCGACCCGCTTCGCTATCTCCTGCTCGAGCTCGCACTCGCGCTGAATCCGTTCGGACGAGCACTTCTCCAGCCGCACGTCGCGCGTTGGTACGGCGCGCGCGAAGCGCACTGTGATCGGACTGCAGTCGTGGGAGGCTGTGCGGCGTTGCCGCTCGCAGAGGCGATCGTTCAGGCCGCGCGTCCGACGTCGCCGCACGTTCCGGCACTCGGCGCGCACGACGCGAAGCTGCTCGAACTTCGAGTGAAGCTGCTGTTCGCGTTCGCGGAGCGCTGCCCAGCGCGCTGCTGCCGCCACGAATCTTCCGCGGTGCCGGTGGCGTTCCTCCTGCTCCTTCTCACGCTGCTCTTGCCGCACCAAACCAGCACAGCTGCGCTCGACGCTCTGCATACCGGCTCGGAACACGCGCTAGCGCACTTCTGGCGTTGAGGTTTGCTTATGATTCGACCGCTCCTCGCACGCCTACCCAAATCTACTATTCGCCGTAGTAGACTGGCTTTGATGCTGATGTTCCTGGCAACTGCGTGTGGTCACAGCGCGCCACCGGCGCGCACTGCCGCTGCGAGCGGCGAAGGGCCGGCGCCTCATCTGCGCGCCACTGCTTCGCCGGCACGTGAGGGCGACGCACACGACCACGTCGACCCGGTCCCTGATCCGCTTGCGGGTGCCCAAGTTTCACTCGGAGGCATCCTCGCCTACGCGGACGTTCACGCGCCGGTGCTGGCCGTTGCGCGCAGCACCCGCTCGCGCGCTGAAGCTGCGCGCGTGGCCGCCTCGCCGGTTCTTCCAGCCAACCCCGAGCTCACACTTGCAGTCGGGCCGCGGTTTGCGCGTGCCGGCACGGGCGTCGACCTCGACGTCTCTCTGCAGCAGCAAGTCGAGATCGCGGGCGAGCGTGGCTTGCGGCTCGAGGCCGCGAGTCGCAAAGCCGAGCTGACCGACGCGGAGATCGAGCAGATCCGCTGGTTTGTCCACTGCGACGTCCACGCTGCCTTTCATCGTGCGCTCGTCGACCAAGAGCGCGCGCAATTGGCCGAGCGCGTGACGATCTTTCAAGAGGGTGTGCTGCGCGTCGTCGAGCGGCAGATCGCTGCCGGTGAAACTCCGGCGCTGGCGTTGCGACTCGCGCAAGCGGAGGTCGCGCAAGCGCGGCAGTTGCTGGTCGCGGCACGCCAAACGTTTTGGGTGGCGCGGCTTCGGCTGGCACAGCTCGCGGGCTGGCCTGTCGCAAGTCCACCCGCGCCTGAGGGAGCGGTGGACACGCCGCGGCAACCCGAGTCACGCGAACAGCTGCTGTCTGTCGCGCGCGAACGCTTGCCTGGATTGCGCGAAAGCGCGGCGAGGATTCGCGAAGCTGAAGCACGCGCGACTGCGGCCGATCGCGAGAGTTGGGCGCGGCCTTCGATCGGCGTGCAGTACCGTCGTGAAGGTAATCCCGGCGCCGAGGGTCCGGCGAACGTCGTGATGGGAACACTCGGGATTCCACTGCCGACCTTTCAGCGCAATCAAGCCGAGCGCGCGAGTGCGCGTGCGGACGTGATCGTCGCGAAGGCGGAGCTCGATGCGAGCCTGCTCTTGCTCGAAGGTCAAGTCGCCGAAGCGCACAGCGAAGTCGTCGCGGCAGCACAGCGTGCGAGTGCGTACGGCAGCGAGATCCTGCCGCGCTTCGAAGAGAATCTTACGCTCTTACAGCGTTCGTTCGAGCTCGGCGAGATCGACATTCTCGCGCTCTCGACCGGTCGCGAACGCTTCCTGCGAATTCAAAGCGACGCCCTTGCAGCGCAGCTCGACTACTTCGTCGCGCTCGCCGGCCTGGAGCGCGTCGTCGGAGTGGACTTGTGGCACGACGATCATCACGCGGAGCAACATCCATGATCCGCGCGAGCGTAATCGTCTGTCTCCTGATCGCCGCGTGCCAACAGGTCGACCCGCATCGCGAACACGAAGAACCACACGCGACCCATAAGCCCACCAACGAAGTGCAGATCTCCGCCGAAGCGATCGAGCGCGCGGATATTCGCCTCGCCAAGGCCGAACGCCGCGCGCTCTCGGGTGGAGTTGCGGTACCGGCCGAGGTCCAGTTCGAGCCGAGTAGCACCGCGCACGTCGGTCCGCTCGTTTCTGGGCGCATCGTTCGCGTCGCAGTTGCGCTCGGGGATCGCGTCAAGAGTGGCCAGTTGCTCGGCGTCGTCGCATCGAGCGACGTCTCGGCTGCACGCTCGCGATTGGATCAGGCACGGGCGCGGCTGGCGGCGGCAGAGAGCACGCTGAAGCGCCAACAACAGCTCGCGACGGAAGGCATCGGCGCGCAACGCTCGCTGATCGAAGCCGAGGCCCAAGTCGGAGAGCTTCGCGCGGAGGTCGAAGGCGTGCGACGCCAGCTGTCGGTGTTCGGTTCCGGAAGCGCGGGCGAGCTCGCGTTGACCGCGCCGATCGCGGGCGTCGTCGTCGCACTTCACGGCACGCTCGGCGAGACGGCTACACCCGACCAACCCGTCTTCATCATCACCGATCCGACGAAGGTCTCCGTGCGTGGCGACGTGCCCGAGCTCGAGATCGCGAACATTCAGCAGGGCTCGGCTGCGATCGTCCGGGTGCACGCGTTTCCTGAGCTCGCGATGCCCGGCATCGTCAGCTACGTCGCGCCCGCGCTCGATGAAACGACGCGCTCGCTGCCTGTGCGCGTGACGTTGAACGCACCGGATCCGCGCCTGCGCAGCGGCCTCTACGGCAGCATCGAGTTGATCGGAGGGCGCGCCGACGAGCGGGTGCTCGTGGTGCCGACCGAAGCCATTGCAACGCTCGAAGGCCAGGCCGTCGTGTTCGTGCCGGGCAAAGTGCAGGGTTCCTTCGCGCCGCAACCCGTCGCGCTCGGCCGCCGTGCCGGGCCGATCGTCGAGATTCGATCGGGTCTCGCCGAGGGCGAGCCGTTTGTGACGAGCGGCGTGTTCACGCTGAAGAGCGCGCTCCGCAGCAACGAGCTTTCCGCCGGGGACCCGCACTGATTCAGCCATGAAGGCGCTCGTCGAATACTGCCTGAAGTGGCGTCTGCTGGTGTTCGCGTTGGTCGCGATCGTCACCGCGGTTGGCGTGCGCAGCGCGCTCCAGCTTCCGATCGACGCGGTTCCGGACATCACGAACGCTCAAGTGCAAGTGCTGACGAACGCGCCGGCGCTGAGCCCGGTCGACGTCGAACGCACGATCACGTTTCCCGTCGAGTCGTCGATGAGCGGGCTCCCCGGCATCGAGCAGATCCGCAGCGTGTCGCGCTTCGGCCTCTCGGCGGTCACGGTCGTGTTCGAAGAGGACACTGACTTGTTGCGCGCGCGCCAGCTGATCTCAGAGCGACTGGTTCAAGCGCGCGAGCGGCTGCCGCCCGGAGCGTCGCCCGAGCTCGGGCCGCTGAGCTCGGGCCTCGGCGAAGTGCTGCAATTCGAGGTTCGCGCCGACAGCATGTGCGACCCGAAGACGCCGAAGTCGCCGTGTTACACCGCGATGGAGCTGCGCACGATCCTCGACTGGTTCATCGCGTTCGAGCTGCGTTCAGTGCCGGGCGTCGTCGAAGTGAACTCGCATGGCGGAGACCTGAAGACCTACGAAGTCGAAGTCTTGCCCGAACGCCTGCGCGCGTTGAAAGTTTCGCTGAACGATCTGTACCAGGCGATCGAACGCAACAATGCGACCGCGGGCGGTGGATACCTCGTTCGATCGGGCGAGCAGATGTTGGTGCGCGGGGAAGGGCGGATTCAATCGCTCGACGACATCAGCGAAGTGCTGATCGAGACGCGCGCGGACGGTGTGCCGGTGCGCGTGCGCGACGTCGCCCGCGTGCACCTTGCGCCGATGATTCGGCAAGGCGCAGTCACGCGCGATGGGCGCGGCGAGGTCGTGACTGGCATCGTGATGATGTTGATCGGCGCGAACGGTCGCGAAGTCGTGCAGCAAGTGAAGAAGAAGCTCGCATCGCTCGAGCCGTCGCTGCCGAGCGGCGTCCACATCGAGGTCTTTTACGATCGCGCAGAGCTGGTCTCGCGGACGATCCACACCGTCGCGACGAACCTGGGCGAGGGCGCCCTGTTCGTGATCGCGGTGCTCTTTCTGCTGCTCGGT
>DASRXR010000323.1:0-3940 GCA_035687405.1 Polyangiales bacterium
CGCTCACGCGCGACGGTCGCTACGGTACGACGCTGGTGTTGCGCGGCACCGATCCCGCGTTGCTCGACACGCTGCTGGAGCAGGTCAAAGCCATGATCGTCGCCGCCGGCGGCACGCCCGAGTGAGCGCGCGTGTCCACCAGCTGGCTTCGAATGAACAAGCAACGGGTGCGTGAGCTTAGTTACCGCCGAGCCCGCTCGCCCAGGCCGTGGCGCGATCCGATGGTGGCCTGGCGTCGTTCACCAGTTCGAACACTGCCGCCGCTCCGTAGGTTCAAGTGAACTTCAACGGAGAGCAGCCATGAACAACACCGTGCTCATCACCGGAACCTCGAGCGGCCTTGGCCGCGCTACCGCCAAACACTTTCACGACAAGGGCTGGAACGTCGTTGCGACGATGCGCACGCCTGAGAAGGAAGCCGAGCTCACGAAGCTCGATCGCGTGCTAAAATTCATCGGCGCGCGGATTCGGCGAGGGACGCGGCACCGCGTCGTGTTCACGACGGCAGATGCAAGGCGCCCGTTTCTGACGTCGAACGAGCAGCTCTGGTCCATGTTCGAGCCCGAGCTACGCCAGCGTCTCGCGGATTTAGGCTCTTCCGTGACGACAGCGAAGCGTGTGCGCGCCGCGCTGCTCGAAGGCCTTCCGAGTGGTCTCGTCACGATGGAGGACGTCGCGAAGAAACTGGGATCGAGCAAGCGAACGCTCCAGCGGCGCATGGAGACGGAGGGCACGAGCTTCCAACTTGTGTTGCAGGAAACGCGCGAAGCGCTTGCGCGCCACTATCTCGAACACACCGAGTTGCCGGTCGCGGAGATCTCGTTTCTGCTCAGCTTCGACGAGCCGAATTCATTCTACCGCGCATTCCGGAAGTGGACGGGCGACACTCCAGAACGCGTACGGCAGCAGACGCGTAGGAAGCACCGTTGAAGCCGCTCGGTCACTCTTAAACCGCCTGACCTGAATCACGTCTCGGGGCGCCCGAGCCGGCGCTGAGGCCTATCCGCGGCCCAGATGAGTGGGGCGATGCGACTTCCTCGCGGAAATCGATCGAGCGCACACTGACGGCCTAGACGCTCGCGCGGCTAGGCCGTCCGTTCGACTACGGCTGCAGCACAATCGACGGGCTCAAAACGAACATCTCGTTCTCGGTCGTTTGGCCCGCCGTGATGGCGCACGCGTCGCACCAGCCGTCGCTCGCGCCCGCGGACGAATCGCAGGCTCCGTCGTCACCGCAGGGGCTGCCGATCTTGCCTCCGACGCACGCGACCGGCTTGCACGTCGTGCGATCCGGCATGGTCGACAGGCGAGTCACGAGGTCGAGGTCGGGCTCTCCGTCTTTGCTCACGCCGTTGTTGAACTCAGCGCAGTACTTCAACGTGCGTTTTGACTCGTCGGCGGAGTCGAACGCGAGCGGAGGATCGAACATCAGTTCGACCGGGTCCGTGTAGCGCGCGCTCTGGTAGATGCGCTCACCGTCGAGGTCCACCGTGAAGTTCCGGCCGCGCTTATGCGTGTGCGAAGACAGCGTGTACATCCGCGAGTTCTGCGGCGCGACCCAGTCTGGCAATAAGTCTTCGACGTGAATGGCGGGGTTCCCGCGGCCATTGCGATGTTCTTCGTGATCGCGAGGGTCTCGAGTCTGTAGGTGCGGTCCTTTGCGAAGGACATGTTGATCCACGCGTGCAGCGTCGCGTCGGATGTCGTCAGATTGAACGAGTGCGAGTTCCAGTAGAGGAGCCCGCGCAGTGGGAAGGTCGTGTAGACGCCTTCGCGCGGCGCTTGGTAGTACTGCGCAGTTTGCGCGCCCGCGACTCGCCCTTGACCGGCAAGCGTCTCCGAGTTTGCGGGCCCGAAGTTGATGCACGCTGCTTTGTTTTGCACTTCGCTCGCGCACTGGCCGACTCCGCAGCCAGTCGACTTCAACGGATCGCACGTGGTCCCCTCCGCGTCGCCGCCGCGGCACTTCCACGCGCCGAGGCTGGGATCGTTCACCGACTCGGAGCCAAGCTTCGGATCCAGCAGGAGCAAGTGATGGCTCTGCGGATCTTGGCGAAGGCGCTGGCCGTCGACGAAGAACACCCCGCTTTCGGGATCTTGAAACTCCTTCGGCACGACGTTCGAGAGGTCGTAGTACTGCGCGAAGCACACGTCGATTTCGGTCGCAGCGGGTAGCGGTATCGGCGCCATGGCCAACTGCACGCCTTCGTTCGGCTCCGGCGGAGCGAGCGGCGTGATCGCGAGCGGCGTCGCCGTTGGCAAACACGAACCGAGGAGCTTCGCGATCTTGTCGGATTGACCGGTGATGCTGTCGCCAACCGAGCCTTCTTTCGGCGCGCCCGTTTCGATCCAGCGGCGTACTGCTTCGAGGTGGTCGGCACTCAGCGCCGGTGCGCCGCTCGGCATCGAGCTGCCTTCGATCTTCACGCTGTCCGGCTCGGTCGCGGCGCGTAGCTTGTTGAACAGGAAGCTTTCGCCGGGCACGCCGGGCATCACGCGAAAATGCGTTCCGAGCGTGGATTTGACTTCGATCAAGTTCTTGTACGCGACATCCGGACGTAGATCGAGGCCGCCCATCGTCGCGGCGCCGTGACACATGTCGTTCGTGCAGCTGTGGCCTTCGAAGACCACTTTCTGGATCGCTGCAAACGTCGAGTCGAATTTGCGGTCCGCGCAGTCTGCGTCGTCCGATTTCGACGTGTTCGTCGTGTTCATGGTGGGTGCGGCGGCACCTGCCGTCTCCGGTGCAGCGGCACCGGCCTCACTCTCCGCTTGTGTGGCGTTGCGCCTTCTGGGATCGATTCGGGAGCGACCTCTTCGATGTTGAGAAGGCCGCCTGCTGCTGGGATCGGAACTGTGGTGTCGAGCAACGTCTTTTCGTCGATGCGCACTGCGACGTGCGCCATCGCGGATTCGTTGGCGTGAAGCGCGAAGTGCCACACGCGAAGCACGAGTTTCTCTCCGGCGACGACGTGCCGCAGCGAGCGTTGTCGCGCGGTCAGGTACGTGCACCCGCCCGTGTCTACGCTGAACACGGATTCTTCGGACAAGAACTCCGGCATGTACGCGTCGTCGGGGCATGCCGCGTCTTCGGGCCGATCGGCGAACGGATCATCGGCGGCACTCATCGCTTGCCATGCGCTCGATTCGACCAAACTCGTGCGCGCAGATGCGGGTTCGAGAATTGGAGCTGGGTCACTCGCAGTGACGGCTGGTTGCTCGGGCGTCGTTTCTTCGATCGCAGCTGCGTCGCTCTCGACGATGGCGGGACGCTCGGACATCGCGTCTTCGCTGTCGCAGCCGGACGCCGTCGCGCAGGCGATCGCGGTAGTGATGCCGATTGCGAACTGATGCGCCCAGCGGAACGCACGCGCTGCGGGGCGGACGCGGATGTGCAAGACGAGAGGCAACCACGGCCATGCCGCACCGCGAGCTCGTTTATCAGTTCGAAGACGCACGCGCGCATGCGTCGTCGCACTACTCCGGCTAGGTTACAAAAGCTGGAGGCCTCAGCATCGCGACACGTACGTGTCTCAACGCTGAGGGGTTCAATGGCGATTCAACTAGTTCTCGTGACGACCTGGTCGTTGTTCACTGCGGTCTCACGTGAGTCTAACCCTCAATCGTGCGGCAGATCACATGCAGCCGAGACGCCCTCAGTCCGAAGCGGCGTGCAGTGCGCACATCCCAGAAGGATTCGTTGCGAGGCCGCTCGTTCGGTCGTCAGCGCTTGAGCGCCGTGATCCAGTCGCGCACCTTCGCCACGTTCTTCATGTCCACCACGCGCGACACTAAAGGCGGCATCTGTTTGTTACCGTCCATAGGTGTGCGGGTCGTGACCAGCTTGTAGAGCAAGCTCTTGTCGGGCATGCCCGGCACGACGCGCGTTTGTCTGCTCCACTGGCTCGTGACCGCCGGAGTGTTGATCAACAGACGGAAC
>DASRXR010000324.1:0-16997 GCA_035687405.1 Polyangiales bacterium
CGCGCGCGCCGAGCGCGTGATCTTTCCCGGTGTCGGCCACGCGCGCACGTGCATGGAAACCCTCGATCAGACCGGCCTCGCCGATGCGCTCAAACAGGCGTTGAAGCGCGGTACGCCGGTGCTCGGGATTTGCGTCGGCGCGCAGCTCACGCTCGAAGGCTCGGATGAAGGCCCAACACACGGCCTAGGCTTGGTTCCGGGCCAAACGCGCTTGCTCAAGACAGGCGATCCGCGCCTGAAGGTTCCGCACATCGGTTGGAACGGCCTGCAGATCGAACAAAAGCACCCGCTCCTCGCCGGACTCGCCGACCTCGACGAAGTGTACTTCGTGCACTCGTATTACCTCGATCCCGCGCAGGAGCGGCACGTCTACGCGACGACCGATCACGGCGCGCGGTTTTGCGTCGCACTCGGGCGCGACAACTTGTTCGCGACGCAGTTTCACCCCGAGAAGAGCGGGCCACTCGGCCTCGATCTGTTATCGCGCTTCGCGCGCTGGGAAGGCACGCCATGTTGAGTAAGCGCGTGATCGCGTGCCTCGACGTGCGCGATGGCAAGCTCGCGAAGAGCGTCAAGTTCGTCGACACCAAAGACATCGGCGATCCGGTCGAGAAAGCCAAGCAGTACTACGACGGCGGCTTGGACGAGCTCGTGTTGTACGACATCACGGCGTCGAACGAAGGTCGCGGCATCATGATCGACGTCGTGGAACGCGTCGCCGCGCAAATCTTCATTCCGTTTTCAGTCGGTGGCGGCATTCGCTCGGTCGCCGACGCGAGCGCGCTGCGCCTCGCCGGTGCCGAGAAGATCAACGTGAACAGCGCCGCGGTCAAAGACCCCGAGCTGATCAGCCGCTGCTCGGACGCGATCGGCGCACAGAGTACGGTGTTGTCGATGGACATCCTCGCCGTGCCCGTAACGCGCGAGATCAAGTCGGGCTACGAGATCGTGATCAACGGCGGTCGCACGCGCACCGGAGTCGATGCGATCGAGTGGGCAACACGCGGCGAAAAGCTCGGCTCGGGCGAACTCGTCGTGAACTCGATCGACGCGGACGGTACGCGGCAAGGCTACGCGATCGATCTCACGCGCAAGATCGCCGACGCGGTGGGCATTCCGGTGATCGCATCAGGTGGTGCCGGTAAGCCCGAACACTTGGTCGAAGTGTTGACCGAGGGTCGCGCCGATGCCGCGCTCGTCGCGTCGATGGTGCACTACGGCGAGTACACGATCGCCTCACTGAAAGAATACCTGACGAAACACGGGATCAAAGTCCGCGCTACGCACGAACTCTGATCAACGCGCTTTGCCGGGAGCAGCTGGTGGCGGCGGCTCCGGCGCTGACTGGAGCGTGATGTGCATCGCATCGTGGGTGGCGCTGGTGATGCGCACCATCTGCTGCTCGAAACCGCGCAAGCGAATCAGGTACAGGGACTCGCCTTGCGAAGGACGGGCAACCTCGAGCGGGGTGTTCCCGATCACCGCACCGTCCAGTAGCAGCTCCGCGCCGGTAGGCTCGGTCGCGATCAGCGTGATCGGTCTGGCGACGGCCGGCGATTCATGGGCGGTCGACCCCGGCAGGGGCATCGCGACCTTCGGAGGTGCGGTCTGGCCTTCGAGGATCCACCAACCCACGCCGGCGCTCAGGGCGATCAGCACCACGCCGACGAGCGCACGCGTCCGTGCGGTCGGCCAAATCGAACGGTCGCCGCTGTCGTCGTAGCTCGGCGGCTCGAGGGCGTCGCGCGGAATGAGCTGCGTCTCTTGCTGCGCCCAGCTGGGACGCGAGCGCGGCGCGCCGCCGTGCTCACCGGCAGCCGACCGCAAGAAGGCTTCGTAGGCCTCGCGATCGCGCGGCAGCGGCACGTACCCGCTACCCCCGCTTCGAGCCGTCGTGCGCGTCAACGCGGTCGGGGCCGCCGGCAAATTCGGTTGGCTCAAGGATGGATCGATGACGATCGAGCTCGACCCCGACGGCAGCGGCGGCGGGCGAGCCGAAACCGGCCGTGCCGCTGGCAGCGGCGAGGTACGATTCGCGATCGCGTTACCCGTCGCCGGCGGGTTCGCTGCCGCGGACGGCGGCTGTCCGAACGGGAGGTTCGCCGCCGGAAGCGGCGCGGTCTTGGCCGCGGGAAGCGGCGGCGCCGGCTTGGGCGACACACCCCCGCGCAACGTGCGCGCGCGAATGCCGGGATCGGTGCGCTTGGTGCCGCGCTCGCGTGCATGGCCCATCTCGGGCCGAGTCGAACGCCGATGCCCGACGCGCTGCTTGGGCGTCGAACGGCGCGGGCGACTGTCGGCGGACTCGGGCTCGCCAGCGTGCGCGTGCTGGGCGTCGATCGCGCTCGCGTCGATCGCTGGGACCTCTTCGGTGATCGGCTCTTCTGGAATCGACGGGCGGCGGTCTTCGTCGGTCAGAGACTGGTCGGTCAACGACTGGAACGATTCCTCGGGCTCGGGCGGCCTTCCGGTGTCGACGTATTCGGTGGACACGTCGTGCACCGAGTAGCGACCGACGCTCGAACTGGCAGAGTCTGGTGCGCGAAGCAAGCCTTGCGTCTTCTTCGTAGTCGCGAGCTCAGCTCGCCGCCGCTCCTCGGCTTCCAACCTCGCGAGTTCGTCGGCGCGCGGACCTTGAAACGCGTCGGTCCGCACGCGCGGCATCGGCTGCGTGCGCGCGGTCGACAGCTGCCACGTGTCCATAGGCGGGGGTGCGATCCCGCGAGGAGTCGCTTGATTGCCGCGCGGTGCGGGCCCGCTCTCGAGAGGCGCAGGCGGTCCCGACACTTGTTCCTTCGACTGCGGTGGCGCGGACCATCCGAGGCCAGTAGGAGGCGTGTGTGCGGGCGTAGTGGCCATCAGCGGGTCGACTTCGCCGCGACCATGTTCACCGCGACCGTGACCGTGACCTGCCGGTGCTTGTGCGTCGGGCGCGCCTGACGGCGGCGGCCCGCCCAACCCATCGCGCGTATGTTGAAGCTCACGGCGGCGTGGAGCCGCGGGCCACGGCACCGCCATCGCACCCGGAGTCAGGCGCGGCGGCCCGAACAGGGGCGGGGCCGTGCTCGTTGCGCGCGGTTCGGCAGGGCGCGTGCGAACGCCGGAATGTTCAGCGCTCGGCGGAGCGGACGAGTTCGGGACGAGCAGCCCGTTGGTATGCGTCGGCGGCGCGTGATCCGAAGCGCGTGCGGTCGCAGCAGCGCCGGCTTGTCGAATGCGTTCGCGCAGGGCGTTGGCCGCGTTCGATTCCGCGTCGCGCGACGCTTCTCCATCAGAAGGCTTACCTGGGCTCCGCTTGTCGCCTTTGTCGTCGGAGCGCTGGACCATCTGCGTTCCTTTGCGGCACTTACCCCGCACGTCGCCGCAGGCTGGTTCTTCTCAGGATCGCCCGGCAAACGCAATGCCTGAGCCCAGTCTGACTGTAATTTGGGCCGATGGGGACGCGCGCGCGGCCGCGATCTCGAGGGTTTTCCGAGCATGCCGCGGAGTGCACCGGATCGGACGGTAGTCGAAGGCTATTGACGGAGTGTCGCGGAGCCCCCACAAGGGGGAGCTATGTCTCGAATGGTGAACTGCGTAAAGCTAGGTCAGACGCTCGAAGGCCTGGACAAGCCTCCGCTCAAGGGCGAGCTCGGCCAGCGCGTGTTCGAGAATGTGTCGAAAGAGGCTTGGAAACTCTGGGTTAGCCACTCGACCATGGTCGTGAACGAGTATCGGTTGGAGCTCGGCACACCCGAAGCGAATCGAGTCTGGCTGGCAGAGCTCGAGAAGTTTTTCTTCGGCGGGGACGCAAAACCACCCGAAGGCTTCGTCCCGGAAAAGAAAGAAGAATAGGCGAGTCGCGCCTTACTCGTCGCGGGACGTGTTCGGCTGGAGGAGCGGCCGCAGCTCGCGAATTGCTCTCTCGCGCGCTTCGATCTCGGCTGCCGGCGTCCACCGCATGTCGGCTTCGAGCCTGAAGCTTCCCTCGTAGGCGTGCGGCGGCGCGCCTCTCCAGTCGTCGACCGAGAGCAGCGAGAAGTAGAGCTCGCCATCGCCGCGACGGTACAAGTGGTAGACGTGGCCGGGCAGCTTCTTGAAGCGACACTGCGCGCGATGTAGCTCGGCGTCTCGGCGTGTCGCTTCGAGCACGCGTGCGGCTTCTCGCTGTAGCTCGCGGATCTGTCGCGCGATCGTTTCGAGTTGCGCACCGGCGACCGCTGCGAGCGAGGAATCCGCTGATTGGATCTCGCGCGCGACGTCGATCAGATCGTGTCGCGCAGACATGCGTGACAACGGAAACGCAGAAGCTGCGTGCGGACTGCGCTGGCGATCGGGAGGATCGGAATCGTGATCGGTCATCTCGAGGCGTACTTCCCCGCTAACGGCCGGGCACTATGCGCAGGTTCCGCTAGACTGTCGACCCCATGGATACCACGCCTCGCCGAGACGAGCTTCGCGCACTGCTGGAGCAGCTCGAGCCCGCGGACGCGCTCGAGGACGAGCACCGCCGGCGTGTCCTCGCGCTGCTCGATCGGCCGGCAAACCCGTTCGATCGCGAGCACTTCACGCCGGGTCACGTGACTGCGAGCGCGTTCGTGATCGATCCCGCACGCGAGCGGCTCCTGCTGATCTTGCACGCGAAGCTCGGGCGCTGGTTGCAGCCGGGTGGTCATGTCGAGTCGGACGACGCGAGCGTGATCGAAGCCGCGCGGCGCGAGGTGCTCGAAGAGACTGGACTCGAAGTTCGTGCCGATGGTTCGGTCCAGCTCTTGGACGTCGACGTGCATCAGATTCCCGCGCGCGGCGAGCTGCCGGAGCACGAACATTTCGACGTTCGATTTGCGTTCGAAGCAACACACACCGATGCGCGCGCCGGTAGCGATGCCACGCAGGCGCGCTGGGTTTCGATCGCAGAGTTGTTGTCCGGCGGGCCGCACTTGCCGACCGATGAGTCGGTGTTGCGCGCGGTTCGCAAACTTACGACGAGGTACGCGTGAGTGGTCTTGCGGATGTACATGCGCATCTGACGAATCCGGCGTTGCGTGCAGCCATCGGCGACGTCGTCAGCCGGGCTCAAGCGGCCGGTTTGACGACGATCGTGAGCAACGGTTTGAACCCGCGCGACAATCTCGCGACGCTCGAACTCGCGCGCGAGTACCCGATCATCAAACCAGCCCTCGGCTTTTACCCGGTCGACACCGTGCTCGCGGAACTTCGAGCGAGTGGCAACGCCGATTTTCCGCGGCAAGAAGTCGAGTGCACGCGCGAAGAAGGGATCACGTTCGTGCGCGAGCATGCGTCCGAAGCGTTTGCGATCGGCGAAATAGGTCTCGACGGCTACTGGGTTCCGGAACCGTTCTGGGAGCTACAGGAGCAAGCCTTTCGCGCGCTGGTTCGGATCGCGATGGACGCGAACAAGGCGATCATCGTGCACACGCGCAAGCGGGAGAGGCGAACGTTCGAGTTGCTCGCCGAGCTCGGAGCGCCGCGCGTCGATTGGCATTGTTTCGGGGGCAAGCTCAAGCTGGCTCGAGAGATCGCAGAGCAGCCGGGTCACTATTTTTCGATTCCGGCCAATGCACGCCGTTCCCAGAGCTTCACGCGGATGCTGGAGACACTGCCGCGCGATCGCCTGTTGTTAGAGACGGATTGCCCGTATCTGTCCCCCGAACCAGGTTCGAGCAGCGAGCCGGCGGACGTAGCAAAGACAGCAAGTTTTACCGCCGAGTTGTGGAAGACGGACGCGGCGAGCGTGCAGGCGCAGATCGCAGAGAACTTCGAGCGCTTGTTCGGCTCGCCGCCGTAGTTACTCAGACTTCTTACCGATGGTGATGCCGAGGAATTTGCGCTGACCACCGCTGTCGGTTTCGTTCGCGTTCTGTTTGCGCCGCTCCAAGATCACGATGTGGCGCTCCGCGTCTTTGTTCGTCTTGTCGAGCGCGTGCGCCTTGCGGAAGTACTTCTCCGCTTGGTCGTCCTTCTTGTCCGAGAGGTACAAGTTCGCGAGCACGTAACAAGCAAACCCCGCGTGCGGCGCATCGGCGATGAGGCGCTTCGCCAAGTCTTTCAACATCGCGAGCTGGGCAGCATCGAGCGGTTGCAACGCTCGAAGCTGTGCCCACAAGTGGTACGCGCGAACCGTGTCGTCCGCGGGAGATTGCTCCACGAGCGCGCGCAGGATCTCTTCTGCCCGCGCGTACTGACCGTCTCGCAACGCCTCTTGCGCGGACCGTAACTCGCGCACTGGATCGCGACGCGGCGTCGCCGCTTGCACCGGAGCACCCTCGCCCGCGCCGGCGTGCTGCTTGCGATTCATCAACTCTTTGAGGTGCGCCTTCTGGTACTCGGGCGAAGTATGCGCCGAGGCAGCGCCTGCCCCGCCGCCGGTCGCATGCGGCGCATTCAGGTTCCGAATCGCAGCAGCTGCAGCCGCCGTGGGCTGCGCCCCACTGCGAAGGGCGTGATTCCCGCTCGAGCTTCCGCTCGACGGCACGACCGGCTCTTTCCCGCGCGGCGCTTGAGCTTGCGAACGGCCGGCGAACGCGGACGGGTCGTACTCCATCGCCCCGATCGGCACGCGCTTTTCCGGAACCTTCGGCTCGCGACCGAGATGCGGAGCACCGCGTCGATCGCGCGCACGCGCGCGCGCTTCCGCGAGCGCTTCAGCCGCAGCATCGCCATTCGACTCGGCCCCGTCCGCCGCCATTGGCTGCGGACCGGTGAGCGGACGACTCGGCGGATTGTTCGCACCTGACTGCGACAGCGGATTCTGCGGCGAGCTAGCGGGGCGCGGCCGCGAGATCGAAGGATCGGCTGCCGGCGCGCGCCAAAACGCGTTGTGCGCGCCCGAACCTTCGTTGCGACGCGGCGGATTGAATGCACCCGAACCCTCGGTGCGATCGTTCGACTCCACGATCGGACGTCGCGGCGCGTTCCAAGCGCCGGAGCCGTCGTTCGGACGCGGAGCGTTGTGCGCCCCTGAACCCTCGTTGCGGCGCGGAGCGTTGTGCGCGCCCGAACCATCGTTGCGACGCGGTGGATTGAATGCACCCGAGCCTTCGGTGCGACTCGTCGCGGGCGTGGTGTTCGGCTCCATCCGCGGATCGTTTCCAGCGTCCGGCCGCGGAGTCACCGCCGGCATTCCCGCGCGCGAGCCCGAGCGCGGCTCGTAGACTTCTTCGCGAACCGCTGGGATCCCGCCGCGCGAACCCGGACGCTGCATCCCCACCGGCGTACCCGCGCGCAGCCGGCCCGTGTCCGGTCGCGCAGCACTCCGCACGCCGCTTCGCTCGGCTTCGGGCGCAACGAACGCCGACGCCGAGAACTCGCACATGCCGCCGATCAGCAAGAGGCCGATCAACTGGAGCGCGTGCGAAGTCTCGAGGTCGGACCGCTCGAACCATTCGACCGCCCTCACCTGCGGATCGATTCCATTCAAGAGCGCGACTTCTTCGTAGTCCAGCTCGAAGAAGCGCGCGATCTCCGCCGGTGCTTTCAACAACCGCAGATAGTTGCGCTTGAAGTCCGGCAGATAACTGCGAAGCACTTCTTCTTCGTAAAACGTGCGCACGCCCATGTAGACGGCAGCACCGACGTTTTGCGGGTATTCAGCGACGCCGCTGAGAGCATCGGGTGCGTCATCGAGCTCGACTTCGCACTCGACGAGCGCAATCGATTGGATCAGCTTCGAGCGAACCCGCTCCGACAGCTCACGCCGGATCTGCTCTTCGCTCAAGTACCCGAGGCTGACCGCGTGCTCGCAAGTCGCGACGTCTTCGTTCTCGACCAGGTCTTCGGTCACGCGCGCGATCAGATCGGCGTACTCGTCGCGCGTGAGGATGCCTCGGGCGACGAGATCATCCGCAAGTGAGGACTCCGGCGCTGAGCTGTCGACCATCACCGGGATGCCGTCGCGGAACGCGAACGTCATCGTGCGTGACTGCGAACTCACGTAGGCGAGACCGGTGAAGCGACGTGCGTGCAACCGCAGGAAAAGACCGGCTAAACGGCCGTGATCGACGCTGGATGTCCCGGGCTCCGCGTCAGGGAAACCTACGGAATCCCCGAAATTATCCAACATCATTGTAAGGATGTGCGAAGGGTTTCGGGGTGTCAACGGAACGCGAGGACGCATCGGAGGCGTGGCCTGCGCTGTACTCTCCGGCCGCACATGAAAGCGGTCCGCGGCACACGCGTTTTTGGTTCACTCGGGTTTCGGTGTGTGTGTGCGATCGGTGTCGCGCTCGCACTCACGGCGATAACACCCGCGTTGCGCGCAGCACGCGCGATCGCGGTGCTCTCGGAGCTGACCGGCGCACGCGCGCCGTTCGAGTGGATCAATCAGCTGCGCGCGCCCGTGCGCGAGGAAGTTCGGATGCTCTCCCTGCCCTCCGGGCCCGTGCGCGCGCGACTGTTCATTCCGGAAGGCGTGCGCGATGCCCCAGGAATGCTCGTGCTCCACGGCGTACATCCGCGCGGGATCGACGAGAAACGTTTGCGCGCGTTCGCGCACTCGCTCGCCGCTGCCGGTGTTCAAGTGATGACGCCGGAGCTGTCCGAGTTGATCGCATATCGCATCGATGCCTCGACCGTGACGAAGATCCGGCAGCTGTCGGCGGCCGATGCGGAGCTCGTCCAACGGAAGTCGGCCGGCATCATCGGCATCAGCTTCGCGGGTGGACTCGCGCTGATGGCTGCAGCGGAGCAGAACGGCACGACGCCGATCGGGTTCGTCGTCAGCGTGGGCTCGCATCACGATCTCGCACGTTTGTCCGACTATTACGCGGGCAAACCCGTGTTCGGGCCGAACGGCGAACACACGGACGTGGCACCTCACCCGTACGGCGCGCGCGTGATGATTCGCGAGCACCTCGACCGGTTCTTTTCTCCGGCGGATCTGCCGCTCGCGCAGCGAGCGCTCGATAGCTACTTGCGCGATCGGCACGACCTCGCGCGCAAGCAAGCGGTAGGGCTGTCGCCGAGTGGCCAGCCGACCATGGCGACGCTGCTCGACGACGCAACTTCGCCGGCGCTCGCGCAGCTGCTCGAGAGCGCGGCAGCGGCAGCGAGCGATCAACTCGCGCGAGCTTCGCCCAAAGGCCATCTCGCAGGATTGCAGGTGCCGGCGTTTCTCGTACACGGCGAAGCGGATCCGATCATACCGAGCATCGAGACGCGTTGGCTCGCGCACGAGGTTCCTCCGCAGACCTTGCACGCACTCGTGATCACGCCGCTGTTGCGGCACGCGGAGTTTCCGACACCGCCGACGTTCGGCGAGACCTGGGAGCTCGTGCGTTTGATGCGCGACATCCTGCAGGCCGCGGGCAGCGCTCAACCGTTGAGCAAGCCGCGAATGCCGAACTGAAACAGCGCTTCCGCCAACTCTTGCCGGCTCGGAACTGGACCCCCGGGTTCCAAGTTGCGGAGGAACACTTCCTTGAACGCGCCGATCAACGCAGCTGCGACGACCGGAGCATGCACCGCCCGGGTGAGCCCAGTGCGAGCGCCGTTGATCAGCGCGCCTTCGACCATCTCGTGCAAGAAGCCATACAGCCGGTCGAGCTTCTCGTCGATGTCGGTATTGAGGCCGCGACTCTCGCGCAAGACTACTCGCGTCAGCTCCGGATGTTCGAACGCCACGTCGACGACGCGCTGCACGTTCTCGAGAATGCGCCGCGCCGGTTCCGGCCCTGCCGGATCCACCACTTGCAGCGCCGACGTGACGAACCCGATGAAGCGTTCGATCAGCTCGAGGAACAATGTCGACTTGCCGTCGAAGTACAAATAGAACGTGCCGCGTGAGATGCCGGCTGCGTCGATCACCTCGGTGATCGATGCCTCGTGATAGCCGAGCTTTCCGAACACGCGTTCGGCGGCGCGCACGATCGCGTCGCGGCGTTCGCTCCGCTGGCGCTCGGCACGCAACGCACGCCTATCGGTATCGGCGACTTTCATGGTCATACCAACACGTCGAGTGCGCGGGGTAAGACTTCGATCTTCGTCGGCTGGCGGCGCAAGACCTCGCCATCGATCATCAAGTCGATCGGTTGCGACTCGAACAACTCGATGCTGCGCGCGCGCGCCGCCGTGATCTGGTGATGATGCACGTGCTGGCCGCTGAAGATCTTCGGAAACGTCGACAAGAGCGTGCGCCGATCCATCGCGCCGCACACGACGATGTCCAGCTGGCCATCCCCGGTGTCTGCATACGGGGCCATCAACATGCGGCCCCCCGTGTAGCGACTATTGCAGACCGAGACGAACACGATGTCCTGTTCCCACAGCTCACCCCGATCGACGCGCATCCGCAAGGGCCGCGTGTGGAGATGCGCGAGTGCAGTGATCACGCCGAGCCCGTAACCACCCGCACCGAGTGCTTTGAAGCGCGAGTTGGTGATCGAACAAATGTCTGCCACGAAACCAAAACTGAGCAGATTCAGCGAGTGAGTCACGCCTTCGGTGTGTTCGAGTCGGAGGACGTCACACGTGCGGCGCCGGTCCGCCACGAGTGCTTCGGTCGCGTGCTCGATGTCGCCCGCCCCGAAGTCTCGCAGGAACGAATTGCCGGTTCCGAGCGGTAAAAAGCCCAGTTGCAGGCGTTGCGAGTGCCCGTTTTGCGCGAGCGCCGACGACAGGCCGTTCAGAATCTCGAACGCGGTGCCATCGCCACCGACCGCGAGAAAGCGCGACTTGCCTTGCTCCTGCGCGCGCTTCGCAAGCTTCGACGCGTCGCCCGGTGCCGTGGTCTCGTGCACTTCGAGCGCGACGCCGCGCGACCGCAGCCGCTCGAGTGCAGCGCGTGCGAGCTTGCCGCATTTGCCGTTGCCGGCTGCAGGATTCACGATGGCGACGAACGAATCCGTACGGACCTCCGCTCAGTGTTGGGGGCTCGAAGAGAGCGGCAGCGGGCCCGCGACCTGTGCGCGCAGTGCAGCTGCCAGCTGCTCGCGCTTGACCTTCATCGACGCCGTCTTCGGGAACTCGGCCGGCGCGACCACGTAGGAGCTCACACGCTTCCAGTCGACCAACTTGTGGTTGGCCGCACGAATCGCGCTCAAGGCTGCATCGAGGCCGATTTCAGGCTTCGGGCGCAGCACGATGCACAAGCCCTCGCCGCGCAGCTCGAGCTTCGGCCAGATGAAACGCTCGGCGAACACGCTCAGCTCTTCGCACGGGACGGCATCGAACGCGGCTTCGACGTCCTCGGGATAGACGTTTTTGCCACCCGCCGTGACGATCATGTTTTTCTTGCGACCGAGCAGGCGAAGATGGCCCGAAGCATCGACCATTCCCAAATCGCCGGTGCGGAACCAGCCGTCTTCCATGACTTCGGCTGTGAGCGCAGCGTTTTTGAAGTAGCCGCGCATGATCGTCCGCGAACGCGCGCAGACTTCGCCGACGCCCTGCGCGTCCGGGTCGCGCAAACGCAGCTCGACGCCTTTGATCGGCTTGCCGACCGTGTCCGCGCGAAACGGCTTGAGGTCGTTGCAGGTGAGCACGGTGACGGTCTCGGTGAGCCCGTAGCCGATCAACACGGGAAACCCGAGCCGATAGAAGTAGCTCGCAAGGTCTGGATCGACGAACGCGCCGCCTGCGACGATCAGCCGCAATCGCCCCCCGAACCGATCGTGAATGGGCTTGAGCAAGGTGCGCGAAAGCCAGGGCTTCGGTTCGCGCATCGTCGCGAGATCGTTCAGCTGTGTGAGCGCACGAATCGCGGTCTGCTGCCACTCTGGAAGTTCGGCGATGTTCTCTTCGATCCGATCGCGAAGCGCCTTCAAGATGCGCGGCACGAGCGCGGTGTGCGTAACACCGTAGCGCTTCATCGTCGGGCTCAAGAACTCGGGTCGCAGAGTGCGCTGGTGCGCGACCGAAGCGCCGTACAAGAACGGGATGATCACACCGCACATGAAGTCGATCGCGTGGTTCGTCGGCAAGACCGAGAAGTACACGTCCGACTCCGACATCGGGACGAGCGTGCCGAGCACCTCTGCCTGAAGCAGGTATGCGTCGTGCGTGAGCATGCAGCCCTTGGGCGTGCCGCCCGTACCCGACGAGTACACGATGCTGGCCAAGTCGTCGCGTTTGCGCGGGACGTAGTGAAACGGAGCGCGCGCGGCGGTTTGCCAGGCGATCGCCGCTCCGAGCTGCGCGTTCGCCGGCGGCTCGCTCACGATCACGCGCATCGACGCTGGTTCGGGCGATTTCGAAGGGTCGCGCTCGAGCGACTGCCAGATGCCGTACTCGGTGATCAGCGCTTTCGGCTCGGCGTGTTTCAGGACTGCGAGCTGCTCCGCCGCGGTGAGCTTGTAGTCGACCGGCACGAGCACCGCGCCCGCCCAGAGCGCGCCGAACGCGCTGATTACCCAGCGCGCTTGGTTCGACATCAAGATGGCGCAGCGGTCACCCGGCTCGAACCCAGCTTCGACGAGCAACGACGAAATGCGTTCCGCTTCGGTTTGCAGCTCTCGATAGGAAAAGCGTGCGTTCTCGCGCAAACGCTGCGCTTCGAGCAGCGCGGTGTTCGGCTTGAACTTGATCACGGCGTCGCGAAGCGCAGCACCAAGGCAATCCATGCGCGAGAGATCGAGCATTTACTCCGCCTCCGTCGGCTGCGAGGATCGTGGCAAATACGGCTGAGCATCGGTGCGACCGACGAAGTCTGCGAGCGCAGTGCGCAACGCCGGCTCGGCCGCCATCCCGAAGAACAGCTCACGCTCGAGCGCGAGCTCCTCGTCGTGACGCGGCTTGATGAACGCCTTCGCACGCCGGTTCACCGCCAGCTCGAACAACGCGGACTGGCGAGCGGCTGCGCGGGCGACGTCGAGCGAGGCACCGGGTGCAACGAGCTGCGAGATCAGACCGAGCTCGTACGCTCGTTTGGCGCTCAAGCTGCGGCCGGTCAACACCAGATCCCTGACGACTGCGTTCGGCAGCTCGCGCCGTAACCGCGGGATGCCACCGAAACACGGGATGATTCCAAGACGCAGCTCGGGAAACCCGAAGCGCGTCGTGCGATCGGCGATCAGCACGTCGCACACCAGCGCGAGCTCGAAACCACCGCCGAAGCAGACGCCGTGAAGCGCGCCGATCGTGGTTTGTCCCAGCCGATCGAAGCGCTGCATCAGCGCGTGAATGCGTTCGATGAACTCCCGCAGCTCGGGCATGTACTCCGCCGGCTCGCGGCCCTGCATGCCGGCGTAGAGGCCGCGAAGATCGGCGCCGGCGCAAAAGCCGGCCGCGAGCGCGCTGTGCACGATCACGGCGCGCGCACTCGAAGCTTCGACCTCGGAGACGAAACGCTCGAGGCCCGCGAGCATCTCGACGCCGAGCTCGTTGCACGGTGGTTGGGCCAGCCTGAGCTCGTACACGCCGCCGCTTTCAGTCCACTCGATCGGCTGCGTGCTCGCGCCGGTGCTCTGCGCGACACCGCTTGCAGCTGAGAGCGGCGCGCTCATCGGTACATCTCCTCGATCGCGTCGCGATAGCGCGCTTCGATCATCGCACGCCGAAGTTTCTGATTTGCGGTCAGGAGCCCGTTTTCGGGCGTGAACGGCTCGGGCGCCCGGTAGAGCTTGCGCACGCGCTGATAGTGCGGAAGCCCGGCGTTGATGCGGTCGAGCGCGCGGTCGAGGAGATTCGGATCCACGTCCCCGGTCACGAGCGCAGTCAGATACGGCCGTCCGTGCCCGACCACGACCGCCTGCTGAATCCCCTCGGCCGCCTGTTGCAACAGATCTTCGATCGGCGCCGGTGCGACGTTGTGCCCCGACGCGGGCACGATCACGTCTTTGAGGCGACCGATCACGCGCAAGCTACCGCGCGAGTCGAGCTCGGCTTGATCGCCGGTGCGAAGCCAACCGTTGACGAGCACTTGCGCCGTCGCGTCCGGCCGGCCCCAGTAACCGGTGAAGATGTTCGGACCGCGACACAAGAGCTCGCCCTCTTCGCTCAGCTTGAGCTCGCAGCCTGGAACGGCGTAGCCGACGCGACCGAGTCCGACGTTCTTCGTGTCGTCGATCGTGACGATGCCGGTCGTCTCGGTCAAACCGTAGACCTGATAGACCGGCATTCCGATCATCGTGAACCAACGCTGCACGTCCTCGCTCAAGCGAGCCGACCCGCAGACCAGGAACTCGAGGTTCTCCCCGAGCATGTGCCGGATGCGCGGAAACAAGAGCTTCTGCGCGAGCATCAGCACCATCTTCTCACGCATGCTGAGCGCGCTGCGGTCCGGCTTGAGATACGCCGCTTGCGCGCGCTGGTACAAGCCGCGAATCGGGCCGCCCATGTTCGAGAGCTTCGACTCGACGCCGCGCTGAATCCGCTCGAGCAGCACCGGCACGTTCAAGAAGTAGTGCGGCTTCGCAGTCCGCATTTCTTCTTGCAGGTTGTTCAAGTCGGTCGAGACGTAGAGCGGATTGCCGCGCCAGAGCTGACTCCACAGCATGATGCGCGAGCCGGCGAAGCAGAACGGCAAGTAGTGAAACACGCGGTCTTCCGCGCGCTCGTGCACGGTCATCTCGCGGATGCGTGCGACGGTCACCGCGAGCATGAAGTCGACGTTGGTGCGCGACAGCACGACGCCCTTCGGTTCGCCGCTCGTCCCCGACGTGTAGATGATCGTCGCGGGCGCTTCCGGCAGCGCATCGAACACACCGGGAACCGGACCGGCGCCCGACGTGGCGAGCGCCTGATCGAACGTCAGAACTTTGAACTCGCCCGGCAGTGCCGCTGCCAGCTGCGAGTCCGAGGCGAGCACCAGCGTAGCGGCCGCATCGCCGAGCATGGCTGCGAGCTGCCGCGGATCCTGCCGCGAGTACAGCGGAACCACGATCGCACCGTGCGCGAGCAGCGCGACGTCCATCACCGCCCAGTCGGACGAGTTCGGTGCGAGCAAACCCACGCGATCGCCAGGCTGAACGCCGCGCGCTTCGAGCGCTGCGCGCACGCGAGCGACGCGCGCCAAAAACTCTGCGCCCGTCATCGGGACGAGCCGCGAGCCCTGCACTTCGATCAGCAGCGCTTCGTTGCCCCGCTTCTTGGCAGCTTTGACGATTTCGTGAATGAAGCTCATGCGTGGGCCTCCATGAGCGCGACTAGCTCGGGGGCCAGCCGCGGAAGGTAGTGCTCGGGTGTGCGCGGCACGTCACGCCGCGGGAAGCTCGGATATACGCGAAGCAGCTCCGCCTCGAAATCGATGCCCATCTGGCCGAGCTTCTGCAGCTGGCCCGGCACGAACGCGCGAGTTTGTGTGTACAGGCGTTCGCGCTCGGCGTAGGCGAGCCGCATCGCGTGGATCAAACGATCGCCGAGGCCCGGCTCGTCCACGCGCAGCAAGAGCTCGGAATGGCCGCGATCTTGGAGCAGGTTGCTGATGCGCTCGTCCATCGTCACGCCGACCTGCGCGACGCCTGCCGGCATCGACGTGACCATCGCGTGAAAGCGAGACGCCACTAGCAGCGAGGCGTGCCGGAGCACGCTGACGAGCGTGTACATGTCGTGCTCGTCGCTCACGAAACACGGCGCGGCCTTCGGCAAGCGCGCGACTAAGTCTTCGCACGCGCTGCGATCGAGCATCTCCATTCCGACGCACACCAGAAATGCGTCGGTCTGGCTCACGAACTCGCGAGCCGCCCGCGCGAGCCCTTCGATGTACGCAGTGTAGCGACGCTCGGACTGCTCGGACCAAGTATGAAAATACGCGGCGTCGTAGTGATCTTCGCCGAACTGCCCCGCCAGCTTGAGCGCTGCGGTCTTGATCAGGTCGGGTTTCGCGGGCCAAAAGAACGGGTTGATCGGGCACACGATCAAGAGCGGCCGCACGCCGTCCCAACCATGCTCTCGCAGGAGTGCATGACCGACTGCCGGCGCTGCCGGCTCGAACGTCCAAGCGGTGTCCGTCCCTGAAGTAGTCCGAACGCCGAGCGCACCCAAGACCTTGCGCGACGGCTCGTTGCGGCAGATCACGAGCGATTGCTGGCAGTGCTTGCGCACGAAGCGCGAGAGGCTCTCGTCCATTGCGCCGGCTTCAGCGCCGTACCCGACGCCGAGTTTACCTTCGATCGAGGCCATCCCGAGCGCGCCGCCCATCATGATCGTGAGCGCGTTCGAGAACTTCGACTTGAACATCGAACCTTCGCACGCGATGACGCCGTGGTGTTTCGGACATTCGGATGCGATGAACGGCGGGAAGAGCCGCGGCAGCCGGACCTGACGCACCGCGCGAAAGTAGTTCGCGGTCTTCGCCGGATCGAAGGTCATCGTCGTCAGCTGCAGGTTGTCGTCGCCGAGGATCGCGCGCAGCTGCCGGACGATCTCTTCGACCCGCACGTCCGAACCCGTGTTGCGGCTGCCGACGTAGTTCGCGAGGAACAACTTGAGCGGCTCGCCCTCGCGATACCGCACGGGCTCCTGCGCGAGCGCGTACTTCACGCCGGCCGCGTCGATCAGCGAGCTCATCGCGAAGCAGAGCGCTTGATCGGGATCCGTCAGCTTGTTGAGCCAGCCGCGGATCATGGCGCGCTCGCAGGCTCGAGTTGCGCCGGGCCGACGCGACTGCCGCCGTCCGCTGCAGACTCGGGCCAAGGTTGGTACGGGAACTTGAACTCGTGATCGACTGCGAACTCGAGCAAACGCGTCGCGTAGCTCGTGAACGCCACCGGCCGGTCGCCGAGCGCGCTCACGACGCGGCTGTTGTCGAACACCGTGTCGAAGCACAAGTATGGCAGGAAGACTTTCAAGAGCGACGCTGGACCGGACGCCCCCCACTCGCGCGGCGTGCTCGACAGCGCGCTCACTGCGCGCTCGAACGTGCGATTCCACTTGGGAACGAAGCGCGGGTGAAGCGCGCGGCCGTGGAGCGAGAGGTGGTCGATGATCTGCTGGTACGTCAGCGAATCTGCGCCGGAGCTCAGGTGATAGATGCCGTGCTGAACACGCGGTCGCTGGTGCAGCTCTACGATCGCGCGACCGACGTAATCCGCCGGCACGATGTCGAGCCGCCAGTCGGGATT
>DASRXR010000325.1:0-2542 GCA_035687405.1 Polyangiales bacterium
CGCCGCTCGATGTCCGATGGCGCGCCCCAGCTCGCCGTGAACATCACCGTCGTATCTTCGAACGTGATCATCGCGCAACGCCGCTCGCTGGTCTCCCAGTGCCGCGCGTCGATATACGAGAGTGCTTCGCTTGTTGTTGACATTGCGCTTTGAAATGTAAGGCACGAAAGCCTGTGTTTTGCGGGCGTGTGGCGATCTTTCCTCCCACAACTCGCTCTTTTCGTGCGGCGCGTCGCGCACCCTCGAGCGGCGAAATCATCGAAAGTCGGTCGCAAACGACAATAGTCGGAAGCCGGCGAGCAAAGTCGAAGGTCGCTCCAGGCCTGCTCAGTCGGTCGTGCCGAATTCCAGAACGCTCTCGCCGGTGAGCTGCTCGACCTCGGTTACCAGGTGGAAGTGTTGCTCGGTGACCTGGTCGGTCACGTCGACGCCGCTCGCGTCGTCGATCACCGACACGAGCTCGAGCGGCGCGCCTTCGATGCGCAGCGACGTTCGATCGCCGCCCGCTGCGCGATTGATGCGGAACCGGGTCAGCGCATTGACGAGCTTCTCGTAGACCTCACAGTTGGCGGGCACGAGGTCGTACGGAAAAATATGATCTGCCGCGGCGTCGCCACCGGGCGAGCTGCACAAGTAGAAGTCCGGGAACAGCTCGGCGAGCATCAGCGCGTCCTCTTTGTCGAGGCCGAGGATGTACGCGTTGCTCAGCACGTCGTCGTCCTCGACGGGCTCGCCGCCGAACAGCATGATCGTCTTCGTGGAGCGCTCGCCGATGCGATAGCGCGCGGTGAAATTCTTTTCGTGCTCCACGACGAAGTCGCCGTCGAGCTCGACCATGTCGCAGCCCGGATTGGGCCCATCCATCGCCATGTCGTCGGGGTCGTCGCCGGCGTCGTGGCCACCGCCCACGCTGACGCTCGCTCCATCGCTCGGGCCACCGCAGGCCGCGCCGAGCAGCGCGCACAGGATCAAAACGACCGAAGCCCGTGAATGGAAAACAGCTACTAAAACAGACATCCCGGCACCGCCTATGGGATTTATTCTAACAGCAGCCCGGCGGTGATCGGATGGTGGTTGCCGACCTTCTCGCCGCCCTTATCAATATGCAGTTCCTGTGTGCGAGCGCTTGTGTGCGGAACGCAAGTCATCCGACGCTTGCCGGCGAGGTGACGATGGGTCCGATCAAAGTTGCCGTGGCACAGCTCGCGCCTGAAGGCTTTGATCGCGATCGAACGGTCGCCAAAGCGTGCACTGCAATCGCAGAAGCCGCGCGCAACGGGGCGCGGCTCGTCGCGTTTCCCGAGACGTTCATCCCGGGCTATCCGTACTTCGCGCTGTTCTTGGCGCCGACTCAGATCAACGAGCACCTGCGCGCGGCGTATCGCGACGCGCTGCAGGTGCCGGGCCCGGAGACCGCCGCGCTCGCTGCCGCGGCGCGCAGTGCCGAGTGCCACGTCGTCATCGGCGTGCAGGAACGACGCGGCGGCACGCTCTACAACTCGCAGCTCTTTCTCGGCCCGGACGGGGCGATCGTGGGTTGCCGGCGCAAGCTCGTTCCGACCAGCCACGAGCGCCTGCTCTGGGGCCGCGGCGACGGCAGCGATCTCAACGTGTATCCGTCCGCGCTCGGCACGCTCGGCGGCCTGATCTGTTACGAGCACAGCAACGCGCTCTTCCGCTACGCGCTGCAGGCCCAAGGCGAGCAAATCCACGTGGCCGGCTGGCCCGGCGGGCTGCCCGGTATCAACAACTTGATCGACGCCGCGGCGCGCCACTACGCCTTTGAAGCGCAAGCGTTCGTCCTCAACGCGACCTCAGTCCTCACTGAGCAGGCGCTCGCCGCGCTGCCGGTCGAGGCTCGGAGCAAGCTGAAGCTGGGCGGGGGCTACAGCGGCATCATCACGCCGCGCGGCGAATGGCTCGCAGGCCCCGCGCTCGACGGCGAGACTCTGCTCTACGCCGAGCTCGACTTCGGTTTGATCGACGCGATGAAAAGCATCGTGGACTCCGCCGGGCACTACGCGCGCCCGGACGTCGTGCAGCTCAAGCTCAACCGCAAGCCGCAATCACCGCTCGACGACAGCGACGCCTAGGCCCGCGGCGGGATGTTGCGGCGGGTGACGACCAGCCAGCCGCGGTGCTCGGTCTGCTTTCGGATGTCGTGCGCAAAGCCGGCCTTGTCCAGGCGTGCGATCAGGTCGTCGAGGCTCGCGTTGTTGGCCAAGTCGCAGTGGTAGAGGACCAGCATCATGTTGATGCGCTCGAGCAGCTCCATCGGCGCGGTCATCAGGATCGGGAACTCGGCGCCCTCGCAGTTGAACTTCATGAAGTCGATGCGGCCGATGCCCTTGCGCGCGACGAAGTCCGAGAACGACTCGGTCGCGACCTCTTCGCTGCGCGACGACAGCTGCTTCATCACCGAGTGGCCCCAGTTGCCCTCGTCGTGGAAGAGGGTGGTGGTCCCGGTCTTGTCGGTCAGTGCGACTTGGGTCGCGTCGATGTTCTGCAAGCCGTTGAGCGCGATGTTCGCGCGCAGGAAGAG
>DASRXR010000326.1:0-3040 GCA_035687405.1 Polyangiales bacterium
GCTCAGGATCGCAGCAGGTGGGCTGTATTGGCGGGCGCTCGCGTGCGTACCGCGGCGCAATGGTCTGTGTTTGCCAACTACGCGCTGCTACGTTTGGAGTCCCCCGACGGGCTGCTGAGCGCGGTGCACAGTCTGAGCATCGGAACCGCGTTCACCCTCTGATCCGGCTTTGTGCAAGCTGAGCTAGTGCACACTCCGAATTGGTACCTCCCGTCCCAACTGCCAGTCGTAACAAAGCGGTTTATGCGTGCGCTCCACCGGGACATCCTCCGAGCGCGGAATGAAACCCGTATATTGGCCGTAACGTTGCTCTCCGCCGCGGTTGAACAGCCGCGGCTCTAAGCGGCTCCAGCGGTAGAGTGCATAGAGTTGGCATTCCGTGAGGGCGTCGCGCGGATCGAGGTTGCGCAGGTCTGCAAAGACGATTCCGTTCCAACCCAACCAGAACGCGTGGAGCGCAAACTCGCTCCGGTAGTACTGATACTCGCGGTCTTCGTGCGCGAGCTCGGCGACCACCGGCATCGCACCGATCGAGCTGTGGATCGGCTCTTTGCGTGCATCGATGCACGCGTCCGGTAACGCTCCACGCAGCGCGCGTCGCCAGAAGATCTTGCCCTCCATGCGCATGCTCGCGAGCGTGGAGACATCACCTTCTTCGTGAACGCACTGCTTTTCTTCAGGTGTGATGTCGGTCGCGAGCTCGATCAAATCGGCGAGCGGTACGCGGTTCTCGATGCCGCGTTCACCAAACACGAGACCGGCGCGTACGCCTTCCGACGACGGGAACTGTTCGGCGAGGCGGTTCCAGGCGAGCTCTTCGTCGAGACCCCGGTGTAGAAACGTCCAGCGGTCGTAACTTCGGCCCGCTTCGTCGGGTCCACCCGCAGTCATGATGACCCGAGCTCCGAGTCGCTGGACCGTGGCGGCGACGAGGTCTTCACCTAAGGCACACAACAATTGAAACAGATCCGGGCCGAGCAATTTCAGCAGACGATCGATGTTCTGCGCGGCGAACTCGAGCGTGAGTTGGACGATGTGATGCAGGACCGTGATGCCCTCGCCAACGAGTCGATCCAGCGTCGCTCTTACGTAGGGGTAGTCGCCGCCGGGCTTCGTAGTAAAGCGAGGAACGACCGTCACCGCACCGCCAAAGCCACCACGCGTGTGGCGAGCCACGCAAGCTGTGACGAACTGACTGTCCATCCCGCCCATCGTCGTGAACAGATCGCATGCGTCGTCGGGAATGCGACTCACTACGCGCTGCTCCGCGAACCCGCGCACGTCCTCAGGCAGAATGCGGCGCACCGCCGGCGCGCGCGTCCGTGGCAACCGATACCAAGCGCTCAGCTCGACGCGATTGCCAGTCACCACGCCGATCGTTCCGGCAGGAACTGTCTTCACGACACTGACGCCGGCCGCTTCCACCACTTCACTCGTGCTGCCGATCGCAAGCCAACCTTCGGGGGTATGGCCGAATGCGAGCGGGCAGATGCCCCACTTGTCGCGGCCGATCCAGATTTTCGAGCCGATCAGCGCTACGAACGCAAACTGGCCATCCACCTGATTCAGAAAGTCAGCGCCCCGCTCACGCAAGCCCGAAAGCAGAGTTTGCGTGTCATTCCGAGCTGCAGGAACCAGCCCCCGCCAGTTGTAGATCTCCCCGTTCCAAACGATCACGGATCCATCGATGACGTACGGCTGTTCGTTGTGTCCCACGTCGACGAAACGCAGCGCGCTGTGAGCGAGCTGGCAGTCGCCGACGACCAACGTTCGCGTGTGCTCGGGGCCTCGCCGCTGCGCGACGCTCGACATGCGCGCGAGCACGTCGCTGCGAACACTCTCTCCGACGAGCGCTGCGATTCCGCACATACGAATCACTCCGCAGGTAAGCTCAAGAACGCGTCCATGATCGCCCCAGCCATCCACGGTGTCGGCCACGCGTGTGGCCCCGCGAACACCGACTCGTAGTCGTAAAGGCACAACGTCACGGGAGACAGCGGATCGCAGTCCGTGAGCGGGCGGCACGGCGGCTTGTCATCGTATGGCTCGGTCGGCATCGGCCCCGGATCGGCACAGCCATTGCGCTCTGCCCAGAACTGCGTGCTCCGCCAACCAGTGTCTGCCCACGGCACGGCAAACGGACAATTGGGCGGCGTGACCTCGGCACACTCGGCAGGGTTGTGTCCGATCATCACGGCCGGATGACCCGTGCAGTCGGAACCGTCGAGTGGACCTCCGCCCGCAACAGGCGCGATCGCACGCAGGCGCGAGCCGCGTGTGCAACCGAGATAGTTCGTGAAGTACCCGCCGATGCTATGACCCGTCGCGAATACGCGTTGTGGATCGATGCAGTACTCCCGATTCAACTTGTCGAGTAGCACGTCGAAGAACGCTCCATCGATGCTGGACAGCTGCCAGCGCGTCATGCCCGCCCACTCACCCTCGTCCTCGATCAACCCATCGGGCGCAACGATCACCGCGCGTCCTGCAACCCCGTCGACGATCGCTCCGTAATACGGTTCGATGAACTCGAGGCCGCTACTGCTCGTGCCGTGCCACGCGAACAACACCGGAAAACGTTTGCGGCCGTCGTAGCTGTCCGGCAACACGAGCTCGTATTCTCGATCGGTGCCGGAGACCTTGATCCGGAGCCGTCCACTCGGCGGCTTGGCCGCGAGCTCGCAGAACTCGCCCGCAGCTCGGCCGCCCATCGCGGCAGGACGTCGCTCGGGCTCGTCGTCTTTGCTTCCGCCGCCGTCCGCTGCCTTGCCTGTCTTGCTCGCGTGCGCGCCCATCGGATCTCCAGCACACGCGCTGAACAGAACGCACACGTACGCCAGATACATTCGGTGACCCGCGCTCATCTATCGGGCCGTCAACACTCCGTAGAGGGTGTCGTCGATGCGATCGATGACCTTCAAGTCCGAGAACCCCGCGACTTTCAGCATCGCTTGGTACTGAGCGATCGGCTTGTACGTCTGCACGCCGAAGTCGTCGTAAAACGTGTAACGAAACTCCCATGACAGCGCGAGGTCACGAT
>DASRXR010000327.1:0-5073 GCA_035687405.1 Polyangiales bacterium
GAGCTGCGCGATCCCGCTCGTTACGCTCTGCCTCGTCGGTTACGTCAGTAACGAGATGCTCGGGTTGTACGGCATCGCGCTCGCGGCGGTCGGCATGCTCGCGGCGACTGCGATCGTGATGACGGTCGATGCGTATGGTCCGATCGCGGACAACGGTGGTGGTATCTCCGAGATGAGTGGTCTCGGGCCAGAGGTTCGCAAGATCACGGACGAGCTCGATGCGGTCGGCAATACGACGGCTGCAGTCGGTAAGGGCTTTGCGATCGGTTCGGCGGTGCTCACCGTCGTCGCGCTGTTTGCTGCGTTCAACATGGAAGTGAACGTCAGTCGTGCCGCGCGCGGCATGAAAGCCTTGGAGCTCAACCTCGTCGACTCCGACGTGTTGATGGGCTTGTTGTTCGGCGCGATCCTGCCGTGTTTGGTGGGTGCGACGACGATGACTGCGGTCGGCCGTGCGGCCGGTGCAATCGTCGAAGAGATTCGGCGCCAGTTCCGCGAGATTCCGGGTTTGCTCGAGGGCAAAGAAGGTGCGGAGCCTGATTCGGCGCGCATCGTCGACCTCGCTACGACGGCTGCGATTCGCGAGATGATCGCGCCGGGAGCGATTGCGATCATCGCACCGGTGTTGATCGGCTTTCTGCTCGGCGCGAAGGTGCTGGCGGGTGCGCTTGCGGGTGCGTTGACGGTCGGTGCAACGTTGTCGCTGTTGATGGCGAATGCCGGCGGTGCTTGGGACAACGCGAAGAAGTTCATCGAAAAGGGTGGGCTTCCGGGTCACAAAAAGGGTTCCGACGCGCACAAAGCGGCAGTGGTCGGCGATACGGTCGGCGACCCGTTCAAGGACACGTCCGGTCCAGGCGTCTCGATTCTGATCAAGGTGATGGCAGTCGTGTCGCTACTGATTGCGCCACTCATCACTTGATCGGCCAGAGCGCGGCTCTTTCGCGCCACCTGCAACGTGTTTCACAGCTGCTGCACCCAATCGGTGTGCAGCAGCTGTGTCATAGAACGGCTTGCGCACAATCTAGTTGTTGACGACACAATTGTGCGCCGTCTAGCTTGCAGCCCTGTTCGCTAGCGCACTGTTTGCGCCGGCTAGAGAGGGATGCATGAAGAAGAACCACTGGACGTTAACTGTGGTGGCCGGCGCGATCGGCGCGGCCTCACTCACGGCCGCACCCGCTCACGCGCACATCAGTACGAAGGGCGCGTTGCAGAGCCGCGGTGGAGACCAGAAGCAGTCGCCGTGTGACGGAGCGAAAGGCGACGGAATGGTCTACACGTTTGCGCCCGGCGCAACGATCACGCTCGCGGTGAACGAGGACGTCCCGCATCCAAGCTATTTTCGAATTGCGTTCGACAACGACGGTGAGGATTTCGTGGAGCCTGCTTCGATCGACCCGATCGACAAGACGAGAGCCTGTCCCTACAACGCCGACGATCAGTGCGGGAAATCCGACTACTGCACGACGGCTGGCGCGGCGAAAGGCGCAGTCGTCTTATGGGACAACCTCGACCCGCATCTCCAAACTGCAGCTAAGGGCGGCAGCTGGAACATCAAGCTTCCGGACGTCGAATGCGCGAACTGCACGTTGCAGGTTCTGCAAGTCATGGAAGACGTTGTTCACGGCGCCTACTGCCCCCAGGGCTCGTGTGCCGCAAGCGGCGCTTCGCTCGAAGACATCTATCACCGCTGTATCGACATCAAGCTCGTGAAGGGTGCAACGAATGGCCCAGGCGCGAGCACGGCACCGGCGATGAACATGGGCATGGAGTGCCCGGCGGCGGGCGCTGGAACAGCAGGTAGCGGTGGCGCAGCAGCTGCTGGCGCCGGCGGTTCAGCACCTGCAGCTGGTAGCGGCGGCACCGCAACGGCTGGAAGTGCCGGCGCCGCGACAGGTGCGGCTGGAGCGAGCGCAGCGGCGGGAGCCGCGGCTGGTAGTGCCGGAAGCACGTCGACCGCTGGCACGCCGAGCGCTGGAGCGCCAGCGACAAGCATTGCCGGCAAGCCTGCAGTGGGCGCCGCGGGAAGCGGCGCCGTTACGTCGACCGCGGGAACTGGAACGATCATGTCGCCGGCCACTGGTGCAGGCGCACTCGCGACAGATGCTCCGACGCCTGCACCCGCGAGCGATAGCGGTTGTTCGGTCGTGGCAGCGCCGCGATCTGGCGTGCCCTCGGGCCTGTTCACAGGAACGACATTGATCGCGCTCGCGCTGTACAGCGCGCGTCGTCGCGCCAAGTCACGAGCAGGCAAGCGCGAGCGAGCCCGCTAGTGGAAAGTGCGCCACGAAAAGTCCGACGCGCGGTGAGCCGCGTGTCGGACGATGACCTGCTCAACTTAGACAATCAGTTGTGCTTCGCGCTCGATGTCGCGGCGCGGCAAGTCGTGAAGGCTTATCGGCCTGCGCTGACTGAGCTCGGCCTAACGCATGCGCAGTATTTGGTTCTGCTCGTCTTATGGAGTTGGGCCAAGACGCGAGAGCCGCGCCCCACGGTGAAGGCGTTGGGTGAGAGGCTCGCGCTCGATTCGGGAACCCTGACGCCGCTCCTCAAGCGACTGATGGCGCGCGGCTTGATCACGCGTACGAGGTCGACGGAGGACGAGCGAGAGTTGTTGCTCGGCCTAACGCCGGAAGGTCTAGCGTTGAAGAAGCGTGCAGCGTGTGTGCCGCGAACGCTCCTGGAGATGTCGCCAGTCCCACTGGCCGACATCATCAAGTTGCGCGAGCAGTTGAAGGCATTGAGAAAAGCGCTCAACGCGCAGTAACTCATACGGAAGCTACGGTCGGTTCGCACGCACCGTGGACAGCGCGTGGGTTAAACAACAACGGCGCTGGCGATCTCCCCTTCGCCAGACGCCGCCGCGACCCCCGTGTTTCCCGTTCAGACTCGCTTCCCCCGACGATCCCCACTCTGACCAGGTGGTCTAGATCCGAACCTGCTTCAGCTCCACACCACCGAGCCAGAGCTCCGCACGGCGCGAACAGGCTTGCAGCTGATGGCGGCACCCTGTTCGCGCGGCGTCACAAGTCTTATCCGAAGTTAAGTTTCTCAGACTAAGTTCGCCGTAACCCCCGACTACCGCGTTCAAGACGCCATCAGGCGCTGCCGCCCGCCCAAGTTGCGCAGCTTCCGCTCGAGCGTCCGCAACGGCAACTTCAGCAAACTTGCAGCCTTCCGCTGATTCCCCCGAGTCAACTGAAGCGCCTGACGAATCAACATCGCCTCGTGATCCAACAAGCTCGCCCGCAAATCGAGGAACCCACGCGGCAACGACACACGCTCCGGCTCGGACTCGCCCGCAACCGCGGTGCGAACGTGCTCCGGAAACTCCGCCGGCGTGATCGAGTCGTCCTCAGCGAGCGCAACCGCTCGCTCCATCACGTGACGAAGCTCACTCACGTTGCCCGGCCACGCGTAGTCCGCAAGCAACGAGCGGCTCTCCTCGGTGATCCGCGGCGCAACCGCACCCCACTGCGCACTGATCGCAGCGACGAAGTGCTCGGCGAGCGACAGGATCTCTTCTGACCGATTGCGAAGCGCCGGCACTTCGAGCTTCACCGCATTCAACAGCTGAAGCAGATCCGCCCGGAACCGACCCTGCGCGCACAACGCACCGAGGTCGTGATGCGTCGACGCGACGCACTGCACGTCGAGCGGCTGCGTAGCACCCGGCAAGCTTCGAGTCTCCAACGTCTGCACGAGCAGCGACTGAGCCGCGAGCGACAATGCCGCGACGTCCTCGAGGAACAAGGTGCCGCCCTTCGCATCCGCGAACGCGCCGCGATCGGTCGCGAACAAGACGCTCGCGATCGCATCCTCCGGAATCGCCGAGCAATGCACGACCTTGAACGGGCCGTTCTTGTGCGCGCCCTGCAGGTGCATGGCTTGCGCGATAGTCTGCTTGCCGGCCCCGGCTTCACCGAGCATCAACACCGCAGCCGCCTGCGCGCTGGCCGCTTGCCAACGCGGCAATGCTTCGGCGAGCACACCCGCGACTGGAGCCGCAAACGACGCACGCGGTTCGACCACGTACGGAAGCGCCGGAGCGACCACGACGGGCTCGGCACCGCTCGCACGGCGAGCCGCACGCTCGGCCGCACTGACCAACTCGGCCGGCGAAGACGCCATCTCAGGGTGCGCCGCGACGCCGCAAGCGATTCGTCCGCGTCCGGACAGCCGGACAGCGAGCGTCCGGGCGAGTTGAGTCGCCGACTCCGCACGGGTCTGCGGGCAGACGATGAGGAGCGCATAGCGGTCGTACGAGCCGACGCGTGCGCTGGGCTGAAGCTCGGCGAGGATCGCCGCAGCATGTTGGGCCTGACCGCGTTCACCGCGGTTGAGCGACCGAACCAAGACGACTGCGAGCTGGCCGCGGCTTCCACGTGCGCGCTGCCACTCCTGAGTGAGCAGCTCCTGGATCGCGCACGCACTCAGCGGGCCGGAAGAGGCGGCTACCGAGTCGCCACCTTGTTGAAAGACAGGCCGTGCTTCGACCTGTGAGCTTGAGACTTCGAAAGGTGTTTGAGCATCCATGGCAACCCCCTTCTGCAAGAGGTTTGCCAACGCTAAATCGGCTGTTTCAGAGCTCGTAGAGATAGAAGTGCCCGCGCAGCGGGCCGTTGCTCAACGGCTTCTTGATCCGCGGACGGCCGCCAAAGGCTGCTTCGAAGTCGGGGTTCGCGACCAGAAATGCGGCGCGAAAGCCTGGGAAGTTCGCGCAAAAACGGCCGAGATCGGCGTAGAGCTCATGTAACTCGTCCGGCCGCATGCGCTCGCCGTACGGAGGATTGGAGATGATGAGTCCGCGTTCGAGCATGTCCGCGCCGGACAGTGTTCGGACTTGGCGAACGGACAGATCGCGAAAATCACTGGTCTCGACGCGGATCGACGCAGCCACGCCTGCGGCTTCAGCCCCCTCGCGCACGACCGACGCGAGCCCAGGGTCCACGTCGCTCGCCAAGATGACCGGATTCGTATCGGCGAACAGCCCTTCTCCGCCGGCGGGCGCCAGGTCTCGAAACTCGGGCATGTCCATCACGAGCGGGCGGCGCGGCGGAACAAAGACCG
>DASRXR010000328.1:0-11975 GCA_035687405.1 Polyangiales bacterium
TTCGACACCCCAATACCATCTCGATTCTCGACTACGGCCACAGTGAGGACGGCACCTTCTATTACGTGATGGAGTTCATCGACGGGATCGATCTCGAGCGCCTGATCGCGACCGATGGTCCGCTCGATGCACCGCGTGTGATCCATATTCTCGCTCAGGCGAGCGGCGCACTGGCGGAAGCACACATGCTCGGTCTCGTCCACCGCGACATCAAGCCGGCGAACATCATGCTGACGGCACGGATGGACGAGCCGGACGTCGTGAAAGTCGTCGACTTCGGGCTCGTGAAGACGCTGTCGGCTGCAGAGGAGGAAAGCGCAGTGACCTTCGTCGACGCGCTCGTCGGCACGCCGACGTGTCTCGCGCCGGAAGCGATCACGGCGCCTGACTCGGTCGACGGTCGTGCGGACATCTACGCGCTCGGTGTCGTCGGTTACTTCATGCTCACGGGCCGGCGCTTGTTCGAGGGCAATACGGTGGTCGAGATCTGCAGCAAACATTTGACTGAGACTCCGACGCCGCCCTCGGTGAGACTCGGCCGACCGGTTGCGGCCGACCTCGAGCAAGTGATCCTCGGGTGCCTTGCGAAAGCACGCGAGGATCGTCCCGCAACTGCCCAGGCGCTGCGCGCGGCACTTCTCACGTGCAGTGATGCGGCTCGCTACGATGCAGATGCAGCGCGCGAGTGGTGGCGCGAGAACGGCGAGCGCATGCGGCGTAGCCTCCCTGCGCGAGACGCACACGCCGCCACGATTGCAATCGACCTGAGCTCGCGCAAAGCCGGCTGATCCGCTCCCGTGGCAATTGTCAGCGGCTCACGCAGGCCGCGGCGACGTGCGCTGGGAGTTCCACGCCAACCACCGCATCAGATCGTCGCGACGTGCGATGCCCACGAGATGACTGTGATCCACGACCGGGATCGGGTCTTGTTCTGCGAGCTCTTGCAGCGCATCCATAGCGTCGTCTTCGGGCTTCATCACGCGCAGCCGATTGGCGGGCACCATGATCCGGCTCACCGGCGTGTCGTTCCAGTGGATACGTGGTAGGTCGCGCAGGTCGTCGGGGTGAACCTGACCGAGCAGCACTCCGTCCTGCACGACCGGAAACGAGCGTTGATCATTGCCGACGATGTAGTCGCGCACGAGATCGCTCACGGTAAGGTTCGGAGGAACGCTGATGACATTCGAGCGCATCACGTCGCGCAACGGCACGTCCGCAAACGTCTGTCGGATCATCAACTGCTGATAGCTCGCGCGAGCAGCGTTGTTCAGGAACCAGCCGATCAAGATCAACCAAAGGCCTGCCGCGAAACCGGTCCCGAAGAACGGAACCGAGCGTCCCAACATCATCAACACGCCAAAACCCATCAGAAACCAGGCGAACACTTGGCCGGTGAACGATGCGATGCGCGTAGCTTTGCGAAGGTCTTTCGTGATCCACCACAAGGCCGCGCGCAGGACACGGCCACCGTCGAGCGGAAAGCCCGGCACCATGTTGAACAATCCGAGCATGACATTGATGGGGCCGAGCCAGAGCAAGATGGTTGCGAGCGGAGATGCGTGCTGGATTGCATTCATCGGCTCGTTCTCGAGCCGCGCCATGTCGCCGACTAAGAGTCCCCCGAGCATCACGCTCACGACACCGATCGCGATACTGAGCAGCGGGCCAACGATTGCCGTCCAGAACTCAGCGCGCGGCGAATCGGGTTCGCGTTCTAGATGTGCGATTCCTCCGAACAAGAAGAGTGTGATGCGCCGCACGGGAAGCTTGTAGTGCTTTGCAACGAGCGCGTGGGCTAGCTCGTGCGCTGCAATCGAGGCAATGAACATCAACGCCGCGAGCAACGCGACGCCCCAGCGTAGCGCTGGAGGCCAGCCAGGATGCCAGGCAGGCAGGACGGCGAGCGCGAGGTTGAACGCGATCAATATGACGATGAACAGCAGGCTGAAGTCGGCGACTAACTCGACGCCGGAGATGCGACCGAGTCGAAAGCCGGGGAGGGTCGACGCTGCTCGTGTGGGGCTACGAGAGATATCGGGTGCGGGCATGTTCATACAGTCGACATAGGCAACGGTTGTGCCGGCGTATCGAAGTGGGGCGCGCTTGCGCTCGCAACGCGAACTGTTACCGCGGTCACCATTCACATCGGATCGAATGAGTGACACAGAGATCGAGGATCAAGTGCACGTCGTTTCCTGGGACGCCGACCGATTGAGAATCGGACGCTCTGACACTCGATCGCCATAGCTGTCCGATAGAACGCATGCACGAGTGCAACCGACTGTGCCGGTGCACACCAAACACGTGGGCGCATGTCTTGCTATCCGAGCGATGCTGTCTGGAGCGCCCGCGTGCACGCTCGATCGTGCACTAGCCGCGCTTCGCAATGCCGTCGCACGTACGGCGCATGGGGATGGTGCGATCAGTGCAACTGACGATATTGAACGTTGCGCATCCGTTTGCCCCGGTGGGCGTGGATGCGGTGGGCGGAGCAGAACAAGTTATCTCGATGATCGACGAAGGACTGGTGCACGCCGGTCATCGTTCGATCGTCCTTGCGTGCGAGGGCTCGAAGTGTCGGGGTGAGCTCTTCGCCTCGCATCGCGAGCCCGCGCAACTGGGCGAGCTCGCGCTGCGAGCCGCACAGCGCGCGCATGCGGCGTCGGTGCAGCGCGTGCTGCGCGACCACCAAGTGGATCTCGTGCATTTCCACGGGCTCGACTTCGATCGCTTTCTTCCGGCGCAGTCTGCGCTTCCGCTGCTCGCCACGTTGCACCAGCCTCCCGATTGGTACCGGCCCGAAGTCTTTCGGCTGGAGCGCGAGGATCTGTTCCTGCAGTGTGTGTCAGCGTCTCAGCATAGCCGTTGCCCCGCGTCGAAGCGGCTGCTCGAAGCCAATCCCAACGGCGTGCCGCTGGATCAGCTGAGGCCGAACCTCGACAAGAAATCGAACTTCGCGCTGATGCTCGGCCGGATCTGCCCTGAGAAGGGCTTCGACCAGGGGCTCGTTGCAGCGCAACGCGCGGATGTGCCTCTCGTGCTTGCAGGCCGAGTGTTCGCTTACCCCGATCATCAGCGTTACTTCGAAAAGGAACTGGCGCCGCTGTTCGACGAGATGCGCACGTTCATCGGGCCGATCGGCATGCAACGTAAACGCTTGCTGCTCGCAGCGGCGCGTTGTGTCTTGATCCCGAGTCTCGCTCCGGAGATGAGCTCTCTCGTCGCGATGGAGGCACTCGCTTCTGGAACGCCGGTGATCGCATTTCGCACCGGTGCGCTGGCCGATTTGATCGAGCACGGCAGCACGGGGTTTCTCGTCGAAGATAGCGAGGAAATGGCGGACGCGTTGCAACGCGTGCACGAGCTCTCGCCTCGGCACTGCCGGCAAGCCGCGGAGGAGCAGTTTTCGGCACGAGACATGGTTCAGCGCTACATCGCGACCTACGAACGCATTTGTACGACTGCTCGGCCGCAGATTGTAGCGAGCACGCGCCCGGCGCGACCTGCCGCGCCACCGTTGCGCGTCCACGAGATCACGCGGGTCGACGTGCTCGAGTCGCTGAAACCTGCGTGGTCGGAGCTGTATGAGCGTTGTCCAACCGCCACGCCCTGTCAGAGTCCGGAGTGGCTGCTGGCCTGGTGCCGGCACTTCGGTGTTCGCGACTTGAAGACGCTGGCGGTGTTTCGAGGCCCAGAGCTAGTCGGGCTCGCCCCGTTTTTGATCTATGAACACCGCGGTAGTCGCGTACTGACTCAGCTGGGGAGTGGAGTGTCAGATTATCAGGACGTGTTACTGCGGCCGGACGAGCTCATCTGCACCGTGCGAGCGGTTCAACATTGGTTGCATGCGCGTCGGGGTGCGTGGGACGTATGTGACCTCGAACAACTGTCAGTCGAATCGCCGCTCATGCGAGTCGAACTTGGCTCACGTGGCTCGACGTCTACGTGCTTACACCACGCGTGTCCCGTGCTGCGCTTGCGGTCGTCGCCGACGGCATTTGCCGACGCGGTTCCGAGCCCGCTCCGCAAGAACCTTCGCTACGCTCGGCGAATGCTCGAACGGCTCGGGCCGCTGCGCTTCGAGACCGCCGACGCTTCCAATGTCGACGTGATGTTCAGGTCGCTCATCGAGCTACACGGCGGACGCGGGGAGTCCGAGCTTCGGTCGGGTGGGCTGGCAGACGCGAAGCTCGTGGCGTTTCATCGAGAGCTCGCGCCCGCACTCGCTCGGCGAGGGGTGCTTCGGCTGCACGCGCTGCGCTCGAACGAGCGAGTGATCGCCGCGTTTTATGGGTTTCTGGACAAGCGCCGCCTTTACTACTGCCTCAGCGGCTTCGATCCCGAGTTTGCGAGGATGAGCCCCGGCGCGGTCGTGCTCGAGCGCGCAATCCAGGCGGCCATTCACACGGGCGCCGGCGCGATCGAGTTTCTGCGCGGCCAGGAGTTACACAAACATGCCTGGGGCGCGGAGGACTCGTTCACGCTGCGACGCACGTGGGTCCAACCTGCGAGCGCGCGACCACACCATCCGCGGCGCCGCACCACACAGGAGGTCGGAGATCATGTTGGAACTTGAACCGTCGAACGTGCTCGAGCGCTTCCGCGGCGCGTTGAAGTCGAGGTCCGCACCGCTTTGCGCGAAGACCTCATCATGCTTAGGTGTGATTGCGGGTGTTAGCCTTGTGACAGGGGTCAACTCAAACTCGAGCGGGCATTGTTGAGCGAGTGCTCTAGGCCGTACTTCTTTAGCTTGAGATAGAGCGTGCTGCGCGAGATGCCGAGGCCGCGCGCGACTAAAGTGATGTTGCCAGCATGCGCGCCGATGGCCGTTTCGATCGCCTCGCGCTCCGCTTCGCGCAGGCCGCGCAGTGGAGCGTGCGCGTTTGCATTCGCATTTGCAGTCTCGGGCATAGGCACGTTGAGCGGGGCCGGAACGGGCGCGAGCAAGTCGAGCGGCAACGCGGATAAGCCCACCGCGTCGTCGTCGCTCAGTAACATCATGGCTTCGACGACGTTTCGCAGCTCGCGTAGGTTGCCGGGCCAGCTGTAGCTCGCGAACGCTTCTAAGACTTCACTCGAAAATCGCTTGGGACGCGTCCCGTGACGTTCCGCAACGCCCTCGGCGAAATGCTCGACCAGCGCGGGCAAGTCCTCTTTGCGTTCGCGCAGCGGTGGGATGTGAAGTGATGTGACCGAGATGCGATAGAACAAATCCATCCGAAAGCGTCCGGCTTTAATTTCGACCGGGAGCTCGCGATTGCATGCCGCGATCAAGCGAAACCGCACGCGGCGAGGCTTGTTGCTGCCGAGCGGATAGACCTCGCCCCCTTCGAGCACACGAAGTAAGAACGGTTGCAAATCTAGTGGTAACTCGGCGATTTCGTCCAAGAACAACGTGCCGCCGTTGGCTGCTTCGACTTTTCCGATCATACCGGCTCGTCGCGCCCCGGTGAACGCGCCGTCCACGTAGCCGAATAACTCGCTCGCGAGAAGCTCCCGCGACAAACCTCCGCAGTTCAACGCGACGAATGGGGCGCGTGGATGAGAGCCGTGTTCGTGGAGTGCCCGCGCAAACACTTCTTTTCCGACGCCGGTCTCTCCGTGCAGAAGCACGGCTGCGTTCACGCCCGCCAGGACGCGGGCTTTACTGACGACTTGAGTGAGTCGCGCGCTAGTGCCGACAACCCGCTCGAACCCGTCCGGGTCCGTGGAAGGGGTTGGGTCCGGGACTGCTGCGCCCACTGCTTCATTGAAGACTGTTTCCATCGATCGATCCCTCCGGGTAAGCCATCAGGTGTTGCGAGTGTGACGGTCGAGATCGGGGAGATTGATTCTCTCGCCGCACACTCTGCGTAGAGCGCTCAGAAGCGCGTTTTCCGAGAACGGTTTGGACAGAAACGCCGCTCCCAGCTGCGTAGCGCGCACGATCCAGGCCGTGTGCTGGTGTCCGCTGATGAATATCGTGGGGAGCGAGCGACCTTGACGAACGAGGTAGCTCTGCAAATCGAACCCACTCATGCCCGGCATCCGGATATCGACGACGACGCACGCGACGACGTCGATGCGGGGGTAGTCCAAAAAGTCTTCAGCGGATGCGAACACTTCGACGCGCACATTGATCGAGCGCAAGAGGTTGCCGGCCGCTTGGCGCACTGCCGGGTCATCGTCAATGACCGCCACGGCACGCGCTTCAGTCGCTGTGCGAGTCAGTGCGTTCATACATGGCTTACGTAGCATTCGAGCCAGTGGCAGCTACCAGACCTTGGTATGATCAAGTCATGACCGCAGCAGTGAGGAAGCTTGCGAGATGGCCGAATCCTGCGCTCGCGCATGCGCAGCGGACGCGAGGCGACGAGGCTACGTTTCCGGATTGTCGTGGTGACGATCTTCCAAGTACTTCGGTGCGCTGCGTGACAAGGCAGCGTGCTGAGTCAGCACTTTTTTTGCGGTGCTTTCTTGCGTGTGACGTCTAGGAAACTTCGCGCCTGCCGACGCCGAACGCCGTTCTAGCGATGTCACTAAGTTGGGTTCCGCCGCGCAGTCTGCAGTTGGGTCAGTTCGACCTGCTCAGCGCAGCTCTCGTTGCTTGCAGCGTTCGCGCGACCGCGTCGCGCCACGCCGTCGGGAAACGTGCTGGATCTTCGAGCCAATGGCACAAACTTTGGGCTGCGCCCGGGACGCCACTGGCTTCGTCGAGGGCCGCTGCAACGATGAGCTTGCCGGCCTCGAGTGGTGGGACGTGAAGCTTCACCGTTGTGTCAGCGGTTGTGTCACCCACCACGAACTCGCGAGCTAACGCGTCGCTCTCAGCATCGCTAAGCAACGTTCGACGCTCATTCGCCAGCTCGGCCGCGATGCGACGCAACGCATCGTACGCCGTGGCGCGCTCCGGCACGAACGCGGTCAGCTGGTCGTGCAGCACTTCGAGGTGACACTCGAGCAAGAACCGAGGCATCCCTCGTGCGGCCAGGACGCGGCCCAACCAGGTGATCTGTCGCGTCGCCAGCTCCGGAGTTTCGCGCGACAAAGTTACGAGCCATGCGCTGTCACTGCGCGTGAACCGTAAGCCGCGCTCGCCGTAACGTGCCTGATAATAAGACCAAGCTTCACGTGATCGTTCGCCCGCGAGTAGTGCGGCATGCACTTCGCGCAGGTCGCGCGCAATCGCATGTGTACCCGCTTCGCGGTTCAGCGCACCGGCGAGGCCGTCGTCGAGCCGACCGGTCGCGATCGCATCGCGAATCGTCTCGAGCCATTCGAGCGCATGCTTTGCGCCGACGATGGCTTCCGTCAGCTCCGCGTCGCTGGTCAGGCTGCTCTCGAGCTCCGCAAGAACAGCGTTGTCTGCAGACGGGCGCTGCGTGAGTGCTGCAGTCGCGGGCGAGGTCTCGAGCACCTCGATGTATCCAACAAGTGCTGCGTCGTTGCGTGCGGCGTCGCGCCGAACGTGTTGGCCCAACACGAGTGCCTGCAACGCAGCCGCGTCGATCGCGTGCGGATCGTCACCGCGTTCGAGCAAATGGCGCTCGAGCTCGCGACGCCGTTCGGCGAGGTATGGCTGCGCGTTGCGGAGTGCTTCGCGAGTGCACGTCATAGTCGCGTGCTCCAACTCGCCGTACACGGTGTGGAGCGCGCGTAGAAAGCTGGCGTAACCCGGCGTCGTCGAAGCTGCCGTCGTCGAGGCGTGTCCAGATTCGAGCCACGAGCGAAGCGGTCGTGTCGCTTCGCGAATGACTTGAAACGCCGATGGCGTCGGTCGCATGCGCGGAGCTTAGCGCGTGGCATGTTGGCGTGACCGATGAGGCGGCGCCGCGGCAATCCCGGACGTCGACACGATCTCATCGTGCGGCGACGTCATCGTGCGGTTCGTCAGAGGGCGAGGCCGCCGACCTATTCACGCCAACAGTTGTCCCTCCTGCGCCGTCGGTCGAAGTGATTGGGGGCGCTGGCCTCCGGAACCGTCCCGGAACCCCGCTGACCAGTAATGATACCTGCCCTCGTGGCCACCGCTCATCAGCGCCGTCGGAGGTAGCGGGACGAGCCACGAATGACGCTCTCCCGGTCTCGCGACCAGGGCGTGCGCAGCTTTGCCTGGATCATCGCTGCTGCAGCACCGCTCGGTTGCGAGCCTCGCTGCGGCGTAAGCAGCGCGTTCAGCATTGGCAAGCTCACCGCAGCGTGAAACGCGACCGTCGAGTGCCACTCTAACGCTGGCCGCGCCATACAGATTAGGTGACATATGTCCTGTTCTCGATCGCTTCTAACACGTCTGGAGTCGGTTCTGACGCCTGCCGCCGTTAGCTGCAGGGGCTGCAGAACGGCCACGGATCCTGCGTTCTCGCAAATATCGCGCCGCTACTACTGAACGTGTACACCCGCCGCGCCACCGGCTATCTGCACATGGAGACGCGATTATGCTTGAGGCTCCCCTGTTGAGGTTGCTAGTACGGGGTGCACTTAGAGCGAACGCTTGGATTTATCTTCTTGCAGGGCCGCATACGTCGTTGAAGTACGAGGAGAGCAAGTCATGAAACTTTCTGAAAGCGTTCGCGCGACCGCACGTGGGCAGAGCTGGAAGCATCAAGCGACCGGCATCGCGCTCGCCATCGGTGCCTTTTTGGTGGGCACCGGGCCGCTCGACACCCAGAGCAGCTCGCAAGGCGCGAGCGCGAACACGCAAGCGCAGGCAGCCGGAATCGCGACCGATCCGGGCTCGAAGAGCGCGGCTCGCGAGGCGAAGAAGAGGGAACGCGCCGAAGCCCGCGAGGCGAAGAAGAAGGAGCGCGCTTCACGTTCGAGCAAGTCGGATGACCGCTCGCTCGCAAAGGCGAAGTCGTCCAAGAGTTCCTCCTCCGGATCGTCGGTGGATCTCGGCGACAACGACCCGCTCGAAGGTTTGTGATCGCCTGCTAGCGCTTCGCTAGCGTCTGACATTCATACGAACTGAGCCCGCGGATCGTGTCGATCACGTGGGAACGCTGGACCTGCGCCTTGTGCGCGAGATCAGCGGCATCCAACTCACGACACGGGGCGCGCCGGTCGCTCGAGCAGGGTATTCCAGGATATCTCGCTTTGAGCGCAGGCGTTGTCGACTGGGCGGGTGAGCCACTTGAAACTTCACCTGCTGCGCGGCCTCATCAGTAAGTACTGAGACAGGCCGGGTGCAGCTCATGATTTCTCCACGTCTCGCTGAGTTAGTCGACGCTGCTGCCGTTGCGGCGGATTGGGCCGACTACGAGCGCCCGCTGTTCGGCTGGCTCGAGCACGCGGTCGGCTTCGATTTGGCGTTCTGCGTTCGTGAGGACCGTATCGGCCCGCACTCGCCGGGCTTCGATCCGAAGGTGCGGCGTGAGTCCGTCGGGCGTTTTCACGAATACAGTCGCGAATACGAGCCGATGAAGCAGAAGGCTCTTCGGGAGGCCGGTGTCGCGGTGGACGTGGAGTTCTTCGGGCGCACCGCGCTCCAGCGCACTCGGACCTATCACGATCTGATCCAGCCGCATCGCGGACGCAGCTCGCTGCTGCTCTTCATGGGCATACCGACGCAGCCATTGGCGACGCTGGTGCTCGGATGCACGCGTGGCGAGTTCACATCCGAGCAATGTGCGGCGCTGGCGGAAGCACGTTCACTACTGACCGTCTGCGAGCTCGCGATCGCGAGTCGTCAGACGACTATCGCCGGCGCACCGGACTTGAGCCCGCGCGAGCGCGAGTTGGTTCAGTATCTCAGGCTCGGCTACACGAATCGCGAGATCGCACTGGCGTGCGGCACATCGTTTCGGACGGTGCGCAATCAACTCAGTCACTTGTTCCAGAAGCTCGAAGTGTCGACACGCTCCGAAGCGGTTGCGCGCAGCTTCGAGCACTCGTTGCCGCTATCCTGAGCTGGCCTTAGTGCGCTCCGGGATAGGACAGGTGTCCCATCGCAGTCCGCGCCTGGCGCTCCTAGCTTCGGTGCATGGACATCGACTACGACCTCGTCATCGCGGGCGGGAGCATTGCGGGCGCTGCGTTGGGATTTGCTGCGCAGCGCGCCGGTGCACGCGTCCTCATCGTCGAACCCGAGACTGCGTTTCGCGATCGCGTGCGCGGAGAAATGTTGCATCCGTGGGGCGTCGCCGAAGCGCAGCGACTCGGCCTCAGCGAAGTGCTCGAACGGGCACCCGTCCACGCGGCGCACTACTGGGATACGTACATCGGTGGTCAGCGCATCGAACGGCGCGACCTCGCTCAGACGACCTCTTCGCGACTGACGGTGTTCAACGCGCACCACCCCGAGCTTCAAGCAGCGCTGCTAGCAGCGGCACGCGATGTGGGTGTCGAAGTCCGCACAGGCGCAAAGGTGGTTCGCATCGAACCTGGTTCGCCTGCAGTCGTCGAGCTCGCGCGAGACGGCGATCACGCGCGCGTCACAGCACGACTCGCCGTGATCGCAGACGGCAGGCAATCGCAGCTCCGTGCGCAGCTCGGTATTGCCGTGACGGGTGAGCGGATGCCGATGCTCATCTCTGGCGTCTTGCTCGAAGGCGTGAGCTGCGACAGCGAGGCCGTCGGGATGTTTTTGCCGGCCAAGTTCGGCGAGCTCGCGTTGGTGTTGCGACTCGCTCGAGACCGCGTGCGACTGTACTTCGTCGCTCGACGTGACCCAGATGGGCAAGACGGTTCGGTGCAATCTCAGCCCGGGCATGAGTCAGACTTGCCGTCCGACCGCAGCGCACAGCGGCGGGGATACACCGGCGCCGCGCAACTGCCCGCCATGTTGCGGCGTTGCATGGAAGTCGGAGTGCCCGAGAGTTGGCTCGCGCGAGCGCGCGCGATCGGGCCGCTCGCGACGTTCGAGACGACTTGTTGGTCGCTCCGCGATTTGGCGCTGCCGCCCGGCGTCGCGCTGATCGGGGATGCCGCGGGCAACGTCGATCCGGTGTTTGGCTGCGGCCAGTCACTCGCCCTGCGCGACGTGCGTCATCTCGTGGATGCAGCCGGCGCGTGTCGCGGAGATTGGCAGCTCGCGGCGGCGAAGTACCATCACTTGCGTCACGCCTACCACGCGGCATTGCTGCGCTGCGAATCGTGGATGTCGCGAATCTTGTACGCCCCAAGTCCGCGAGGCGACGCTATCCGTGCAGCGGCATTGCCCCGCCTGGACGAGCTCGGCATCGACTTGGTGGGTGCCGGACCCGATAGTCCGACCGATGACGCAACCGAGGCGCGGTTGTTCGCCGGTATTTAGACGATCGCTGCAGGGAAGCGCCGGCTGATGTATAGTCGAGCGAAGTCGCGCACCGATGCCGGATTCTCCGCTCGAAGCCATCGACGCTGCATTCAGCAAGACTCTGCAAGCGCTCGAGCCTGCTGTTCATCCGACGCCTGGTGATCCAACCTCTCGCATTCGACCACCTGCCCGTCTGAGTGGTGAGCGCGCCCTTCAGCTTTTCGACTCACAGCTGCAGAGCCGCCATTTGGACCTCGCGGCGCGGTGGCTACGCGCGCGGGGTACTGGTTTTTACACAATCGGAAGTAGTGGCCACGAAGGCAACGTCGCGATCGCTGCCGCGACCTGCGTGACGGATCCCGCGCTGCTCCACTACCGGTCGGGCGGCTTCTACGCGGAGCGCGCGCGGATGTACGTCGCGCAAGGGCACGCGCTCGACCCGATTCGCGACGTGTTGTTGGGTCTCGTCGCATCGACGGAAGAACCGATCGCGGGTGGGCGGCACAAAGTCTTCGGTAGTGCGGCGCTGCACATCATTCCGCAGACGTCTACGATCGCCTCCCACTTGCCGCGCGCGGTCGGCCTCGCGCTCTCGATCGAACGCGCGACGAAGCTCGAGATCGCGTGCCAATATCCCGAAGACGCGATCGTGGTGTGTAGTTTCGGTGACGCGAGCGCCAATCACTCGACGGCGACTGGCGCGATCAACGCCGCGTGTCATTGCGCGCACCAGCACTTACCGTTGCCGATCTTGTTCGTCTGC
>DASRXR010000329.1:0-5095 GCA_035687405.1 Polyangiales bacterium
AAGTGTTCCAGCAGCTGTCGCTGGTCGCGCCGTTGAAGATCGGTGTGCTGCTGACGGGCGACTCAGGCACGGGCAAGACGCAAGTCGCGCACGCGATTCACGACAACAGCCCGCACCGCTCGGGTCCGTTCGTCGAGCTGAACTGCGCCGCGTTGCCGGAAGACCTACTCGAAAACGAGTTGTTCGGCTCCGAACGCGGCGCGCACTCGACGGCGCAGAAACGTAGCGTCGGCAAGGTCGAAGCAGCTGAAGGCGGCACGCTGTTCTTGGACGAGGTCGGCGAGCTCTCGCTGCGCGCACAAGCGAAGCTGTTGCAGTTGTTGCAGTCGGGCGACTACTACGCGCTCGGCAGCTCGACGCCGCGGTCGGCGCACGTTCGCGTGGTCGCGGCGACAAATGCCGATCTCGGTGAAGCCGTCCGCGAGAAGCGGTTCCGTGAAGACCTGTTCTATCGGTTGAATGTGTTCCCGATTCGATTGCCTTCGATGTTGGAGCGGCGCGAAGACATTCAACCACTCGCGTCGCACTTCTGCGCGACGACTTGCGAGGCGAACGGCTTTCCGGCGCTGGAGTTGTCGGCCGGTGCGTTCCTCGCACTCGAGACGGCGGATTGGCCGGGCAACGTGCGTGAGTTGCAGCATACGGTCGAGGCCGGTGTGATTCGCGCGAAGGGTGAGTCGAGCCCGCTCGTCGAGCGCAAGCACTTGTTCCCGACGGCGCCTGCAGCCGATGGCAGCCCTGCGAGCTTGTCGTTTCATGGAGCGACGCGGGAGTTTCAGCGGCGGTTACTGTCCGAGACGCTGGAACGGCAAGGTTGGAACGTGACTGCGGCCGCGCGAGCGTTGGAGCTCACTCGAGCGCACGTCTACAATCTGATGGCGACGTTTCAAATTAAGAGGCCGCCGACTCTGCGAGAGTGATTTGCGTCGGGTCGGAACGCAAACGTTGGCGCGCGGGGCAACTGCTGTGCATGATTCGCAGCTTCATGCTTTGGCTCGTGCTCGCATTGGCCTCTGGCCTCGCTCTCGCGATGCCGTGCGCTGCGCTCGCTGCCCCACTCGAGCTCGCGTGGGACGCACCGGATGCGTGTCCCGACCGTGAGGCTGTCGAAGCGCTCGTGTCCCAACGTTTGGGGGAACGCTCGACACCTCGCGCCGCGCCGCTGACAGCTTCAGGGCGGATCTCGACTGGGCCGACCGGTTTCGCACTCACGCTTCGCACGCCCACCGGTGAACGGAAGCTCGAAGCTGCGAGCTGCGATGAGCTCGCGCAGAGCGCTGCCGTGATTCTCGCGCTGCTGATCGATCCCCGCGCTGCGCCCGTTCCTCCACCCAGCGTGGAGCCCGGGCCTGAACCCGAACCTGAACCCGACCCCGAACCCGAACCTGCCGAAGAGTCGTCGCCAACGAGCGCTCCGAACTCGGCATCTCGGATGGTGCACGGGTTCGTTCGCGCAGAGCTCGTTGGAGATGTCGGCCTGTTGCCGAGCGTCGGACTTGGACCCGGAGTTGCGGGCGGCGTCGTCGTGTATCGGACGACGCTCGAGCTCTCGGGCACGTATCTGCCGGCCCACGACCTGACTCAAGGCGAGGATGATGACGTCGGCGACCTGCGCGCGTTCATCGGCCGGCTCGGCGCTTGCCAGGCTCTGCTCGCGAAGCCGGTCCTCGGGCCGTGCGCGTTCGTCGAGTACACGCGCTTGCTCGGGGGTGGTGACGACAGCCTGGAGCCGCATCACGACGTGGACGGCGGACTGTGGTCGCTGCTGGCAGCTGCACGCCTGTCGGTAGGAATCGACGCATCGTTCGGCTGGATCCTGGAGCTCGGAGTCGGTTTGCCGCTCAGCATCGCCGAGTTCAGCGTCGGCGAGTTCAGCGTCGGCGAGGGAGCGTCGGCACGGACCGTGCATCGCACCAGCCGCGTGGTGGGTCACGCACGTACCGGGCTCGAGTTGCGCTTCTGAATGAGCACGAAATTCAAGGAACACGCGGCAGTCACCGAGCTCGAGCTGAGCTTGCGCCGGCGCGTCCGGGGCGCGGAGCTTTTCGTCACGGAACGGCTAGCCGGCGGCCACTCAGACGGCATGCGCGCGGAATCCGCGTGGCCGGAAGTCGGCCCGGAGCCGACTCAGGCCTGCGCGCTCACGCTGGCTGAGGTGTACGAAACCCATTTCGATTTTGTCTGGCGAAGCGCGCGGCGGTTAGGCACTGCTTCGTTGAACGTCGATGACGTCGTCCAGGAGGTCTTCCTGGTGGTGCACCGGCGGCTCGCGGAGTTCGAGGGCCGCTCGTCGCTCAAGACCTGGTTGTTCGGGATCACACGGCGAATCGTGCGCGATCACCGCCGCAGCGCGCGGCGAAAGCCGGCAGAACCCTTCGGTGCGATCGAGCCGGCGGATCTCGGTCCGAGCGCCGACGTGCGCATTTCCCGAGACCAGGAAGCACGCCTGCTGCACGCGATGCTCGACGAGCTCGATGAGGACAAGCGCGAGGTCTTCGTGCTTGCGGAGCTCGAGCAGATGTCGGGGCCCGAAATCGCAGAAGCGCTCGACGTGAATTTGAACACGGTTTACGCGCGGCTGAGAGCGGCGCGAGCGGCGTTCGAACAGGCGGTCACGCGTCATCAGGCGCGAGCGCGGAGGGGCGCATGAACGACGAGTCCGAGCGCATGGGACCCGCCGCATTAGCGTTGATCGACAGCGGGCGTACGCTCGATTCGCCGGACGATCGCGACCGCGCGCGTATTCGGGCGCGGCTGACGGCGGCGCTGGGAGTGTCGGCCTTGTCGGCCGCTGGATCGCAGGCTGCTGCGGCCTCGCTTGCGACTGAAGGTGTCGCGGCTGCAGCGAACGGCGGCGGCCTCCAAGCCGGTGCGGCGGCGCACGGTGCGAGCACGGTTGCGGCCGGAGCGACGAGCGCTGCGAGTGGCGCCGCTGCTGGCGCGTCAATCGCGGGAAAAACAGCGATCGGCGTCGCCGCGGGTGCCGGAAGCGCGGCCGCGGGCGGCGCAGCCGCAGGCTTTGGAGCTGCGGCAACTGTCGCTGCGAGCGGCGGTGTCTTCGGCGCGCTCGGGACGAAGCTGTTGGTCGCATCGGTCGTAACCGCAGCAGCTGTGAGCGCGGCGATCGGAACCACGACACTCTTCGAGCGCAACGACGCGAACACGACGGCAGCGCACGTCTCGGATGTGGTGGCCCGCGAGCGGCGACATACGCGATCGATGGAAGCACACCAGGCGGATCCGTCGACCGAACGCGGCGCACAGCAAGCGCCACTCAGTGCGGAAGGCGCGCGTTCGGCGCTCGCGGCGAACCGTGCTGTCGGCGCCGCGCCGCAGGCGCAAGCGGCTGCGGACGAGAGCTCGAAAGCTGCCATTGCTATGCGCACGCAACGTTCTGACGCGGACCAGAACTCGCGTGCCAGCAGCACGCAGCAGGCGCAACCAACTCGCGCCGGCGGAAGCTCGCGCGCGACCAATGCTGCCGGCGGCGCGCAGGGCGCCCGTACAGACGGACGTTCACGCGAAGACACTCCGCCGCAGGCGCAAGCCATGCGCGCGGGCGGAAGCTCGCGCGCGACCAACACTCCGCCGGCTCAAGGCGCTCGCGCAGACCAGAGCTCGCGCGCTGCCATAGCTATGCGGGCTCAGGGCACTCGCGCAGCCGATAAGGCGGCGCGCGCGACCGGCGCCACAACGACAGCCGCCGCAGCGTCCGCCGAGCTCGCAACGCCGACGGGCGGCGCCCTTTCCGCTCGCAGCCCGGATGCTGAACGCGCTGCGGCCGAGTCACGCCCGACGAGCAATCCGCGAGCCGCGAGCGCGGATTCCCCGAGCAACGACCGTGCGGACTCGCTCACCGCAATGCCTGCGCCGACTGTTGAGATCTCGGCAGGCGCCGCGACCTCGGCGAGCGCTGCCAACTCCACCTCCACCGCGACACCGGTCACCGCGAGCGCGACGGGTGCAGTCGAACCGTCCGCCAGGCCGCAGTCATCCGCGAGCAACGCCTCCGCAACCAACCCGGAAAGCGCAGCAAAACTGCCGACACTCGCCGGCGAGCTCAAGCTTCTCGCGAGCGCGCAGCAAGCGTTGCGCGACGACCAGCTCCCGCGTGCGCTCACGCTGCTGAACGAACACGCGACGCGCTATCCGCAAGGCGCACTACGCCCCGAACGGCTGGCCGCGCGCGCAGTCGCACTGTGCCGCATGGGCGAAAAGAACGCCGGCCGAGCCGAAGCCCAAAAGCTCGCAACGGAAACGCCGAGTTCGCCACTGATCCGCTGGGCTCGCGGCATCTGCGGCCTCTGAGATTTGCTTCGGTTTCTGGGCCCAGAGCGGCATTCGTTCTCGGCGCCAAAACCTCGCAAATTGGTTGTGCCGAGTTGTGCCGACCACGACTTTTGGATCCAAAAGGTCGGGGCGGCTCGAGCCCACACAAGTCCATGAAGCTTCGATGCTTTTTTCATCACGGAACGTTTCATGCTCGGCCACTCCGAGAGCGTACGGAGGCACGCACATGACACGGCTTGGTTCTGAGAAAACATCCATCATCCTCCTCGGCTTCCTCGCGCTTGCAGCCAGCGGCTGCCCGAAGGACAGCTTCGACCTCGGTGGCGTCGACGGCAAAGCCGGTAGTAGCGGCGCCGCGGGCAGCGGCAACGAAGCCGGTGGCGGCGGCACGGCGGGCAGCACAGGCACGGGCAAGAGCTGCGGCAGCCGCGGGCTTGCAGCCTGCGCCGACGACGAGTTCTGTAGCTTCCCCGAAAGCGCCAGCTGCGGTGAGGCGGACAAACCTGGAGTCTGCAAACCGAAGACGAAGGGCGACGTAGTCTGCACCCTCGAGTACGCCCCAGTCTGCGGGTGTGATGGCAAGACCTACGGCAACTCCTGCGCGGCCAACGGAGCGAACACCTCCATCCGCAAGAAGGGCGAATGCGAAGCGACCGGCGGCGATCAGAGCTGCGGTGGGCTGATCGGCAAAGCCTGTCCGAGCAAACAGTACTGCGACTACGCGCCCGACGCGCTCTGCGGCGCAGCGGATGCGACCGGCACGTGCAAACCGAAGCCGGAAATCTGCACCGACATCTACAAGCCC
>DASRXR010000330.1:0-10207 GCA_035687405.1 Polyangiales bacterium
ACATCTTGAACGGCCAGAAGATCTGGACGAGTTACGGCGACAAGTCCGACTGGATGTTCATGCTCGTGCGAACGGACCCGGCTGCGAAGAAGCAGTCAGGCATCACGTTCTTGCTGATCGACATGGCGCAACCCGGCGTCGAAGTGCGGCCGATCTTGTTGATCAGCGGTGCGTCGCCGTTCACGGAGACGTTCTTCACCGACGCGCGCGCCAAGGTCAAAGACGTGATCAGCGGCGTCAACCAAGGTTGGACTGTCGCGAAGGCGCTGCTCGGGCACGAGCGGACGATGATCGCAAACGTGTTTGGTAGCGGAGCACGCAGCCCGATCGAAGGCCCACGCAAGAACCCGTACGCGGAGCTCGCGCGCGAGTACGTCGGCTTCCGCGACACCAAGCTGGTCGATCCGATCGTTCGCGATCAGGTCACGCAACTCAGCATGGACGAGCGTTGCTTCCTGCTCACCGTGCAGCGCAACGCCGACAACGTGAAGGCGGGTCACCGGCCCGGCCCCGAGACTTCGTTGTTCAAGGTCTACGGCACCGAGCTCAACCAGCGCCGCGAGGAGCTGCTGCTCAGGATTCGTGGTCCGCAGGCGCTCGGCTGGTCGGGCCCGGGCTTCAACGACAAAGAGCTGGAGAAGACTCGAGACTGGCTGCGCTCGCGCGGCAACACCATCGAGGGCGGCACGAGTGAAGTGCAGCTCAACATCATCGCGAAGCGCGTGCTCGAGTTACCGGGCGACTGAGGGAAGAGCCAGCCATGCAGCTTTCATTGACTGAAGATCAAGCCATGCTCGCGAAGACCGCGAGCGCGTTCATCGCCGAGCACTCGCCCGTCACGCGCTTGCGCAAGCTTCGCGACGACAAGGACGAGCGCGGGTACTCGATGCAGCTGTACAAACAGATGGCGGAGCTCGGCTGGACCTCGATTCCGTTCGTGGAGCGGGACGGCGGCCTCGGCATGGGAATGGCGGGTGCAATCATCGTCGCGGAAGCGATCGGTCGCGGCCTCGCGCCGGAACCGTACCTCGCATCCGTGATCCTCGCCGGGCAGGCGCTCTCGCTCGGAGGCAACGAAGCACAGCGTTCAGAGTGGCTCGCGCCGCTGATCGCGGGTGACAAGGTGCTCACGCTCGCGTTCCAAGAGCTCGGCAGCCGCTACGAAGCGACTCACATCAAGACGCGCGCCGAAGCAGCGGGCGGCGGCTACAAACTGACCGGGCAGAAGGTGCAAGTGCTCGCTGGTGTGCGCGCGGATGCGTACATCGTGAGCGCACGATCGGCGGGCGCAGAGGATGCGCGTGAAGGCGTGAGCTTGTTCATCGTCCCGGCGAACACTCCCAAGCTGAAGGTCACGCGGCAGTACCGCATCGACTCGCAGAACACCGCGATCCTCGAGCTCGAAGGCGTCGAGGTTCCAGCGTCGGCGCTGATCGGCAAGCTCGGCGCGAGCGCAGCCCTGCTCGACAACGTTCTCGATCGCGGCACGGTCGCGATCGCGGGCGAGATGCTCGGCGGTATGACCGAAACGTTCGAGCGGACGATCAACTACTTGAAGGAGCGCAAGCAGTTCAACGTGCTGATCGGCACCTTCCAAGCGCTCAAACACCGCGCGGCGAAGATGTTCATCGAGCTCGAGCTGGCGCGCTCTGCGACGCTGGCAGCTGCACGTGCGCTCGACGAGGAACTGCCGGATGCACGGCAACTCGTGTCGATCGCAAAGGCGCGAGCGTCGGACGCGTACGTGCTGATCGCAAACGAAGGTGTGCAGATGCACGGCGGCATCGGCATGACCGACGAACACGAGATCGGCTTCTACATGAAGCGCGCGCGGGTCTGCGAGCTGAGCTTCGGCGACTCCGCATTCCACCGCGACCGTTTCGCGACATTGAGTCAGTACTGATGCCGGCCGCTGCCGGCGGCACTGGATTGGAGCGAGCAGCATGAAAGCGATGCTGTGCAAGGCGTTTGGCCCGCCGGAGAGCTTGACGCTCGAAGACCTGCCTTCGAAGCCATTGGCTGCAGGACAAGTTCGGCTCGCCGTGCACGCGGCGGGCGTGAACTTTCCCGACGTGCTGATGATCGAAGGGAAGTATCAGTTCAAGCCGCCCTTCCCGTTCGCGCCGGGTGCTGAAGTCGCGGGCGAGGTCGTCGAGGTTGCGCCGGACGTGAAGTCGGTGAAGCTCGGCGACCGCGTGATCGCGATGGTCGGCTCCGGCGGCTACGCAGACGAGGCCGTCGCTGCGGCGAGCTCGTGTATGACCATTCCGGCGAGCATGGACTTCGCGACTGCGGCGGGGTTTTCGATGACGTACGGCACGAGTTATCACGCGCTGGTGCAACGCGGAGCGCTGCAGCCGGGCGAAGTGCTGCTCGTGCACGGCGCGTCGGGTGGCGTCGGGACGTCTGCGATCGACATCGGGAAACAACTCGGCGCGAAGATCATCGCGACGGGTGGCAGCGATGCCAAGCTCGCGCGCGTCGCGCAGCACTACGGCGTCGAGCACGTGATCAACTACCGCACCGAGCCCAACTGGAAAGACAAAGTCAAAGAGCTGACCGGCGGCAAAGGCGCGGACGTGATCTATGACGCCGTCGGCGGCGCCGTACTCGAGAACTCGCTGCGCTGCGTGAACTGGGCCGGGCGTGTGCTCGTGATCGGCTTCGCCGGTGGCGAGATTCCCAAAGTGCCGGCAAACCTCGTGCTGCTGAAAGGCTGCGCGTTGGTCGGCGTGTTTTGGGGTGCATTTGCCGGGCGAGACCCGGAGCTCAACCGCCAGAACTTTCAGACGATGTTCGCCTGGTACGAACAAAAGAAGCTCGCGCCGATCGTGTCACAGCGTTTTCCGCTCGAGAAAGCGAAAGACGCGATGCACGCCATCATCGCGCGCGAGGTCGTCGGGAAGTGTGTGATTACGATGGGACGCAGCTGAAGCCTGCGGGAGGATTGCCATGTTCGAGATGAGTAAGAAGGCGACGGACCTGCAGGCCGCAGTGCTCGATTTTGCGAAGACCGAGTGCCTGCCTGCCGAACGCGTGTTTGCCGATCAGCTGTCGAAAGCCGCCGATCGTTGGTCGCCCGTGCCGGTGATGGAAGAGCTGAAGAAGAAGGCGCGTGATCGCGGCCTGTGGAACCTGTTTTTGCCTGAGAGCCAAAACGGCGCCGGCCTGTCGAACCTCGAGTACGCGCCGCTGTGCGAGATCATGGGGTACTACCCGCTCACTTCAGAAGCGACGAACTGCTCCGCGCCTGACACGGGCAACATGGAAGTGCTCGAGCGCTACGGCAAACCGGAGCACAAAGAGAAGTGGCTGAAGCCGCTGCTCGCCGGTGAGATTCGCTCGGCGTTCTGTATGACCGAGCCGGACGTGGCGTCGTCGGACGCGACGAACATCAGCTCGCGCATCGAGCGCGATGGCGATCACTACGTCATCAATGGGCGCAAGTGGTGGTCCTCGGGTGCGGGCGATCCGCGCTGCAAGATCTTCGTGTTCATGGGCAAGACGGACCCGAACGCGCACACGCACTTGCAGCAGTCGATGATCCTCGTGCCGCGCGATGCGCCGGGCGTCAACGTGAAGCGGATGTTGAGTGTGTTCGGCTACGACCATGCGCCGCACGGCCATGCGGAGATCGAGTTCACGGACGTGCGAGTGCCGGCGTCGAACATCTTGCTCGGCGAGGGTCGCGGCTTCGAGATCGCGCAAGGTCGTCTCGGGCCCGGCCGGATTCACCACTGCATGCGCACGATCGGTGTCGCGGAGCGCGCGCTCGAGTTGATGTGCAAGCGTGTTCAAGAGCGCACTGCCTTCGGCAAGAAGCTGTCGGAGATGGGCTCGATTCGGCAGGACATCGCGAAGTCGCGGATCGAGATCGATCAGACGCGGCTGCTCACGTTGCACGCCGCGTACATGATGGACACGGTCGGCAACAAGGAAGCGCGCAAGGAGATCGCGGAGATCAAGGTTGCGGCTCCGAGCATGGCGTTGCGCGTGGTTGATCGCGCGATGCAAGCGCATGGCGGAATGGGCGTGTCGCAGGACACGGTCCTCGCAGCCGCGTGGGCGAACTTGCGCACGTTGCGGTTCGCGGACGGTCCGGACGAGGTCCACATGGATCAGCTCGGTCGGATGGAGCTGAAGAAGTACCGCTGAGAGCTGGTCGGTTTCGGGCGACGTGATGCTGTGTGTCGAGGTTGCTTGAGCACGTTCACGTCGCCGTCGCCGTTTCCCCTAGTGAAAATCGCGGCTGCCGACTTCGTACGGTGCCTGCAATTCCGGCTGCCACACCTCCTCGACCACGATGTGAACGACCCCATCCTGCTTCTGCAGCTTGCCGCTCACACCCATGAACGAGGCTGTCCTCGCCAGTAAGTGGTTGCCGTCGTAGACGCGTTTCCACAACACGAGGTTCGCAAAACCGGTCTCGTCTTCCAGCGTCATGAACGTCACTCCCGACGCCGTCCCCGGACGCTGGCGACAGATCACCAACCCCGCGAACCGAACACGCGCACCATCGCGATAACTCGCGAGCCCTCGCGCATCCGGTAAACCTTGGCGGGCGAGTTGCTGGCGCAAGAGCGCGAGCGGATGCGCGCGCGTGCTGTGGGCACTCGTGCGGTAGTCCCACGCGATCTGCTCGATCGGCGTGAGCCCCGAAAACTTCGCCCGGCGCAAGTGCGACGTGATCTCCAACGACGACTCGCGCTCACGCAAGAGCCCCCGCACTTCCCAGAGTGCTTGGCGGCGCGACGACACCCAACACGCGAACGCACCGGCTTCGGCGAGCATCGACAGCGCTTTGCTATCGAGCCCAGTACGACGCACAAAATCACCGAGCGTAGGCATCGGCCCTTCTTTGCGCGCTTCTTCGATGCACGCACCGTGGACCGAGCCGAGGCCCTTCACGTACCGCAGCCCTACCCGCACGGCGAAACCAGCACCGTGCTCCAAAGCCACGAGCGTGCAATCCCACTCGCTCTCTTGCGCGTCGACCGGCAGCATCACGACACCGTGCCGCTTCGCGTCGTCGATGATCGTCGCCGGCGAGTAAAACCCCATCGGCTGCGCATTCAGCAGCGAGCACGTGAACTCGGCCGGGTAATGCGCGCGCAGATACGCCGTCGCGTACGCGATCAACGCGAAGCTCGCAGCATGACTCTCGGGAAAGCCGTACTCACCGAAGCCGAGAATCTGCTTGAACACACGCTCGGCAAACTCGAGCGAGATCCCCTTCTGCTGCATCCGGGTCAGAAGCCGCTCGCGATGCGACTCGATCCGCCCAGTCTTGCGCCACGCCGCCATGTCGCGCCGCAGTTGATCGGCTTCACCGGGCGTGTAGTCCGCTGCGACGATCGCGAGCTTCATGACTTGCTCTTGAAAGAGCGGAACGCCCAGCGTCTTTTGAAGCACCGGAACCAAACACGGGTGAGGGTATTCGACCTCTTCCTTCCCGCTGCGCCGGCGCAGGTACGGATGCACCATGCCGCCGGTGATCGGCCCCGGGCGCACGATGCTGACTTCCACGACCAAGTCGTAGAAGTTTTTCGGCACGAGCCGCGGCAACATCGACATCTGCGCGCGGCTTTCGATCTGAAACACGCCGACGGTATCCGCGCGCTGGATCATCTCGAACGTGAGGTCGTCTTGCGGCGGGATCGTCGCCATCGACAGCTCGAGCCCACGTTTCGCACGCAGCATGTCGAAGCACATGTGCAGCTGCGTGAGCGCGCCCAAACCGAGCAAGTCGACTTTGAACAAGCCGATGGCCTCGACGTCGTCTTTGTCCCACTGGATGACCGTGCGGTCCTTCATCGTGCCGTTTTCGATCGGCACGAGGTCGCTCACCGGTTCGTGACCGAGCAGAAAACCGCCCGGATGAATCGATAGGTGCCGCGGGAAGTCCTGAATCTCTTCCGAAAGCTCGAGCAGATGCGCGTGCAACGGCGCCTCCAAATCGAAGCCCGCAGCCTGAATCATCGTCGCATCGGCGCGATCCCAATGTGAGAGCAGCTTCGCCAGTCGATCGAGCCCAGTCTCCGGCAAGCCGAGCGCTTTTCCGACGTCGCGCACGGCCGACTTCGATCGATAGCGAATGACGTTCGCGACCATCGCAGCGTGCGAGCGGCCGTATTTGCCGTACACGTGCTGAATGACTTCCTCGCGCCGGTCGTGCTCGATGTCGAGATCGATGTCCGGTGGCTCGGCGCGCTCGGTCGACAAAAACCGCTCGAACAACAGCCCCATACGCACGGGGTCGATCGCAGTGACACCCAAACAATAACAGACCGCGGAGTTCGCTGCAGAGCCTCGACCCTGACACAAGATCCCGCTCTTGCGACAGAACGAGACGATCTCCCACATCGTCAAAAAATAGCCCGCGTAGTCGAGCTGCTCGATCACGGCGAGCTCGACCTCCAGCTGCGCTGTCACATCGGCGGGGATCTCGCCGCCATACCGGCCGCGCGCACCTTCGAACACGAGCGTGCGCAACCACTCGCTCGACGTCGCGCCATCGGGCAAGCGCTCCGACGGATAGCGATAACGCAGCTGCTCGAGCCCGAACGTACAGCGCTCGGCGATTTCGGCCGTGCGCGCGAGCGCGGGCAAGTCGTCTGCAAACAAGAGCGCGAGCGAGTGCGGGCTCTTCAGCACGTGTTCGGCGTTCGGCTTGAGCAAGGTGTGCGCTTCGCTCAAGCTGACGCCGTGCCGGATGCACGTGAGCACGTCCTGCAGCGGGCGGCGCGCCGTCATGTGGTACAGCACTTCGTTTGCAGCTATGAGCGGCAAGCCGTGGCGGGCAGCGCGTTCGCGCAACCGCACCTCTTGCGGAGGCTCGTTCCAGTGTTTGTGCCGAGCCAGCATCGCGTACAATCCGTCGCCGAAGGCATCGCGCAACTGACCTGCGATTTCGGGCGTGTAGCGCGTCGGGTGCACGAGCAGGCTTCGCGCACCACCCCACAAGCCGAGCAAACCTCCGGCGTGCTCGCAGACTTCGTTCCACGTCACGGCGCACGTGCCCTTCTCGTGCCGCAAGCGGCCCTTCGTCACGAGCCGACACAGATTCGCGTAGCCGGCTCGATCGCGCACCAGCACGACAAATGTGCTGCCGTCGTCGAGCGTCAGCTCCGAGCCGACGATCAAGTGCAACCCGAGCTCGCGCGCCTTCACGTGCGAGCGCACGATGCCGTAGACACCGTCGCGATCGGTGACGGCGAGGCTCGTGTAACCCAAGCGCTGAGCTTCCTCCATCAACTCTTCAGGGTGGCTCGCGCCCTCCAAAAAAGTGAAGTTGGTTTTGCACCACAGCGGAACGCACGGCCGCGTCACTCGTACTCTCCGTGCAAAAACAACCGGCGGCGGCGTTTGTCTTGGTATACCCACAAGAGCTCGCCACGGCGCGTGAGCACGATCGAGTACTCGCGATGCACTGCGCGGACCCACCAACCGCCGGAGACCACGTACGGGCCCGCCGTGTGCGTGACCGGCCCGTGATCAGCACCGCGAATCAACCAACCATCATCGCGAAGTTGCCGCGCCGGAGCCGAGAGCACTTCGGGCTTGCGAAACAGTCGCCGTACGAGCGGCCGCACTTCCACCGGCACAGGTTTGGGCAAACGCAACTCCGCCATCGGCTGCCAAGCAAAACACGCTTCGGGCAACTGCCCTTCGCACAACACGGCTCGAACGACCGCGTCTTCTCCGAGCTCCGCTCGCAACCGCGCGAGCGCGCGATTGCCCGCCACCAGATCCCGGCGCGGTTGCTCGACGAACACGCGCAGCTGCTCGACGCTCGTAGCTGCACCCGTGACCTCGAGCTCGATCTCGATGATCCCGATCGAGAGCGTCCACGTCTCGATGCGCAGCCGCACCAAATCCATCAGCTGCACCACGTCCAGGCTGGGCGTAGCCGGCCGCAACGTGTCAGGCCCGAATCTGCCTTGCTTGCGATCGAGCTTGCAGCTGAGCGTCAAGCTCGCGAGTGCCTGGGCGCGCCGGGCGAGTTGGCCCAAGAGCGCATCGAGGAGCCGCTTGATCACGAACAAGAGGCGCGTCGAGTCGCGTTCCGCCTCGTCGAGCAAGGCGCGCTCGAGCAATGGCGCTTGCCAGATGTTCGGCTGAAGCGGCGAAAACAGCTCACCGGCAGCGATCTCGTGCAAACGTTCGGCCGCTTTGCCGAAGCGCGTCAACAAGCCGTTCACCGGTAGGGTCAGCAGCGCTTCCACCGTGTGGATGCCGAGCTTGTGCAGCACGTCACGAAACTCGGGCTCGATGTCCAAACACGCGAGCGGCACCCGGGTGACGGCTGCGCGCTCTTCTTCTGCGTTTGCGAGCACGCGTTGCTCGCGACTGGCGCGCGCGAGCGCGTAGCTGCCGAAGCGCGACCAACCGACTACGACGCTCGCTGAAAACCCGAAGTCGAGCAGCCGAGCTCGAAGCACACTCGCCCAGTCGTCGAGCGAGACGTACAACCGCCCCAACCCCGACGCGTCGAGCCAGAACACGCCCGCCTCGTCTGCCGCTTCCAGCTGCGGCGAAAACTGCCAGAGCACACTCTTGATCTCTTCGGTCGCGGTCGCGATGTCGACGTTCGAGATCACCCCGGCGTGCAAGCCCCTCACGATCGACAGCGCGACGGCATAGCTGTGGCCGGGCAACGCGCCGAGACGCAATGCGTGATCGTTCGCCCACAACACTTTGCCTTGCGGCTTGTCTTCACTCACGACGACGGCGGGCAGATCGCGAAGTCCGCGCTGCTTGCGCACGAGCAACTGCAACGGCAGCGCTGCGAGGCTAACGCAAGCCCAGCGGTCCACGGTACACCTCGCGTTCCGACCAGACCGGCCCTCGACGTTTGTCTTTGGTCACGCGCAGCTCACAAGCGAAGCGCTCTTTACCGAGCCAAACTCGCACCGCTTGCGCGTGCAGCGACACGAGCGAGCCGAGTGATGTCGAGCTCTCGGCTTTTTGCGTCAAGCACAGAACGGCAGCGTGATGGCGCTGCGCGAGGCCGAGTAAACGGCTTTGCATCGGTTGAGACAGAACCGCTTCTTTGCCGAGGTCGAGCACGACGAGCCCGAATGCGCCCGAGCGAAGCAAACGTTCGGCTGCGCTCGCGAGCCGTTGACCCAGCGGAGCCTCCGCGACCGACCTTTTCGATCCTGCAGCCAGCGGCGGCGGGGCCACGCGCACGCCGCGCACGATCCGCACGACCAACAGTGATTCCAGGTCCACGCCGCTCTCAGCGGCATCCGGCGGGTAGAACAGGTGCCCGCCCGAGCCGAGCCACGCGACGGGCTCCCCGGCCTGCTGCGCGTCCGAGACGACCCGCATCGCGAGCGTGAGCACAGCCGATGCGCCGTCCCCGGAGAGCTCGACCAGCCGCCCCGCCAGCTCGGCGAGGACGAAGCGTGGAGGCACTACAGCTTCGGGCTGCGAACCCGCGCGCGCGACGACTTCCGGCACTTGGCCGGAGATAACTGCTGTTTTCGCCATGCGTTGCCTCAGGACGTGGGTGACAAGACTCAGTTCATCGAGACTCAGTTCAATCGAGGCTCAGTTCAATCGAGGCTCAGTTCAATCGAGAGGGGCTGCTTCGTACTGGCGCCTGACTTCGATCACTTTGCCGAGCAGCATCACTTCGGACGCAGAGCGCACGATCACCGAGAACTCTGGATTTTCGGGGTGCAACTCGATGCGCCCGCCGCTCGCGCGACGCAGACGTTTGACGGTGGCTTCGTCGTCGACGAGCGCGACTACGATGTCGCCATTGGCTGCAGCGGCATCTTTGCGCACGATCACGATGTCACCGGGCAGAATCCCGGCACCGAGCATGCTTTCACCACGGACGCGAAGAGCGAACAACACATCGCCGGAATGGCGCGTCTGCACCGGCACCCAGGCTTCGAGCTCTTCGACCGCAGTCGTGAGCGCACCCGCTTGAACGCGGCCGAGGAGCGGCACGAGGCGAGTCGGCAAGCCCGATGCGCCCGACCGTTCTGGTAAGCGATAGCCGCGAGAACGGCCCGGCTCTTTGACGAGCTGCCCCTCGGTCACCAGCCCCTGCAGATGTTCGCGCGCAGTTTCGACGGCGCGAAAGCCGAACTCGGTTTGAATCTCGCGAAGTGTGGGCGGTTGCCCCGCCATCAGTCGTTCGCAAACGAACCGATACACCTGTGCGCGAGTTTCACCGGCAGGGGTGCGAGGC
>DASRXR010000331.1:0-8228 GCA_035687405.1 Polyangiales bacterium
GCGCGCGAGCATTCCGTTCCACGAGACGAACACCAGCGCAGCCAGCGCGATTCCGGCGAGCTTTCGGATCTCCGCTCGGACGAGCGAAGCCACTGGCTCGCTTCCAGGCGCAGGATCCGCTCCGCGCCGAATCCACGCGAATACTGCAGCAACCGCGAGCAACAGCGACACATCGAGCGCGTTCGCGATCGGCAAATAGGCGATCGGTGAGCTCGATCCCGGTTGAGTCAGATTCGCCTGCAAGCTGCGGAGCATCAGCACCGCAACGACGCCGCCCAAACCAAAGCGCACGTACATCACGGGCTCGCGGTCGACGGGCCAGCTCGGACGCTGTGCGAGCGCTAGAACGGCGAGCACGACCGCCACCAGCATCGTGAGACTTGCCGCAAACACGTAGCTGCGATCCAGCGCAGCCGAGTCCGCGACGAGTTGATCGACGAGGGACACGGCAAACGCAGCCCACAGCCAGAGCGCGACCGGATGGGCATAACGTGCGTACGGGTGCGCCTGCGGAACGAAGCGGCGCAAGATCAGCCCCATCGCGAGCGCGTAGATCGGCCAACCGACAAATCCTCCGCGTGCGAATGGTTGGACGTCGAAGTCGTAGTGATGCCGACCGAGTAGGCCGATCATCACGATCCAGAGCGCGAGGCCCGGATAGCGACCGGTTTGCCAGGCGATCTTCCCAGCGACGAGCTCGAGCGCGAGCGCAACGATGCCGAGCCATGCGATCTGCACGCCGGGCTGGAGGTCGTGCGTGACGCGCGCGTCGATCTCTCCAAAGCCGGCGCCGAGCACGAACAGTAAGCCCCACGGAATCAAGACTTGGGCGAAGCGCCACTCGCGCTGAAGTGTCGCGCGCGCGCCGTAACTTTGCGCCGCGACGAACAGGCTCGACACGCCGAGCAACAACCCCGCGAGAAACCACGTGTTGAGCAGCGGAAGCGCTCCGCTCGGCCGAACTGGATCCTGCGCGAGCGCAGCACCGGCGAGGAACTGCAGCGCGACACCGGCGACGCGAGACAGCCAGCGATTTTGCCGAACGCCGACCCAATACAAGCCCGCGCCTTCGATCGCCCAAGCCGCGCCGGTGAGGTTGTGGTCATCGAGGCCGTACGGGATCGCGAGGGTCGCGAAGCCGACACCGATGGGAAGGAACGCTTGGCCGAGTGCGGCGAGGTGATCCGGCGCGCGACGCCGAATCCAAGCCGCGAGGCCGACGTAGATCGCGCCCATCACGAGCGCCGAGTACGCCATCGCAAACGGGCGTTCGTGTACGAGGGCCCATTGCAACGCGAGCGTCGCGAGCGGTGTCCCGAAGACGACGCTGCCGTCGACCCAGCCGCGGGATACCGGATGGCGGAGCGCGAAGAACACCGGGATCGCGACGTAGAGGAGGAAAAACGCGATCAGGAACGGTTCGGTCGTGGCGAAGTGCTGAGGCTCGTAGCGAAGCACGCCCCACGCACTCGCGACGCCGAACGTGAACGCAAAGCCGACGAGGTTCAGGGAGCGCCAGGCTTTGAACCACGCGACGCCTGCGACCACGAGGTTCAGCAGCAAGTAGTAGCTGAAGAGTGCGACGTGGCTGCCTTTGCCGGTCGAAGCCAACAGCGGCGCGAGGAAGCCGAACACTTGGGCGATGAGGATGAGACTCGTGCTGTCTTGGACGACCGCGAGCACGCCGCCGGATACTGCGATGCCGACGAGAAGCGCAAACGCGAGCGGGGCCGGCAGGAGCTCGTACGTGCGAAATGCGAAGAACACGACGAGGTAGAGCGCCGCGATGCCGCCGCCTTGCAGCGTGCGCGAGAAGCCGGGCCGCGCAGTGCGTTGTCGATAACCGACGATCACAAGTGCGATCGCGAGGAGGGCGGCTCCGGCGAGGCGCAGCTCGATCGGAAAGAGCGCGTGTTCGGACGCCCAGCGAAGCAAAAGCACGATGCCGACGAGCAGAACGACGATTCCCGCACGTACTACGGTGTTCCCGCCGAACAGCAGCTCGCGCAGAAACTCGACTGCGACGTGGATCGGATCGGGTTTAGGGGGCGAAGCAGGCTGGTAGCCATCGGGCGGCCCAGGCGGGCCTCCTACTCCGCCACCACCCGCTGCTCCGCCGAGGCCGCTCGCAGCTGCGGGCGATCCGAAGACGCCGGCACCTCCGGGACTCGCAGCGGTGCTTGCGACGATCGTCGCGCCCGGGCCAGCCACGATCAGCCCGCTGCTCGCAGCTGCTGCAATGGAGTCACTCTGACCCGCGACGGTTCCGGCAGTGACCGAACGCGCTGCGAGTCCGTCGCCGATGCGCTCCGGAACTGCACGACTGGCAGGCACGTTGCTGTCGGCGTGGCGCAGCGTTTCCGATCGCGCGTCCTCCGCAGCATCGTTCGCGGCGCTGACCGTTCCACCGACGCCGAGGAGCGGCCCGCTCGCAGGCACCTCCGAGCTACGCGCATCGGTTCCGAGCGCAGCAAGGTATGTTTCGATCGCTGCGATTCGAGCGGCGTGCTGCTGCTCGAGCAGGCGAGCATTGAACTCGAGCGCTTCGACGCTGCCCTTGAGCTCGCGCGCGCGCTTCTCCACCTCCGCCAACCGCCGACGGGTGAACATCAGCAGCGCGAACAGCACGATCGCAACTAGCGCGAGCTCCACCCTCGAGCCTCCCTAAACAAGCACGATCACTGTAGGCCAATTCAGTTTAAAGCGCGTGGCCCTACCCCCGCCCACCTGGGTCCTCCCACCAGCGATTGCGAGCGACCTACCCGCGACTATGCTCCCCCCGATGCCCCACGCCAGCACCGCCAGTTCCGAGCCATCCGCCCTCGGCGAGCTCATCGTTCTCGAAGACGAACGCAGCGCCTCACGCGTCGTAGTCGCCCCGCAGCGCGGCGCGATCGTCACGTCGTTTCGCGTCGCCGATCGCGAGCTCATCTTCATGGATGACGCGACGCTTCGCGATCCATCCAAGAACGTTCGCGGCGGGATCCCGGTCTTGTTTCCCTCACCCGGCAAGCTCGAGGGCGACGCGTGGCAACACTCGGGTCGCAGTGGCTCGATGAAGCAACACGGTTTTGCGCGCACTGAAGCGTGGCGCACCCGCGAGCTCGCGCCTCAGTTCGCACGCTGCTCGCTCGAGCTCGACTCGAACGCTCGAACGCTCGCTCAGTTTCCATGGGCGTTCCACGCGGAGCTCGACTTCACGCTCGAGCACATGCGCCTTCGCATCGACTTCAAGCTTCAGAACCGGGATGCGAACCCACTGCCGTTCGCACTCGGCTATCACCCTTACTTCAAGGTCGACGACAAGACGGACCTCCGCATCGACACGCTCGCGACGCGCGCGTTCGACAACGTGACCAAGCAGGTCCGCGCGTTCACGAGGTTCGACTTCGGCGAACCCGAAGTCGACCTGCACCTGCTCGATCACGGCTCGAGCGCGAGCGTGCTTCAGCTTCGCGACGGCTCGCGCATCGACCTGCGCGCCTCACGAGAGTTCGGTCGCTGGGTCGTGTGGTCACTCGCGGAACGCGCGTTCGTCTGCGTCGAACCTTGGACCGCGCCCGGGAACGCGCTCAACACTGGCGAACAGCTTCTCGAGCTCGCACCGGGCGCCGCTTACGAATCGTTCTTCGAGCTCGAATACACGCCGTAAGGGCTGTCCCGAACGCGCTCAAAACATCGTGTTCGTGTTCACTGCCGTCTCGGGAATATCCTGCACTACGTCCCAGTGCTCGACGACTTTCCCCTTCTCGACGCGAAAGATGTCGACGATCGCGCGCCCGCGGTCGCTCGCATCCTTCTTCGCGTGGACGTGCAACCACACGAGATCGCCCTCCGCGACCGCGCGCTTGATCTCACTCTTCGCATCCGGATTGGCTTTGAAGTACGGCGTGAAGTAACCGATCACAGCGTCCTTCCCGTCCGGCACGCGCGGGTTGTGCTGGATGTACTTGTCGCCGCCGTAGCGCTCGAAGGCCTCGGTCGGTTTATGATCGCGAAAGATCAGGTTGTAGAACGCGGTCACGTTCTCTTTGTTCTTCGCCGAAGCATCTTTCGGATGGGCCTCCACCGGCAACGCGACGAACCCGACCACTGCCGCCACTGCGACTCCACCCCAAATCATCCACCGCATGTCGACCTCCTAGATCAAGGAAACGCGTTCTCGATCTCGGCCAACGTTACACCGAGTGCACTCTGCGCGATCGCGTCGAGAGCCTCTCGCGGACCGGTGACGTGCAAGGTGCGATGCACGTGTGTCAGCGCCTCAGCCGGCGCGAGCTCCGCCGCCTTCGACGAAGTCTCTAGTTCATAAAATGGCCCGAGTGGACGCTTGCCTGGCTCAGGCGGCCCGTCGTTGTAGCTGTTCACGACGTCCCCGGCGTACGGATGCTCCTGCACCTGCCACATCGAGTTCACGTAATCCGTCGCAGCCGGATCGAGTGTGTACTGCACGAGCGTGAGCATCCTCCCCTCCGCCGCATACGAGCCCACGATCGGCCGCGCTCGAGGCCGCGAGATCCCGATCTTCCCCCGCGACTGCCCATCCCCGCGAAAAAACAGCGCGCGCGTCTCGACCTTCAATCGATCGCTCGGGATTTTTCCGAAGTACGCATCGTTCACCGTCGGCCCGAGCTCCGTCTCCGGCCCCGCAACGAACGGAATCACGATCGTCGTCTTCGCCGACGGCTTGTACATGCCGAGGACCCAGATCGAGACGAGGCCAGTCTCTTTCGTCCACGGCTCCGGCCCGGTGTTGCGAATCAAGTTCTCCGACTCGTACCCGACGAGCGAAACCGACGCCGGGAGCTCGATCCCGAACGCACTCGCGATTGCGGGTCGCTCGAGCACGCGCACCGCGCGATCGACGTGCATTACGAACGTGGTCCCGCTGTAGTTCTGAAGCTGGATGTCGCGCTGCAACCGAACCTCGTGCGGCGTGTGCGCCAGCACGAGCCACGGGCCCCAATCGACCGCCTCGGGCACCTGCCAGTTCGCGAGCTCGAACTTCGAACCCGCCGGAAAGTACAACCCGAACTGTCCCGATTCGGGACCCAACCAAAACCGATCTTCGCCGCCGAACACGTTGATGTGCGGCACGCGCTCGCGCTTGGCGACGTTCTCGCGATGAATGAACCCGAAACTCGGCCCCGCGTCCCCGCCGGCCGTCGATGTCATCACACGCCCTTGATACTCCGGGGCGACGGCCACTCGCGCCTGACCTGCGACGTCCTGCAGCTGGATCACTTCGCTGTAGCGCCGCAAGAACGCCAAGTCGTCCGCGAAGCTCTCGCCAGCTTTGAGCTGCGCGTGATCAGAACTCACGCCGCCCCCCGACTTGCAACCTGCGAAACCGATCACCACGACGACGACGACGACGCACCACCAACCCACCGGTATGCACTGCCGCATGCTCACTCCTGTTCGCGCGCTCGAACAAGCGCGTAATCAAACGTTGGCTGAAACAGCCGGCCGCCGCCAGCGATCGACGCTCACGGCCGCGATGATGATCGCGCCGACCAGCATCTCCTGCACGTAGTTAGGCACGCCCAGGAGGGTGCACCCGTTCGCGAGCACGGTCATCAAGAACGCGCCGATCATCGAACCCAAAATACTGCCACTGCCCCCAGACAGGCTACCGCCGCCGATCACCACCGCCGCGATCACATCGAGCTCTTTGCCGAACGCCGTCGTCGGATCGCCGACCGTCAACCGCGCAAACTGCAAGCAACCCGCGAGCCCGGCGCAGACGCCGCACAGCGTGTACACGATCAGTTTTACGCGCTCGACCCGAATGCCGCACAAGCGCGCAGTCGCCTCGCTGCTGCCAACTGCGAGCGTATGCACGCCGAACACCGTGCGCGACAACAGCGCCGCAGCTGCAGCGGCAAGCAGCAGCCAGAGCCACACACCCGGCGACACCAACAACCAGGCCGGATCCGGCGTCTTCGCCATGAGCTCGGAAAGCCCGCGCGCGGGTGCGTCCACCTTTTGCTCGTCCGCGAGGTACTTCGCGAGGCCGCGTGCGATCCCCATGCTGCCGAGCGTGATGATGAACGGCACGATGCGAAGCCGCGTGATCAGAAACCCGTTCAACATACCGAGTAGCGCGCTCACAGCGACGCCGCCGAGCACTGCGACGAGCGGCCCATGTTCATCGCGCAAGAGCAACGCGGTCACCACTGAAGCGAGCGCAATGCTCGACCCGACCGATAGGTCGATACCGCCCGACACGATCACGAACGTCATCCCGATCGCACACAAGCCGACGATCACGGTTTGCGTCGCGACAGTCTTCAGGTTGTAGGCCGACAGAAATTGATCGGGCAGGAGCGCCGCAAACAACGCGAGCGCGATGCCGAGCGCCAGAAACGGGCCGAGCAGCGTGAGCAGGCGCTTAAGCGACACCGGTCGCCTCACGCATCAACTCGGCCTCTGTCCACGCGCTCACCGGACGCGCAGGTCCGAGCCGCCCTCGGTGCATGACTGCGAGCGTGTCGCATACCCCGAGCAACTCCGGCAAGTAGTTACTCGCGAGCAGCACGGCTTTGCCAGCGCCTGCGAGCTCGCCGATGCGCCGGTAGATCTCGGCTTTACTGCCCACGTCGATCCCGCGCGTCGGCTCGTCGAGCAAGAGCACGTCCGCATCGCAGTACAGTAGCCGCGCGAGTGCGAGCTTCTGCTGATTCCCGCCGGACAACGTGCCTGCCGCACGTTGCGGATCGTCGCAGCGAACGCCGATCTCATCACAGTAGCGCTGCGCGAGTGCCAGCTGTTCGGCACGATCGACGACGCCCCAGTGACTGCAGCGCTGCAGCTTGGGCAACGTAAGGTTCTCCGCGACGCTCAACGCGAGCGCGAGCCCTTCCTGCTTGCGTTCTTCCGACGAAAATCCGACGTGCTGTTCGATGCGCGTCCACGGCGCCGCACCGCGATCGGTGTGACCTGCGAGTTTGACTTCACCGCGCACAATCGGATCGAGCCCGAACAACGCACGCAGCAGCTCGGTGCGACCCGCACCGACGAGCCCGGCGAGGCCGAAGATCTCACCGCGTCGCAAGCGGAGCGTCGCAGTCTGCGGCAAGCGCCGCCCTGCAATTTCCCGTAGCTCGAGGAGCGGTTCTCCCAGCGTGTGCGGAACTTTCGGAAACGCTTCGTCGAGCGCGCGGCCGACCATCGATTCGATCAGCTTCTCGCGCGTAGTCTCCGCGAGCGTCCCGCGGGCCACGCTCCGCCCGTCGCGCAGTACCGTGAAGCGATCGGCGACTCGCTCGAGCTCTTCCAGCGCGTGGCTGATGTAAATGACGCTGACCCCGCGAGCGCGCAGCCGCTGGATCACACCGAACAACCGCTCGCTGTCGGCGTGTGACAGCGAGCTCGTGGGCTCGTCCATCACGACGAGCCGTGCGTCGCTCACGAGCGCGCGCGCAACCTCGACGAGTTGTTTTGCGCCGGGGCCGAGGTCCGCGACCTTACGCTCGGGCGTGATCTCCGGATGCTCGAGCACCGCGAGCGCATCCGCGACACGTTTGCGCATGCTCGCCGCGCGCAGAAAACCAAAGCGTGTTTCTTCCGCGCCGAGGAGCACGTTCGCCTGCACGCTCAAATCCGGTGCGAGGCTCAGCTCTTGATAGATCATCGCGACGCCGGCGCGCCGCGCTGCGAGCGGATCGCGCGGCGCATACGCGACGCCGGCGAGCTCGAGTCTGCCGCTGTCGGCTGCGATCGCCCCCGACAATACTTTCATCAGCGTGCTCTTACCCGCACCGTTTTCGCCGACGAGCGCGTGCACCTCGGCTCGTCCCACCTCGAGGTCGACACTCTCCAGCGCGACCACGGCCCCGAACCGCTTGGCCACACCGCGCATCGCAAGAAGCGGCGCTACTTCAGCCATGCGCCGAGGTCGGGCGACAACAAGGCTTTCAGCTCCGGCTCGTTCATCCGTTCGCGCGTGACGAGTTGCACCCCGGTGTCGATGCGCGGCTCGACGGTTTTTTTGTCCAGCGTGTCGAGCGCCGCGCGCACACCGAGCTCGCCCATGCGAAACGGATTCTGCAAGACGAGCCCGCTCAGCTCACCCTTCTCGAGCGCTTCGACGAGCTTCGCGCTGCTGTCGAAACCGACGAACTTCACGTGGCCGGCGAGCTTTGCATCTTGCAGCGCGCGCAGCATTCCGAACGTCGTCGATTCGTTTGGACAAAACACGCCGTCGATTTGCTTGTACTTCACGA
>DASRXR010000332.1:0-3474 GCA_035687405.1 Polyangiales bacterium
CGGGATCGCGGAACACGGCGGGATCCGCGGGCGGACGGATGTTCCCGACGAGGTCCAGCGCTGGTTTCCGACCGCCCACGAGATCGACGTCAGGACCCACGTCAAGATGCAGGCGGTCTTCCAGCGGCGGGTGCACGCCGCGGTCAGCAAGACCATCAATTTGAAGAGGACCGCGACTCCGGCGGAGGTGAAAGGTGCGTACGAGCTCGCGTACGAGCTGGGTTGCAAGGGAATCACGGTCTACCGGGACACAAGCCGCGAGGGCCAGGTGCTCGTCACCGGTGCCAGGTCCGCGCTGATCGCGGCTTCCCCCGTGTGTCCCGAGTGTCGATCGACGCTCGTGGTTCAGAGCGCGTGTCGGCTGTGCCGGCATTGCGGCTGGTCGGTCTGCGGATAGCGAAGGCATCGCGAGCGACGAGCAGCAAGCGGCCTGCCGGTGGGCGGCTCGCGCGATGTCGAGCCCTTGGCGCGCCGGGTGTCCGGCGTCCGGACAGCTCGGCCGGCAGCCGGCGGACAGCCGGCCAGCGAAGCTTGCAGGCCGAAAAACGAAAAGCCCCGTTTCCGGGGCTCTCTCGTTTCTATAGGTGATGTACTTAGCGGCGGCGACGACGACGAGCGGGGCGCGGCGCGACGGCTGCGGCTTCGAGCTCTTCGAGATGCTCGAGCATGCTGATCATCGTGTTGCGCGTAGCCGCATGCGGCTCGTTCGTGATTGCACGACCCAGGCTGATGCGAAGCTCGGCACGTAGCTCCGATTCGATCAGGCGGTAGGTGCGGAGGGCCTCCTCCGGGTCGTAATGGTTGAGGTCGGCTTCGCAACCCGTCGCGGCGATCCAGACGGCGGCCAGCGCGGCGGCACGGCGGCCCGGCTGCGAGATGGCGAAATCCTTGACCGAGGACCGGAGGCGCTGACGGACCAACGGGACCGGCGGCAGGGCGACCAGACCATCGTTGTCGTCGTCCGGCCGACGGAGGACAGGGCGTGTCATTGACTTGTCGGTTTCCATGGCTTTTTTGTCCTGATTCGCAGTGTCAACCCCTGTTTTTCCCCCAACCGGGTGAAGCTGCGATGGACCGCGACCTTGCCTTATCGCTTTTAGAAAAGCGATGAAATTCTGGGCGAAACCCGTCGAATTTCGGTGAGTAACCCGGGCCTAACCCGAATGCCACTCAGGTAGGTTCCGAGTGGGGTTCAAGAGTACCCAGCGGATGATGCAAGCGAGCATCAGTCAACACGAACGCGGTCTCCGATCGATGCCGTTTCGGGCGCGAGATCGACACGTCGGGAGAGGAACTCACGGATGGTTCCATCGACGAGCCGGGGCCGTTCGATCGGTGCCGTGTGCGAGGCGTCTTCGATTTCTAACAGCTCGGCTTCGGGAATGGCATCTGCCATCGCGCGGCCGCGTTCGGGTGGCGTGAAACCATCGCGACCACCCGCAACGACGAGCACGGGAGTCGCGATCTCCGGGAGTAGATCATCCGCGCTGTGCTGACCGGCCGAGCTCAACATCGCGATGAACAGGCGCGAGTCGATCCGCGCCATGCCTTCGAGGTAGGGCATGAAGTCGGCCGGCTCGATCAGATCCCGCCGGATCTCGAGTCGGCTCGCGACCTCGTACGCGAGCTTCGTGGGAAGGACCCACCGCGTGACGCGGTTGATGACCCCAGGCACCCGATGGATCCACTTCTGTATGGTGGGCAGCAGCTCGTCCAGCGTGGCCGAGCCGCGGAAGGTCTTGAGTGGGTGCGACGAGGCGCCGCACACCAGGACGAGCCCAGCGACGCGGTCGCGATGCCTGCGGTAGGTCTCGAGCGCTACCTGAACACCCATCGAGTGCCCGACCAGGACTGCCCGATCGACCAGGGCATCATCGAGCACGCACGCGATGTCATCGGCGAGGTCCTCGATCGTGATGCGCGCGGGATCGCGTGGGGCAGCCGTGCGGCCATGCCCGCGATAATGAGGATGCAGCCCGAATCGGGCGTCGAGATCTTGCTTCAGGTAACGCCAGACGTACCCATCGCATCCGATCCCGTCGCACAACAGCACGGGAGCGCGAGTGCCCCGCTCACCCCACGACTCGTAGAACAGTGGACTGCCATCGCTCGGTGCGATCGCATATCCCCAGGCCGTCATTTGTACGGATTCTCGCTTCCTCGGCCAGACGGCCTCGGAAGACTGCGGTCATCGCTACGCGATTTCTTTCTCGTCTTCCTCGCCCGGGAACTCGTTCACCGAGGGGTATTTCATGATTTCTTTCCGCGCGATCTTCCATGCCTTCTGGACGATCCACGACAACGAGCGGTCCTGACGCGTCGCTTCGTCTTGGATTTCCTTCAGCATATCTTCGGGAAAATACAGGGACTGCTTACGTTTATCCGAGCCGGCCATCGCGAGCTAGTTTCGAGGGAAGCCTACTAAGTGTCAAGGCATCCACTGTTGTAAGAGGTAGAACCGCGTGGGGGTTGTCAGTTCGGCTCCGCGCCACTATCCTACCGCGCTTCTTTAAGCGCTCCTGCTGCCGAAACCCGAGGAACCCTAACGTGAGCACAGCAACCGCGACGCATTCGAAGGCACTCACCAAGAAGGAGCTGAAGAAGTTTCAAGAGCTGCTCGAGGACAAGCGGAAGGTCGTGCTCGAACGAGCGCGCCAGATGCTCTCGGAAGGCATGGTCCTCGACGCGAACGATCTGCCCGACGAGATGGATCTCGCATCGAGCGAGTACATCCAGTCGTTCGAGTTCCGGCTGCGCGGCCGAGAGAAGAGCCTGCTCTCCAAGCTCGACCACGCGCTGAAGAAGATCGACGACGGCTCGTTCGGCATCTGCGAGATCTGCGACGAGTCGATCGGCAAGAAGCGTCTCGAGGCGCGGCCCGAGACTTCGCTCTGCATCAAGTGCAAAGAAGACCAGGAGCGCGAAGAGCGCACGATGGGCTGATCTTGATACCGTCTCGATATGGGTGAGCCACCCGATCGCAGACGGTTCCTGCAGATCGCGACATGCACGGTGGGCGGCGGACTTGGCCTGGTGGTCGCCGCGCCTGTTGTTCGGCTCGTGCTCGGCCCCGTCGGCGAGCAGACGGTCACCAGCGCGCGCGAGGCGATCGATCTCGGACCCGTCGAGCGGTTCGGCAAGTCGCCGAAGCGCGTCGACGTGATCGCGCCGGTTGTCCGCGACGGCTGGACCTCCGCGCGGAATGTCGTCCTCGGCTCGGCGTTCATTCGCCAGACCGCACCGAACGTCGTCGATGCGCGCTCGGCGGTGTGTCCTCACCTCGGCTGCGCCGTCGGGTGGGATCGCGCGCAGAGCAACTATCTGTGCCCGTGTCATGACAGCCGCTTCGCGGTCACCGGCGAGAAGCTCACTGGCCCGTCGCAGCGCGGGCTCGACTCGCTGCCCGTCGAGATCACGAAGGACGGGCGCCTGCGCCTGACCTGGGAGCGCTATCAGATCGGTCGCTCGACCAAG
>DASRXR010000333.1:0-2092 GCA_035687405.1 Polyangiales bacterium
GCGACATGGACTTCAAAGTCTGCGGCACCGAGAAGGGCGTGACTGCGATCCAGATGGACATCAAGATCTCGGGCTTGACGCGCGAGGTCGTGGAAAAGGCGCTGTCGCAAGCGCGCACCGCGCGGTTGCACGTGCTCGACAAGATGAAGGAAGCACTGGCGCAGCCGCGTGCTGACTTGTCGGCGCACGCGCCTCGCATCACGCAGATCAAGGTCAAGCCGGACCAGATCCGCACGATCATCGGCCCCGGCGGCAAGATGATCAAAGCCATCGTCGACCAGACGGGTTGCGCGATCGACATCGAGGACGACGGCACGGTCGCGATCGCGTCGCCGGACAGCACGAGCGTGCTGAAGGCGATCGAGATCATCAAGAGCCTCACGATGACGCCGGAGGTCGGTGAGACCTACAAGGCGAAGGTCGTGCGGATCGAGCCTTACGGCGCGTTCCTCGAGTTCGCACCGGGCAAAGACGGCCTACTCCACGTCTCCGAGATCGACTACACGCGCGTCGAATCGGTCGAGCAGTACATGAAGCTCGGCGACGAGGTCGACGTGAAGATCATCGAGGTCGATCGCGAAGGCCGCGTGCGCTTCTCGCGCAAGGCATTGTTGCCGAAGCCAGAGGGCTACGTCGAGCGCGAGTCGTCGGCGGGTCCGCGGCGGGATGATCGCGGCGGTAGTAGTCGCGGTGGTCCGCGGCGGGATCGCGGCGATCGTCCGCGGCGTTAGTCGTCACGCGCAAGTCGAGGCTGCCGCCGTAAGCGGCAGCCTCTTTTCGTTTTAGGAGCGGCAGCAAATGAGCGAGCAACCCGTGCTCAGGATTCACCGGCTTCGCGAAGAAGCCGCCGCACTCCCGCGTTACGCGAGTGATGGGGCGGCAGGGCTAGATCTACAGGCCGCGCTGGGTGAGCCACTCACCTTGCAGCCGGGCGATCGCGTCGCTGTACCGACGGGGCTTTCGCTCGCGTTACCGGCGGGGCACGAAGGGCAAGTGCGGCCGCGATCTGGACTCGCGTTGAAGCGTGGGATCACGGTCGCAAATGCACCGGGCACGATCGACGAAGACTATCGCGGTGAGCTGCAAGTCTTGCTCGTGAACCTCGGGCGCGAGCCGCAAGTCATCGAGCCAGGCGATCGGATCGCGCAGCTCGTGATCGCGCCGGTGACGCGCGTGCAAGTGCTGGAAGTCGAGAGTTTGGATGCGCTCGGCGAGACTGCGCGCGGACACGGCGGATTCGGAAGCACGGGCCGCTGATCGGAGCCAATCGCCGCAGCTCACAGCTGCCGAGGCGATCGAACTTTGAACGCCTTCGTGTTCAGCAATCGATCACAAACCATCCCAATAGGCCATTTGGCACCCTATCTGGGCCGCGTTTCTGCGATTACTTTTTACGACAGCGTTATTCGTTCGTTACTTGCGGAGCCTAACTTCCGGAGTGTGAGCTCGGTCGGGGCCGGGCCCGGGAGGAAACCACATGATGCCGCAGGTCACGTTCCGCGGGATAACGCCGTCTCCGACCATCGTTGATGTCGTCTGGAAACGGGCCCGAAAGCTCGGTGAAGTTGCGCCGATGCTCGAGGGGTGCCACGTCGTGATCGAAGCATCGTCGCACGGCAGCCATCGTCGCGTCAGCTATCGCGTTGCAGTCCACTTGACCGGCGGGACCAGCGCGGAGACTCGTACGACGCGACAGGCTGAAAGCGATAACCTCTACGTGGCCATGCGTGAAGTATTTGACGCTGCACGACGTCAGCTCGCCGCTCGGGGGCGCAGTCCGCAAAGAATTGGAGCGTCCGCAACACCGGCACTCCACTAGCGGCCGAACGAGGCTGCAGCCGTAGCACCCTCACCCAAGTGCTACGGCTGCAGCATCCTCGGGCGACTTTGTCTGCCTCCGTGATGTGGCGACTGGGGGGTACGCAGCACGGAGGTGCCCACCGTCGACGGAAGTCCAAGCGTCGACGGTGGGTGTCGCTCCTTGAGCTTGCGAGCCCGCGGCACACAAGTGTCGATCTGTAAGGTCCACGCGTCCTCGTAGCCGTCCTCGTCCTCGTCCTCGTTGCCGTCCTCGTCCTCGTCCTCGTAGCCG
>DASRXR010000334.1:0-3032 GCA_035687405.1 Polyangiales bacterium
CGCCGCCTCCCGAGTTCTTGAATCAGCGGGCGGGGGAAATGTCGTACAAGCTCGCCGAAGACGAGTTGTGGTTGTTCGTTCGGCTCGACGACGATCACGCGTCGGCGTTTAGGAACGCTGCAGACCTCACGCTCCAGTACGTCGAGGTCGAGGGGTATCCTGTCATCGTTCTGTCGCTCGTCGACCAGCGAGAGCCCACTTACGCCGTACGCCTGGCGCTCGACGGGCGCGAGGAGGTCGACCTCTTTGTGCTCGAGCACCTTCAGCGCTCGTTTCGTGCGCGGGTCGCCCTGTACGTCGACCTGCTGTACATCGAGACAGTCACTGTGGCGACTCTGCGCGAAGGCGTTGCACAGGCGATCAGCGAACGGATTACGAAGCTGTCAGCTGCAAGCGCGCGAGCCACTGCGGCGGATGCCATTCCGCGCGTACTCGAAGTGCCCCCTCCGCTGTGGAACACCGATTTACCGTTCGGCCCGGTGCGCCGAGAGGCGCCGACGATCGTCACTGTGCTCGCCGCGGTCGACCAGCTAGCGGCGTGGTTGCGACCCGAGAAGCTGAATGAGGCGACCTTGACCTACAGCGTTCCGGGGCACGTCATCGACGCGACCATTGGGCGCGTCGTGCGTTCGGCGATCGCGTTTGGGGTCGCGTTGCCGGATGAGCTCCTCGCGCTTGCGGTCGAACATGGCGCTGCTTCGGATGAAACCTCGGTCGTGCGGGAGCAGCTCACGGCGTTCAAGCAGCGGGTCGAGCACAAGCAAAACGACTTGGGCCACGAGGCGACGCGGAGAAATTGGGATCGGCTGCTCGCAGCGGCGGATGCGCGGCAAATCCCCGTGGACGACGCCACCCAAGCCCTAGCGCGTGCGGAGCCCGTGCAGCCTGTGGTGCCGGAGGTCCAGTCGGTGCGGTTGTTCGAAAGTGCGACTGCTGCCGAGCTGCGGCAGAAGCTTGGGGAGCCGCTTGCGCGGATCGATGCGATTCGCGAGCTGTGTGTACGTGGTCATGTGTCGGCGATCGAGCCTGTGATGCATGTGCTCGATGCGTTGCGGCCCAACGAGGCGGCGATTGCGGTCGCGCAGCTGTTGGCGTTCGGGGATGACGCTGGAGATCGGATGATTTCGGCGTTGGCTTCGCCGAGCGAGTCCGTGCGCCATTGTGTGGCACTCGCGCTCGGCCGGTTGCGGTTACGGCGTGCGCTCGTACCGCTGCTCAATCAGCTCGAAACGGAGGAATCGCCTTCGTATGCCGAGATTGCGCGTGCGTTCGGCGACTTTGGTGCCCCAGCGCTGCGCAGCGTGGTGAGAGTGCTTCCTACGAGTACGAGGCAGGATCGGTTGGTGTTGGCACTGGCCCATTTGGCCAACCACGGCTCTGCGAAGGAGGTAGAAAAACTAGAAAACGACCCGGATTTGGCTGTTTCGCAGGCTGCCCGCAAGGCGATGGCTCGGAGGGCGCGCATGGAATGGGAGGACTTGTCGGTGCGGGAGCAACGGACCCTGACTGATGCGAGTCCGGCGGCGCGATTGTCGCAAGCCTTCTATGCAGAAGCCTCGAAAGTCGCTATCTAGGGACGAGCATGACTAAATGCCTCGGGTGAGGCGGGGTGTTCGGGCCTCGGGTTGGCGTGAGCCAGAATCCGAGCCGCGGTGGACAGCGAAACGCCAGAGACCTATACCTTCCGCTCCAGATGCGACTCGGCATATTCAGTGACGTCCATGCCAACCTCGAAGCGCTAACCGCTGTCATCGAGGCTTATCGGCACGAGCGCATCGATCGTTACTTCTGTTTAGGTGACGTCGTTGGCTACGGCGCGAACCCGAACGAGTGCGCGAACATCGTGCGTGATGTCGCGGAGCTGACGATCCTCGGCAATCACGATGCTGCGGTCGCGGGTCGCATGGACTACTCGTATTACTACGAGGCTGCGCGTCAGGCGTTGGATCAGCATGCGCAGGCGCTCACTGCCGAGAACATGCAGTGGTTGAAGAGTTTGCCGTACAAACATCGGCTCGCGCAGGCGGCTGTGTTGCTGTGTCACGGCTCGCCGGTGCGGATTGAAGAGTTCGAGTACATCTTCGCGCCCGAGCAGGCGCGTGAGTGTTTGCCGATCTTCGATCAGCTCGGGGATTTGACGCTCATCGGGCACAGTCATTTGTGCAAGGTGTTTGCGTTGAAGCCGGGTGAAGTGCGTGAGTTGCCGGCGAAGAGTTTTCACCTGCAGGATGGGTTCAAGTACATCGTCAGTGTTGGGTCGGTTGGGCAGCCGCGTGATTACGACAATCGGGCGAGCTACACGATTTACGACACGGTCGAGAAGCAGTTCGAGTTCAAGCGTGTCGAGTACGACATCGACATGGCGGCGACGAAGATCTTCGACTCGAACCTCGAGCGGAACTTCGGGCACCGGTTGTTTATCGGTGTTTGAGGGTTGGGTTTGAGGCGTGAGTCGCGGCGCGTGTGAGGCGTGCGCTGATGCGGTGCTCGCGGGCGTCTACGCGTGTTCACGTGCAGCGCTCACGTGAGTCGCGGCGCGTGTGAGGCGTGCGCTGATGCGGCGCGTGTGAGGCGTGCGCTGATGCGTCGTGTTCATGCACCTGCGCGTGCTCGGTGCGCCGCTAGCATGAGAGCTGCCGCTAATGGCTGCAGGGATGCTCGGTCTGATGCCGCTCGATGCAGGCGTACGGTCGCGCGGGCGGTCGTCGCCGCTGATGGCTGCAGGGATGCTCGGTCTGGATGCCGCTCGCGGCTAGCGTACGGGCGCGCGGGGCGGAAGCGCTGCTCGGGGGACGTTCCGCGTGCAAATGGGGGCGGCCCCGACAAGCCCACCCACCACGCCGGTCCGCCCCCGCACGCTACACTCGTTGAGCGCGCCAAACGAAGCCACGCCACCAGCGTTTGGCACGCTCAACACGCCCCCGAGCAGCGCATCCGCCCCGCGCGACCTTGCGTGGGGTGAGGCTTGGGGTGCACCCGGTGAGCGATCGCAATCCACGGACGAGCGGGGTCGCGATCGCTGCACGCGATCG
>DASRXR010000335.1:0-2821 GCA_035687405.1 Polyangiales bacterium
GACGCCCCAGCCAAATCGGTGCGCGGCATGAAGCGAGCGAAATCATCCTCGCTGTGACGGCGCAGGGGCCGACCGGGCGGGACGCCGCGGTAGTCGGCTCACCGCAGAGTCCGACGGTCTCCGATACGAGCGTTGGCGACACACCACTCTCGGAAGGGAATGCGTCTTCGCGGTACCTACCGAGAGATTTGCGACGACGGGTGTATGAGCGTGACCAGGGTCGGTGTCGCTTTGTAGGCCCAGCAGGAAATCGATGCCGGGCGCGTGAGTATCTCGAGTTCCATCACGTGATTCCGTTCGCGCGAGGCGGAGCGCCAACAGTCGAAAACATCGAGTTGAGGTGCAGAGCGCACAACGCATTCGAGGCCGAGCGCGACTACGGTCGCGATGCACTGAAGCAGCGGATCCAGCAAAGACGTGCAGCAAACTGACTGGTGGCGTCGACGCGCGCTCGACGCGTGCTCGAGCAAGCCCAGCTTGGTGTCCGGCCTAGTCGGCCAGCGTGCAGTCACCCTTCCACGTGAAGCGCTCCCCCGCTTCGACCATCTCGAAGTCCTCGGGTTTGATCTTTTCCAGGTCTCTCGGCGCCAACAAACCGTCCCATTTGTGCGTGGTGCTTCGATCGTCTTGGCCCATCAGTGCGATGTTCCCGCCGTCTGCCATGATCATGCCGTAGCGCTGCAATGCCCGCGCGAGCACCTTTGCACCTTCGTTCGGCAAGCTGTCCACGGGATAACTCGCACGCAGTCGCAGACGTGCACCGTAGGGGACACCGTCGGCACCTGCGCTCGCTGAGTTCGTCGCGTGAGTCGCTGGGCGCACGTAGGTGCCCTTTTTCAAATGCGTGTTCGGCAACGCGAACCGCACCGCGTGTTTGATCTCGCCCGCTGCGACCTCGTCTGCGTCGAACAACAACGGTGCGATCGGTAGGCCGGCGGCGTCTGCACTGCTGCATTGGTCGCCGCGCAGTGTGGCCGGGTAGCTGCGATTCATGTCCCACACCGCGAGGCAACCGCCCGTATACTCGTCTTGAGAATCGATGCTCGCGACCCACTGCTCGTAGAGCTTGTGCGTGTCCTCTTTGATCACGATCAGATGGCAATCACCGCCGCCGGTGCATTCGTAGCCATCTTCACCCTCGACGTGACCACCCGTTGGAACAGGGACCGGGTCGTCGTTGCATTCGCCGTCGAAGAAGTTGTCGGTCTTCTCGAATGGACGCAGCGGAGTGGACGCGGGCGCACACAGCACGTCGATCGAGTAATCGATCTGTAGACGCCCTGCCCCCCAGCCTCGTTTCTGAAGCGCCGGGATGATCGTGTCCGACTGCGAGTCTTTCGGCGCGTTCTCGATCGACTGGTTCCAAGGTAGATCGTTTCCGAAGAGCGGTTTCGCCCAGCACGAGCTCGAGTACGAACCCGATGATCCGCCACCGGTCGCTCCGCCTTTGCCACTGGTGCCAACGCCGGAAGCGCCGCCGCCAGTGCGACCACCGCCACCCGCGCGGCCGCCAGCACCCGACGCGCTCCCAGCGCGGCCCGCGTCCGACTTGCTGCCGCCGTCAGATTTGCTGCCGCCATCAGCAGCAGCGCCTCCACGGCCGCCGGTGCCTCCGTTGCCGCTGCCGCCGTCAGCAGCAGAATCATCATCACCGCAGCCAGAACCAAGGAGCGCGAGCCCCACGAGGATCAAGAATGGTCGAACAGTCACGGGTCGAGGATAACGTTCGATCGGAATCGCGGGCAGTTAGGTGAAGGGATTCGCAATCCGCACAGTGTGGGCCGACCAGCCCTTGCGAGACGCCAGGAGCGAGCGGAGCTCAACAGCGGCGCGCGCAACTCCTGGACACGATCGATGGTCGCGTTGGGTATTTTTCGGTCTCATGCACGGACGGAGGCGCGGGGGCCGCTCATGCTCTTCGTGTCACTGCTCGCAGTTCTCGCGTTGCGCGCGCTGCCGTGTGTTGTTGCCACGAAGCAACGCAGGAGCCGCATCTGGCTCGCAGCCCAGCTCGGCATCGGCGATGACCCGCCTGGGAACGCTATCCATCAACCAGGCCCGAGCCTGCTCGCGTCGATTCAGACGACGGTCGAACAACGGCCGCGAGCCTGAATCCGAGGCGATTTCGTGCCGACCTCACTTCTTTAGTGAAATGGATCACGCGCGAGACTGAATCGCGTTCGTCGCTCGCAACTGCGAGAGCGCGGGTCCGATGACCGTTACATGTTTGGCGATCGACCAGCCTCGGAACGGGATGCATCTAGTTATACGTGGGCACCCCAATCGTGCGTGCTCGGCAAGCTGCCGAGCCGACCTGATTTCGTGCACTACGGTTTGCACGAAGAGCCCGAGCGCGTGTTTCGCGCGTGGCTCGAACATGCGGTTCTCATCGCTGGCGGCGTGTTGCCGAATCGGGCCGTCCGGTTCGTCATCGCGCCGCGGAGTACGCCGGTGATTGGCGTTTGGGTGCCCAGCCGCGACGCGATGGGGAAGCCGTTTCCGCTCGTATTCATGCGGAGGTTGCGCGCCACCGGAACAGGCGCGGCTACCTCCGATGAACAGCGTCGAGAGCGTCGCAATCGTTGTGCGCCACGCGACATCACTGACCTTCCTTGGACGTTGTTGCTCGCGGGTTGCGCTCACTACCTGTCTGCGGCGGAAAGTTGTTTGCTGCTGGGTCGCTCGGATTCGATCGCAAACCTCTGGTGCCGGCTCGAGGGGCTGTCTCTGCCGACCGAGCAAGATCTGTCGGAACTGTGTCTGGACGCGAAGCGGTTGCTCGAGCGAGAGCAACTCGATTCTTTCGCGAATAGGAACCTGT
>DASRXR010000336.1:0-12725 GCA_035687405.1 Polyangiales bacterium
ACCCTTCGTCGCGAGAGATCTCGCGCGGAGCCTTTCCGCCGATGAAAAGCAGTTCGTCGCGGAGCGGCTCGAGCCGCTATACCGCGCGATCGGTCATTAGAAAGCCAAGCCGCAAAAGTTCGCTCAGGCCCGCCATGACCGCGGATGTTGTATGGAGTGGCGACAACGCCGCGCTGAGGGCGCTGCGTGATTGGCAGTCGTTGCCGAAAAGCTGACGTAAAATGTCGATGGCGGCGGGGGAGAGTGCGTACGCCACCCCGCCGATCGTCACGGGCTGAGATTCGGCGCTCGAACCATCAGGCAGGCGAACCCGTCGCCGTAAGGTGAGGCGCAGAATATCACTCGGCTGCTCAGCCGCAGGGAGTGATGCGTGTCGAATGGGCGGTCGGTTCGCGTCGTCTTCTTTGAGGAACTCCGCGATGTCTAGCGCATCGACCAAGCGATGGAGGCGCGCCTTGAGCTCGGCTTCGTAGTCTCGCAGCTGGGCTTCGGCTGCTTGCGGCGGCAGATTCGCGCGCAAAAATTCATCTTGGCCTACCGCATGGTTGAGCTGCTGAAGAACATCGACTCCGTTCAAGCAGTCGAGGCCGAAAGTGAGATGAACCGAAGCCCCAGCGGACACCGAGGCCGCGTGCGCCTCGCCGCGCGGAATATACAGGGCGTCACCTGGCGAGAGCTCGAGCTCTTCGGAATGCGCATCGCTGATCTCATACTTAGCGTTGCTGGAGCTCTCGATAGGATTTTTGAATTTCCCGTCCCACAGTCGCCAGGCTTTTCTGCCGTGAAGCTGGACGACTAACACGTCGTGCTTGTCCCAATGCGGCTTGAATGCGCCGCCTCTGGAAAAGCTCAAGTACGCATTGACCCCGACGGTGAAACCCATCTGCCGCTCAATCGCCGTCGCGAGCCACTGGATCTGCGGGATGTTGAGTTGGATCTGCCGGAGGACGACGCTGGCCCCTTGAGCTAAAATATCATGAAAGTCGCTCATGTCGGTCGCTGTATAGAGTTGCGGAGGAAGTGGCATTCCGCTTTGCATCACCTGCATGTCGTCGAAGCTGCGCATCGAGATCATCGTCTCGATGTCGTGCCAAGGCAGCAGCGATTCGCCCCGAGTAGGGTCGGTCGTCTTGATATGCAGGCGCTTTTTCTCGTGGAACGCTTGCAGAAATTGCGAGACAGCGATTGGTGAGACGATGTCGGTGAGTGAGCTCAACATGTGTGTTTTGGGCGAGCATGCCGTGCCAACAGCGTTGTTAATCACGAGCTTGTGACTTACGCTACGAAGATGGAATGCGCGGATTCAAGCCCGCCAGAGTTGCGCCCGACCACGCGCGTCGGGCGCAAAAACTTCATCGCCGCCGATGTCGGAAACAAGCACGTGCTGATGAATGTCGACAAGGGGACCTACATCGGCCTCGATGCTGTTGGGAAGAGTATTTGGCAGCGCCTCGAGGAGCCGCAGACCATCGCTAGCTTGTGTGAACAGTTGCGGACGGTCTATCAGGTGCCGGAGCAAACGCATTTCGAGCGTGATGTGATTGAGTTTATCGCAAACCTGCGTCTGCAGGGGCTCGTCGAAATCATTCTCTGAGCGTTCGCATGTCCGAAGTGTCAGGTCGCAAAACCGTAGTGTTGCCGTTCGACTACTTCCTGTATGGTGCATCTTCCGCAAGCTAAGGTCTGAGGTGCGTTCTTTTGAGTGCCGGCGACGATACGAAGACAAAAGAAGAGCTCCTCGCCGAGATCGATGCGCTCAAGGCGAAGCTCGAGCGACAAAGCTCCGAGGCCGGCAAGCCCCCGTCGGAGAAGTTGGCCGCACCTGTTTTCTCGGTCCCCCTGACCCGCCGCGGCGCACTCGCAAGCTGGGTCGCGCCCGTGATTCTGTCGCTGCCAGTGCTGGGAACGGTCTTGAAACCCGGCACAGCGCACGCCGTCTTCCCCGAGGACGATTATATCGCACCGACGGCCAAGCCGGTCGGTAGTCCGACGCTCCAGCCTTCGGCTAAGCCGACGGGCAAGCCGGTCATTAAGCCGACGGCTAAGCCTTCGGCAAGTCCAACGGCTAAGCCTTCGGCAAGTCCAACGGCTGCACCGTCGGCTGCACCGACCAGCGTTGGCCGTTGCATCCCCTCGCCGACCGTGGCTCCGACTTTGGGAATGGGCGCTGCCCCGGACTCCCGTCCCATCCCAGCTGGTGTCGTAGCCCTCGGTGCAGCTCGCGCTGTCTCGGGTCTGTTCGATACGTATACGTAAAGGAGGTGCACTGGTGAGCGTCTCGAAACGTCTTGCCGTGCGTACTCCGGAAGGTTTGATTTCACGGCCAAGACAGCGGCCGGAGATTTCCGCATTTCCCGTAGCCAACGAAGTCGTTCTGTTGTCGCCGGGGGCAGACGTAGCGCATGCGCTGAACGAATCTGCCGCCAGTGTATGGCGCCTGTGCGATGGCGAGCACACGCCTCTGGATATGCTCGAGGCGCTACGTGCGCAATACGACGGTAGAAATGTCGAGATCCTCGCCGGCATCGCTGAGGCGCTGTTCCGATTTCATCATCTCGATCTGATCGACCAGCCGCTACGTTCTTTCGAAGAACAGGCGGCTCCCGCTGCGGCCGATTCCGCGCAAAGCCAGCAGGTGCCCCGCGTGCGGTTTGTCTTCGGGATCGAAGACAAGCCGTACTTTCATTGGCAACTGGCAATTCTATTAGAATCGTTGGTGGGTCGACTCGCCGCCGGCTGGGACATCACCGTGGTCGTGTGCAACGACCATCAGCGTTTCTCCACCGAGCTCACGCGTCTGATTGAGATCTACGGGGTGCGCGCAGTCACCGGTGTAAACCACGCGCATAGCCACAAGATCGATTTCTCGGCGCATTCAGGCGGCTATGTAGCCTTGAACCGTGTCGAAGCCTTGAAAGTCGTCGCTGCCTACGTCGCCCCCGAGGACGTCGTATGTCTGATGGACACCGACTTGTTCTTATATGGTGAGATGCGGGCGGATCTCTTCCCGACCGGAAACGCCATGGCGGCGAACGAGATCATCGACGACAGACTGTTTCTGGGCCGCGGCAGTGAGGAGCACGGCATTGACCTTCAAAAGCTGCTCGGCTCCTTAGGCTGTCAGGCGGAGCTCAAGCGTGGCGGCGTGACTGTCTTCATGACTGGCGCGACTGTCAGCAATGAAAAGGTGATAAAGGACTGCTTTCGCTTCGCGCAGATCATCTATTTGCTGGGCAAAGCAGCGGGACTTCCGGATGCAAATCTCTGGATGGCGGAAATGGCCTGCTTCGCGATGGCACTTACCGCGAATGGGATCGACTACGACTTGCTCGACGTTCCGCAGTTCGCAGTGCCTGAACCTCAGCGATCGACATTGCCGACAGGGTCCTTCTTCCACTATTACTGCGACATCAACGACGGCTTCGGTGGGCCGTTCTTTGGCTCCGAGTGGAACAAGCAACTGTTTCTCAATCGGGACTTCCTCGCCGAGAACCTCGAGAGCTTTCGCAAGGGCGCCCAGAGCGAAGTCGAGCGATGCTTCCTCGATCTGTCGATAGCTGCGCGAAGGAGACTGCTTGAGTCGCATGCAAACTAATGCACAGGCACTTGTCCCGGAGTTTGAAGCCCCGGAATACCTGCGCCAAAAATGCGACGACATGCAGGCCGAGGCGCCTTACCTCGGTCTGGGATTCAAGAAGGCAAGCCTGCCACCGCACGGGCACGAGCGCCTACTCGCGCAATTTCGGGCCAATATCGAACACTTTACACCGGAGAGCCCGTCCGATGAGATCAGGACTGCGGCCAAGGCAACCATCCCAGCGCTGGTCTTCGAAGACCATAAGTTCAACGCGCAGTTCGCCGAAGACTTGAGGCCACTGCACGAAGCGTGGGCAGGCATGCCGCTCGTGCTGTCTGCCTGTTATGGCATCCGTTGCTATCAGCGCGGAACATTCCTTTACAACCATGTGGATCGGCAGCCCCACTTCGTGAGCTCCACGATTTGTGTGGACCACGCGCTCGACTCTCCCTGGCCGCTTTCTATCCGGAGCATTGATGGCCAGCTGAGCCAGGTCGACATGCAGCCCGGGGAGTTAGTCTTCTACGAGGGCAGCCGCCTCGCGCACGGGCGTCCGTATCCGCTCGACGGCGACTTCTATGCTGGAATCTTCGTCCACTATTATCCCGCCGACACCTCTAGGACGGTGTTAGACGCCGCTAGGAGATAGGTGCGCTATCTCTTCTATACGAATTATCAGTCCGGCAACTCGGGCCTTTCGAACGGCATTATGTCGATCGAAGTGGGCGTCGTACTCGCGCATCTGACCAATCGCCTGCTCGTTCTCGATGGCAACGTGCCGCCCCCTGCCAACATCGTCACCTACGATGGCCGGGTCAACAACGAGCGGCCGAGCCGCGTCACCGACCTGCTTGAAATTCCGGTGCCGTGGGTCGAGCCCAGCTCAGTCGACTTGACCGGGTTCGAGAGCCTCGAGCTTACGAACTTGCCGTTGATGGATTTTGCCTTCTATTTCCCGAAGACGTTGGACCTATCCAGTAGCGACGCGAGGAGCTTTGCGCGCGACCGAAACGATTGGCTGACGGTGACGGGCGAGCGCGCTCAAGTTCCCGTGCTCAGGCTGTCCGAGGATCCTTGGGTGCCGGGCACTCAGCGCCACCGCGACAACCTCTGTTCCTACAGCTACCTGTTCTACCTCGACAATGAAACTCGTCGATCGGTCTACCGCCTCCTCGAAGGCATGCAGGCCAAGCGACCTTTTGCCGAACTGGCGAAGCGCGTGGCTCGGGACCTCGGCACGTTCAACGCGGTGCATCTGCGGCGTGGTGATTTCAAGGTTACCTATGGTGTGACGACGCTCGATCGCAAACCCTGCGAAGCGATCGAGGCGATGGATCAGGTGTTTGGGCGCAAGGAACCTTTGGTCATTGTGACCGATGAGCGCGACGATCCATTTTTTGCAGAGATCAAGCTCGCCTATCCCAATCACTACTTTATCGACTGGCACATTCTCGATAACTACGCCGCGGAATTCGCAGCGCTTCCCCAGACCGACAGCCTGAGCCTCGCCTATCTCTCCCAACTGGTCGCGGCCGAGGCCAAGGAGTTCATCGGAACGATGACGAGCACCTTCACCGGGCTCATTCAGCGTTACCGCGGGAGCCGCGGCAAGATCGAGGTGTTTCGCTACCTCTGGAATGAGCTGCCGGAATCATTCCAGGAGATCGAACGCGGTCGACATGCCGTCAGCGAGTGCATCCCGCTCGATCGGGGTCAGATCATCGAACAGTTCCCGGGTCCATACTCATGGAATCGCGTCAGCCAACTGCTCAACCCGGCCTGGATGCGCGAGTGGCCGGAGAGCTTCCTTTTGCCGGAGGTGATCGCGACCGGCGCACTCGTGACGAAGCCGGCCAATCGTGAGGGTGTCCTCACGCCGTACGTTGCTGCGTCGCCTCTGCAGCACGTCGTTCACGTGAGCTTCGAGAGTCTCCAGGTCGCAGTCTGGTGCAAGGACGTGGCACTACTAAAGCGATTGGCGCCCGATTTGGGCGTTCAGCCGGTTACCCAATCCCGCAACGTGATCGCCAATTTCGAAATCTCGATGACTGGCGCCAACGGCTGCATCGTGCAGAGGGGACTGCCAGAGAAAACGGTCTGCGATAAAGTGCAGCTGTCATTCCTGCTCAAGCAACAGATCGGGACGGTCTTCGCCCTGGCTCGACACAAGTACGCATGGCTCATGGCCGCAGCGTTTGCAAAGGCCGGACGGGGCATGTTGATCGCTGGTGATATGGGTGATCGCGATCCAAACGACTCCTTCCGCTGGGAGCTCGAGACGAACGGTTGGGAGCTGCTCGACGCTGAGCTGCTGGCTATTCGCCTCGAGGATCTCATGATCGTTCCCTTGGGCGCGCGGGCGCGACCGGACGAGGCTGCGGCGAAGCTGGGACGGGTCGCGACGCCGTTCGAAAGCCTCGTGGTCACGAAACGCGCGCCACTGTATGCGCGAGACGTCTCGATCAATCCCTTGTCACCCGCCGCCGCGGTGGCGTCACTGATCAGCAAATCGCTCGATTTCAAGATCGAGCGAGATCGCGCGGTGAACTTGCTTTGCCGTTTGGTTGAAAGGCGGCCAGCCGTCCAGGTTCACTTCAGCCGCGCGCACGATGCGGCGCGGGTGATCTCGCGCTGGGCCGATGCGTTGCCCGAGGCGGCCGAGTGATGGAAGCGCCTCGTGACGTCAGGCTGAGGATCAGTTTGCTAGATGGCCGCGAACATTCGGTGACGCTGCGCGAAGATGCGCCAGAGCTGGTAGCGCTCTTCAGCGCGCTCTCCAATCCGGCGTCAGGCAGCCGGTTTGTGCAACTGCCGCTCGACGGCGGCAAAGTCGCCTGTTCATTTCAGTCGTCGCAGCTCGTCTCAATCGTGAGTGAGCCGCCGGTAGTCATACCGCTCGAGCCTGACAAGGCAGCGACATCTAATAAGGCGCCTAATACCGATCCTACCGCTCAGCGTGCGCAGCTGCGCCGTCCACGATTTGTGGTCATCGACGACTTTCTGAGCCTGCGGGAACACGACGAGCTGCTGGCGTATGCGCTGATCTCCGAGTCGGAGTTCCAGAAGGGCACCGTCACCACATATGAGCCTAACTTCCGAGAGAACCTAGTCATACTAAATTTCGGTGAGTCGGTTCACAGTCGGTTGCTCGAGAATCGCGTGTTGCTGTGGTTCCCGTTGGTCGCCAAGACTTTAGGCGTGCCGATGTTCCCACTGGCCCCCTTCGAGTCGCACCTGACTGCCGCGACGGACGGCTACTACTTCAAAAAACATTCTGACGAGGCGCCGGACATCCCGAGGGTGCTCACTTGCCTCTACTACCTTCATCGCGAGCCCCGCGGTTTCGCCGGCGGGGACCTGCGACTTTATGACTGCATCGTAGACGGCGGCTCGCGGCGAGCGGCGGATACGTTTGCATCGGTGGCGCCCGTGGCCAATCGCCTGGTGGTCTTCCCCAGCGAGGAATTTCACGAAGCGATGCCGGTGCGCTGCCCCTCGATGGAGTTTGCAGACAGCCGCTTTGCCGTCACGACCTGGTTGCACCGCGCTGCGCGGCTCGACCCTTCAGCAACATTTGGCTGGGGCCACTTTCGTTGTGGCGTAGTGGCGCCGCAGTTCGCAGGGTTCGAGCGCACGGCAGGAAACAACAAGTCATGATCTACACCGCATTCTCTACCTCGCCGAACGAGAACATGCAGTGGCAGGCGGAGCTCCTCGAATATTCGTGGGGGCGTGCTCGGCAACCGGGCGAGCTCGTGAACTTGGTCGCCGAAAGGTCTGGGCATCCGAGTCCTCGCCATCGACTCGCACGCGTAGTCGAGACGCAGCGTTGGTCGCCGCATCCCTACACGGGCGATCTGTACCCGCCTTATCAAAAGGCGGCAGCGTTACTCGAATGGCTATTCGTTGAGCAGGTTGAAGGAACGGTACTGCTGCTCGAATCTACCAGTGTTTTCCGAAATCCTGTCACTGATGAGGTCAGGCCCGGTCAGGCGAGAGCGACGGCATGGACTGAGCTGCCACGCGGAGCGGGCCCCTTCGGCCTCGGACCCGAGTTTGAGTTCCTCGACGGGTTCTGCGTGGATCGCGCGCTCGAGCTCCCGGCCGTTGCGCTGCCGGCTCTGATCCACTCGACCGACCTGCGTAAGATCGTGGCGCGCTGGCTGGAGCTGATGAGCATCATTCGCGCCGAGACAGCGGGCAGCGCGCGCGGTCCCTTGCCAGAGGCTGACAAGATTGCATACGTGATTGCTGCGGCCGAAGCGGGCATCCCGCATACGGTGGCTGCGCTGGGCGCCAGTACAGAGACAGATGCAGCCCAGACCGTTGCGCCTGCGGCCCCGCTTCTCGATTATCACCGTCCGATTGCGTCGATAGACGGCACAGTCGCGTGGGACGCAGGCACCTATCGCAATTGGGGTCCCGTTCAACCTGAGTCCGCGAAGCCCGGTCCTGGTCGCGACTTTCTCAGCATGCTCGCTGAGCTCCTAGAGCGGCGCGCGCAAGGGCTCGAGCTGGCGTTTCTAAGGCCGTGCCGTCAGAAGGGTGTACGCGAGGGCAAGATTCTCGATTCTATGTTCCTCGAGATTCCGGGCCGCAAGGACACGGTGTCGCTGAATTCATCCGGGGCAGCGATCTGGGAAGTCTGCGATGGCACCCGTAGCTTGGCCGAGATCAACCACGAACTCGAGACGCGTTTCGAAATGCCGCCCGGAAGCCTGCGAGCCGATGTCGAGGTGGTGATCAAACGCCTCGAAGGGATCGGAGCGCTTAGGATCGCGCCAGTATGACTTCTGGCGCGACGAAGGGACGGCAGATCTTCATCTCGATCGCATCGTATCGGGATGAGTATCTTCCTTTCACGATCGACGGAGCGATTGCCAACGCCGTGCACCCGGATCGCCTGACGTTCGGTATCTGCTGGCAGTATGACGAGAGTGAGAATCTCGATCGTTTCCTTTCCGACCGAAGGTTTCGCATTCGCAAATATCCTCATGCCGCGAGTCTGGGCTACGGATGGTCACGCGCGGAGGTGCAGAAACTCTACGACGGAGAGAAGTACCATCTACTGGTCGACTCACACTCTGCGTTCGCGCCGGGTTGGGACGAGAACCTCATTGCGCAACTCGAGAGTAAGCCCGGCGAGAAGCCGCTCCTCACAACCAGTTCGCCACCGTTTACTTTCGACCAGGCCAAAAAGGTCGTCTTCCCCTGGGCGGGGACAGAGGACGACGGGGTGCCGCTGATGCAGTGCCGCATCATCCGACCTGATGGTTGGTTGGACATCCAAATGTCGCCCGAACGAAAGTCTCAGCGTCATCAGAAGACGGCATTCACGTGCTGCAACTTTGTCTTCACGCATGGCAGCTGGATACTCGAGGTGCCTGAGGACCCGGCGATGATCAACGCTGGCCACGAGGGACCGCTCTCGCTTCGAACGTACACCCACGGCTACGATATCTACCTGCCCGATGAGATTCAGGTGTGGCATCTAGACTATCAGAACTATCCCGACGGGTATCGACACACTGTATGGGCGGCGAAGACCAGCCAGTGGCAACATGAACGAACGGCGCTGATGATCAGCCGACTGCAAACCCTGGTCTATGGCAAGGGTGACCTCAGCAGCCTCGGTCGCTATGGTCCAGGTAAGCAACGCAGCATCGCCGATTGGGGCGCCGCCGCAGGTCTCGACCTAAACTTATAGGCGTCGTCCGATGTTAGCGCTCCGCTAGGCGTCCAGCAGCTTCGTGATCCTCGAGACCCACCACTGCTTCGTCAATTTGCCGTAATCGAAGCGCTCGCATTGGGAGAGGATGTCTGGATAGGCGGTGGCGAGCAACGCGGGCGTCACCTCCTCGAAGTTGGTGACGAATAGAACCGGTAGGTCATCGAGCACCGTATGCCAACCCTCTGAGTATTCGACGATGGGAATCGACCCGAGCATCAGGGTTTCCCAGAGGCGAGAGGTGTCCCAACCCAGCCCCGATGGACAGAGCACGAATCGCGAACGGGTGACTGACTCGAAAAACTCGGCAGCGGACGTTCTAAACGTGTTGCTGATGCGACCACCGAAGTTTGCGATCACGCAGTCGTTGACTTGTTTGCGATGTTGCCAGCCACTGTTGTTGATCAGCAGTTCCTGGGTCCGGCCGTGCTCCGCGCGGATGAGATCATCGAGAGCGAGCGGCCTCTCGAGGAGAACCTCCATGAAACCTGCACTGATGCCGACTGGGATCGAAAGGATCGTGGGGTGCCAAAAGGCGGTGTGATGCGGCGTGACGACCGCTTTCACTGCTGGGTCGTCCAGGTACTGGCGCACCCTCTGCGGCGTGCAGCCCGCGTCAGCCAAGTGGTTCTGCCAGTCGCCCCAATCCACGGTTCGGTGCGGAACCAGCGTGGAGAACGCGCCCCAATTCTCATTCAGGCCGGTGATGAGTACGTGCGACGTTCTGTATGCTGCATGCATGCGAACCATGTCGGGGAGGTTGTTGAGATAGATCGATCCATCCTTCAGCTGCGAGATGCTGCCGTTGTGTAGATCGATCGCCTGAAACTGTGCCACGAACGGTGCGAAGTCGTTGTGGACTCCGTCGAGCCAGTAGATGGGTTCGCGATCTAAAGTCGCGTCACGGATTCGCTGCAGCAAGCGGATTTCAAGTGCGCGGACACTCCGCTGAGTCTCGGATCGCAAGGGTTGGCCCCGCTCCTTTATGTCGCGAAGAAACGCCGGTGGAAATTCTCCATCTCCCACATGCGGCGCGAGTGGAAATGGAAATGATAGGCGTGTTCGTGTGGAACTTGGCTGTATGCCGGTGCCATCACAAAGTCCAAGCTTGCCATGTCGTGCGGTAGGACGAAGAGCTGGTTGTCTGTTGGCTTTCTGCCACTCGCGATGCCGCGCGCGATGTCTGCGATTGATTCGCTACAGTATTTGTTTGCGATGAAATGGCCGATTGCCACGTCATCGGGCATGCGATCGGGGTACGCAGAAATGATGGCCTCGGCGCTATCAGCCAGATCCGCTGCGACATCTCTCGATAGTAAGAATGACGCACCAGATACAAACGGATAACCGCTCTGCTCGTGCACGTGCAGTGCGCCCTGATACACGCCGGTCGAAGGCAGGTTCCTTACGTATCGCTTTAGTCCATCCACGTCGACGTAGCTCGCTGCGCAGACCGTGTGCACGAAGTCGTAACGCTGCTGATTTGCCAGGTAGCCAAATGCGATCAGCCGCTTGCGCAAAACACAATTGCGTTGACCTTCGAACACGTCGGCCGCACCGCACAGAATAATGTCACCCGATACCCAGACTTCACCATTCTGCAACTGAGGCACGGGGCGACCGATGAGATGTTCAATGTCGCCAATTTCCTCGCTAGTTTTCGTGTTCTGACCACCGTAAACATAGAAGATATCGACGTTATCTACCGACTTTGCTCCCCAGGTAGCGCGGATCGTCTTGATGCAACGCTCATACACGGTCAGGAGGCAGCCGAGCACCAAGATCGCAATTCTCGGTTCACGAGCATCCGGCCGCCGGCTATCACTGGCCGATTGGTTGTGCGGAATCATGATTCACCTGGCGCAATAGTGAGATCAGATGGCGTAAGGTCAGCGCCTACGTTAGCGCGAGGTGGGATGGTAGGATAGGGGTGCGTTCGGCCGTAACAATTTAGTCGTCGTATCAATGCTATCTATTTCTAGATACGGTTATTCAGATGGTAGTTCCGCCTCGTGCCCGTCTTTTGGCGGGCCGGCTCCGGAGAATCGGAGTCTCTCTTGGTAAGGCGGACGCGTCGGGCAGCAGCTTGCCGATCGGCCTCGCGCTGTGTGCGATCTATCTACTGACCGCCTGCTATTCGCCGGCGCCGACGCCGGAGCCGGTGCCGAACATCGCCGTGAGTGGCAACGCGTTGGTCGGCGGTGCGTGCAGCAGCGCTTTGGACTGTGGTGCCAACGAGCAATGTCCTGTCTCAACCTGCGTCTGCGCTCCTGGCTTCTACGGCAACGCCGGCGCGAGCTGTAGCGCGTGCGACAGTAGCTGCGCGACCTGTACGGGGCCAACCGCGGACGATTGTACGAGCTGCGGCATGGGCGCTACAATGGCGCCGAACGTCGGATACGCTTGCAGCGCTGACGCCCAATGTGCGGTCCTATCCGTAAGAAACTCCAGCAGCGGGGTTTGTACGACAGGCGCGTGTGCGTTGAGCAGTTGCCAAGCCGACTATTACGTCAATGGCAGTGTCTGCACGGCCTGCGCCGCCTGCGGACCGGGTAGCTACGAAAGCACGGCTTGCGCAGGCAGCACCAACCGAGTCTGCACTGTGCTTACCACCTGCACGGCGTCCGAGTACGAGTCGAGCGCCGCGACGGCCACGACTGATCGGGTGTGCACGGCGCTATCGACGTGCACGGGCTCGCAGTACGAATCGGCGGCCGCGACGAGCACGAGCGATCGAGGGTGTACGGCGCTGACGATGTGCACGGGCTCGGAGTACGAGTCGACCGCTGCGACGGCCACGACCGATCGGGCGTGTACGGCGCTGACGACGTGCACGGCTTCGGAGTACGAGTCGACGGCTGCGACGAGCACGAGCGATCGAGCGTGTACGGCGCTGACGACGTGCACGGCTTCCGAGTACGAGTCGACCGCTGCGACGGCCACGACCGATCGGGTCTGCACGGGGCTGACGACATGCACGGGCTCGCAATATCAGTCGAGTGCGGCGACGGCGACGACTGATCGGGAATGCACGGCGCTGACGACATGCAACGGTTCGCAATATCAGTCGAGTGCGGCGACGGCGACGACTGATCGGGTATGCACGGGGCTGACGACGTGCACGGGCGCGCAATACCAGTTGGTGGCGGCGACGAGCACGAGTGATCGGGTGTGCGCGGCGCTGACGACGTGCACGGGCACGCAATACGAGTCGAGTGCAGCGACGGCGACGAGTGATCGGGAGTGCACGGCGCTGACGACGTGCACGGGCTCGCAATACCAATCGGTGGCGGCGACGAGCACGAGTGATCGGGAGTGCACGGGGCTGACGACGTGCACGGGCTCGCAATACCAGTCGGTGGCGGCGACGAGCACGAGCGATCGGGGGTGCGCGGCGCTGACGACGTGTACGGGCTCGCA
>DASRXR010000337.1:0-5706 GCA_035687405.1 Polyangiales bacterium
TTACGACGAGCGTGACGACGTCTTCGGCGTGCAAGCTGATCGGCCCGACGCTGACGACTTGCGCGCCGCGGCCGAGCAGTTCTTCGCGAACGCCCTCCGGGAACCCGACGTGATCGCCGATCACGAATGCGACGTCGCTGCCCGGGAGCGAGCACGCGCGTAGATCGGCAGCACCTTCCTCGAGCAAGTACAACGCTGATCCCACGAGCTCGTTCCAAACGCTCTCGAGCCCACCGTCGGCGATCGAAATCCCTTCTCGCACCTGCAAGAAGCCGCTGCCGCCATCCGCAGCGACTGCCAGCGCCTTTTTGATCAACGTCGCGAGGCTTCGCTCATCCGGACGCATGTATTTCGCGCCGGGCCCTTCGAAGCGAATCGTGCGCTGGCGCTCCGGATCACCGAGCAAGCACAAGTACACGACCGTGTCGCGCCGGACGCCGTGCGACACGAGCAGCGCCGCGCGCAAGCACCGCAGCAGCACGTCGAGCCGCCCGCTCGTGCTCGGAATGTCGACGAGCAGAAAGTCCGACGACGCGCGAGCCCGCTGACCGATCACGACGAAACGACGCACCGGCGGAGCTTACGTCACCGGGTACAGCAAGATCACCGTCGGCGTCCAAATCAGGTGCGCGATCAGCGGCGAGAGCAGCGACCCGGTGTAGTACCGCTGGAGCGTCCACAAGGTGCCGCATCCCAACGCCAGCGCCATCACGATCCACGAGCCCGTTCCGAGCTGCGCGAGCGCGTATGTGACGAGGCTCACGCTGAACGCCGCGCGCGCGGACATGAAGTTCCGGAGCGTGGCCGGCCACGCGCCTCGGAACAGCAGCTCCTCGGCCAACACGAGCGCGACCACCCACGCGAGCGCTTTCGGCAACGTCGTGCTTCTCGCGCCCGTGTACAGCGCTTGAACTTGCCCGTCCAAGCTCGGCGCGATCTTCACTGCGACTTGAAAGACGCCGTACGTCAGCGCGGTCATTCCAATGCCGACGGCGACGCCAACCCAGATCGCCTTCCACGTCGCCTTGAGCCAATGTTTGAGCGCCTCTGGGTAGAGCGACCACGACACCACGACCACCAGACACGCGTAAGGGCCCTGGACGGCGTAGATATCGCCTTCACCGAAGCGCTGGATCAGCAGAAACCATCCGACGATCAAGCTCCCGAGTAGCCCGAGCCGTGCATGCGGGCCGAGCACACCGGGAACTACGTCGCCCATGCCGAACGCGGGCCGCGCCTCCGGCGGAGCGTCTTGAGTTTCGCCGTCCTGAACCACGGCTTCCTGCGCATGTGACTGCGTCATCTAGTGCGCCGATTGTCGCTCGAGCTGCTTCTTCAGCTGCTTGTCGTGCTGCGGAGTCAGGCGGTGCAACAGCCACTCGGCGAGCCGAGTTCGCAACGGCAACGCTTGCGCTTCCGCGAACAATGCGCGCCGCGCCGCTTCGTCGAACGGTACACGCGTGTGATTTGGCACGAGCTTCCAAAAGCCGTCGTCCGGGGCGACGAGGTCCGACGACAGACCTTCGACGAGCTGGCGCGAGATGTGCTCGTTCGCGCGCGTCACGATCGAGATCCAATACGAGGACAGCCGCGGCGTGATCACCGGCACCTGCACCATCGGCGGGCGCAAACCGAGCTGCTTCGCCGTGCGCACGAGAATCTCGCGCGCCGACATGATCTCGGGACCGGGCAACGGAAATGCTGCGCTTCCCTCGATATCGATCGTCAACGCGTGCCGCAGCGCTACGACGACGTCGTCGATGTAGATCGGCTGGCTGCGACTCTCGAGCCACTTCGGCAACACCATCAGGGGCAAGCGCGCTGCGAGATCGCGCACGATGCGCCAGCTCTCGCTTCCAGCTCCGATGACCATCGCTGCTTGCAACTCGATCGTCGACACGCGGCCGCTGCGAAGCATCTCGCCCGTGACTGCGCGGCTGCGAAGGTGCCGCGAAGGCTTGGCCTGCGGTTGAATGCCGCCGAGGTACACGATGCGCTTCACGCCCGCTTGCTCCGCTGCGCGAAGGAACGTGATCGCCGCGCGCTCCTCTCGCTTCTCGTAGCCGGAACCATCGGCCATGCTGTGCACGAGGTAGACCGCGGCGTCACAGCCATGCAGCGCTGCGAGCACCGTGTGATAGTCCTCCAAATCCAGCTTCTTGAACGCGCGGCCGCGGAACTTCTGCTCCGCCTGGTCGGGATTACGGCTCCCGCTCACGACCGCGAAGCCCGCGTCGACCAGCTTCGGATACAAGTTCCGCCCCACGAATCCCGTCGCTCCGGTCAGGAGCACTCGTCGAATCTCAGGCATGAACTGCCTCCGTGCTTTCTGTAGATGTGCCCGTCGCGCGTTCGAACGCAGCCTTCACATCCACGGCGACGGCCAAGTCTTCCAGGTGATCGTAGAGGGCCGCGAGGTAGATGCCGAGAGGCAAGAAATCAGGATGCAGCGCGACGTGCGCCTGTTTGCACCGTTGGAAGACTTGGTGAAACGTGTCGATGAAGTCAACGGTACGGAACGTCACGCGCTCCTGACCGCCACCGAAATGCTTGCGAAACAGGTCTTCGCTGTGCGTGAGCGAAAGTGCCGCTAAACCGGCACGAAACTGTTGATCATCGTGGGCGTAGAAGCCTCGATAGATATCGCGCAGCGCGCTGATGAATTCGGGCGTCCAGTTGGCGAGCCACGACGCGGGATGCCAGAGCAGTTTGTCGCCGGTTGGAGTGAACGACGTTCCGCGAAGATCGAGCAGCACCGTGTCGCCATGAAAGAGTTGATGAAAGAAGAGCTCGGCGACTTGAGCACCGCGCGTCTCGGGCGAAGCGCTCCCGGTGCTCGGTTTGGACGCAGGCTTACCTTCAGGCAGGAGCTCGATCGCCGGAATCGCGCGTTGGAGCTCTGTGGCGCGTGCCGCCACAGCGTGACGGAATGCCTCGCGGTCGCGCGTGCCCGCAAGTAGCTTGCGCGAGCGATTCCACAGCGACTTCGCCGGCATCACGTCGAAGAACGCTGGAGAAACAAAGCTCGCGAGCTTGCCGAGCTGACCGCCGCCTAGAATTTTCCCGATCATGAAGTTTCAAAATCAGCAAAAACCATTCCTGCCACTACCGTAGCTCGGGACCCTGAAAGATCTAGCCAACCTGGCGCAGCGTCAGCGGTAGAGGCCGTGGCTACGAACGTATTCGGCGACCTTCGGCGACAGCAGCCCCGTGGTCGGCGCGCCGGCAGCGACTCGTTTTCGAACGTCAGTCGAGCTGATGTCCGGCATCGCTGGTTCGCCAGCGATCGGGTCGTTTCCCTGACGCGCGATCCAGAGTGGCGGCGCGAGTGTCTGGATGCTGGCGAAGTCGTGCCAAGCGTGCGTCTCGCGCTGCAGATCGGAGCCGACCAACAAGCGCAATCGAACGTTCGGGAAGCGCGAAGCGAGCGCCTGCAACGTGTGCAGCGTGTAATTCGGCTCGGGCAACTCGCGCTCGATCGTGCAGAGCTCGACTCCGCGCACCGGCTCGAACGCGAGCTCGCACATCTTCAGACGATCCTCGAAGCTCGAGAGCTTCTTGCCGAACGCGTGTGCCGCCGTCGGCGTCACGAGCACACGTTCGATCGAATGAGATGCCAGCACGTACGCTGCGACGAGCACGTGCCCGACGTGCGGCGGGTCGAAGCTACCTCCGAACACTGCCCACTCCGGACGCTCAGTTGGAGCGACCGCTCCACTCACGATGCGACCACCATCTTAGCCAGCGTAGGCGCCATCGATTCTCGGAGCACGTGTTGGCCGTCCAAATCGAGCAGCGCCACGTCGAGCCCGCCGTCCGGCCGCAAGCTGATCCGGCCGACCCGGCCTTTCGAGAGCGGGCCCGGCGTCAGAAACGAGCGCGGACCGAAGCGCTTGAAGTCGGCATCGGCAGACTTCCCGTACACGATCACGTGTGCGTTCGCGACGTCGTCCTCGTCCAGGATCGCTTTGTCGTGGACCGCGAGCACGATCCATTTCTCGAGCATCTCGATCGCGCGCGCCGGTGGATCGGGCAAGCGCCGTACGCGCGACAGGCCTTGCGCGGCCGCTTCTTGGCCGAGCAGCTGTTCGATGTCCTCGGGCGCGCCGTGACACGCGAGCTCGGCGCCCCGGGTCAGAAACTCGTTCTCGTCGAGCTGACCGCGGCTGAACTCGTCGACCACCGCCTCAGCCGCGCCGTCCGAGCCGAGATAGATGATCTGCTTGATCTCGGGGTCGGCGAGGAACAACTCGATTGCCCGGCGCAGGTCGTCCTGAATCTTTCCAGCGGGACCAATGACTCCGATGCGCATGGGGGGCGGTGCTCTAGACGTGCTTTTCGGCGGGCGCCACGATCTCGCGCCGCGCATCAAGATAGGCTTCCGAGATGGCGAATGAAAGCAGGGCGCGCAGCGCCGGGTCGGCCCGCAGGAGCCGCAGCCGCTCGTCCTGAGGAAGCTCCTCCGGCGGCTTTCCACGCAGCCGTAGAAGCCCGTCGATCGCCGCCGGCAGGTTCCCACTGATCGCGAGCGAAACCCGCGAGCCGAACTCGAACGAGGCGGTAGCGAGCCGGCGGGTGCTGAAGTCCTCCGAGGCGAGCAGGTCGGATAGCAGCGGCTGCAGCTGGGTGCGTCTGGGCGGGGGTAGGCGGTTGGCCAGCTCTCGGGTGACGGCGCGTTGCTCGCGCTCGCTGGCCACCTGCACCGCATGTCCCGGGCGGACCACGCTTCGCAGCGCATGCAGGACGAGGAGCACGCGTTCCGGAGCCGCGCGCACGAGCAAAATCAGGCCGTGTTTCGCGACGACGACCGCGCGTGTGAGCAGGAAAAAGCGCTCGGCTTCGGTCGCGGAGAGAAACACGTCTTCGCCGATGCAGAGCGTGAGCGGGTCTGCTGCGATCGGGATGCAGACGGCCTGGTCGCTTCCGAGCAAACGCAGCGCGGGCAACTGGAAAAGCTCGCTCACGGCACGCACGGATTGCGTCTGGCTCTCCGGCAACGCAGCGGTGGTCTCGGCCATCGCCGGCAGGAAGTCAGCGATCTCGTCGTGGAACTCGCGGAACAAGCGGCGCAGTGGATCGAGCAAGCCGCGCGTGACGATCTTTCGCAGCACCGCTTCCGTCAGCGCGGCCGCTCCGAGGCCTTCGAGCTTCGGGCGCGGCCGGTTCGCTAGTGTGAGCCCGCAGCTGTAGGCGGCGTCGGCGACGAGCTCGGCGCCGTCGTTTCGCCCGCGCCGTTCGAGTAGCTCGATCAGCTGCAGCCAATGGCTGCGCTCGCCGGGCTCGTCGTCGATCGCGCTGCGCAGAGCGTTACACGACCGCTGCAGGTGCAGGCTGAGGGCCGTGCGATCGTCTTCGCGTTCGTACAGCGAGGCCTGCGCGCGGAGGACGCGCATGCTCGTCGGCGCTTGTCGCCGCGCGTCTTCGAGCGCTTGTTCGGCGAGTGCGCGTTCGCCCATGCCTTCGAGCGTGCTCGCGAGCTCGAGGATGTAACCTTCCTTGGTTTGAACGCTCCAACTGCTCGCGATCAAGTGCTGGAGCGCGCGAATGGCGCGTTCACTTTGATTCGAACGCTTCCAGAGCTGGACCAAACGTTCGATCGGCCGCGGATCGTCCGGAGCGAGTGTCGCCGCACGCGTGAACGCGAGCTCGGCGCGCTTCGGATCGCGCATGTGCTCGTCGTAGAGCGAGCCGAGTTGGAACACGACC
>DASRXR010000338.1:0-2353 GCA_035687405.1 Polyangiales bacterium
CGATCCGATAGCGAAACGTGTCGGTGTAATACGCGGTGCGGCCGTTCGCGGCGACTTCGGCCGCTTCGATGAACACGCCGAACTCGAACTCGAACATGTCGCCGTCTTTGAGCGCCGCGTTCGTGCGGGCGTTGCGCGTCACTTCATGCGACTGCACGCGCGCGTAGGCTGCGATCTGCTTCGTGTAGTCGGTCGCGGCGTCTTTGCCGGCGAGTGCGAGCGAGGGAAGCGCGGTGTCGGAGTCCATTCCCGTGTTTGCCGAGAAGACGTTGCCGTTGCCGTAGATCTTGAAGCAGCGAAAGTTCGTCTTGTCTTCAGGGCGCGCGACCGGCAGGTACGACACCCGGATGAGGCTCTCGCCGCGCGGCGTGTAGTCTTCGATCACGAAGCCGTACGTGCGGTCTTCGAAGTAGAGCGGCCCGAACGGCGCGTAGGTTTCTTCGAGCTCGTGGCGACCGCGCACGCGTCCGGCGCCGCGCGTGATCAGTACCCCGTCGTCGCGCATGAACGAGACGGGCGTTACGGGGTCGGCCTTCTCGAACAGTGGCTTCGCACGTCCGAGTGCGATTGGCGCGCGGACACCCGCGCGATTGCGCAGCGCTTCGTAGACGTCGCGTAGGGCTGCGTCGCTGATTTGCGTCGCGTCGAACGCTGGCATGCCTTGGCCGCCTTGGCGTACGCGTTCGACCAGTTGCGCTTCGGTGCCCGCAAACTGGGCGAGGTTCGGGAAGCGTGGATCGCTCGACGCGAGGTTGTGGCAACCCGCGCACTGCGCCGCAAACACGGCCGGTGGCCGGTCGTCGCAGCTGAGGGGCGTGGGGGCGCCTGCCGCTGAGGGCGGCATGGCCACGGCTGTGCTTCCGGCTTGGCTTGCGGGTGGCTTTGGCGCGGTCGCACCGGCTTGGGCCGCCGGGGTTCGCGAAGGTCCGCCGGACCCGGAGCTCCCAGAGCCGCCGGGGCCTTCGGCTCCGGGTGGGTCGGAGCGCATCGGAGCGGGCTGCTCCGAGCAGGCAGCGAGCATCGCAACGGCCCAGAGAGCCGCGGGCATTGGAGTTTTGGCACTGGATAGCCGCACGGTTTCAAGAGAGACCGCCGGTCCCAAAAACGGTCCAAACCGGTCGCGATCAGCGGATTCGTGGGCGGCGTGGACCGTTTCGCGGGCTCCGGCACTCCTGTGCGGAAGTAGGCAGGAGACCCGAACCTGATGCGTGATTTAGTCAGTACCTGGTCACTCGCGAACGCGGTCCTCGTGGTGGTGGCGTGTTCCGGCGAACTTCGAGAGCAGGCGCCGGTCGATGCCGCCGTCAGCAGCACGATGCAGGCGGGAGCTTCCGGAAGCCTGGCTCCACACCCGGCCGGCTCGGGCGCTGGGACTGAACCGCTCGACGCTCGACCCGATGCTGCAGTGAGCGCGGGACGCTCCGGAGGTGCGAGCATCCCGGACGCTTCGACCGCGGTTCCAGATGCTTCGACGCAAGACGCTTCGATGCCGGACGCTGGTGCCGGCACCACACCGCGAGGCGCTAGTGGTCCGACCGGCCCGAGCGCAGGCTGCGGCACTGCCGCTCCTAGCGGCGAATCCGCCAGTGGTTGGACCAAACACGACTTGATGGTGAAAGGCGTAGCCGCGAAGTTCCTCGAGGGCGGCGACGAGTACGGCAACCAGCACGGCTACGACTTCAGCCGGCGCAACTACTTCGTGCGTCTGCCGGCCGACTACGACTCGAAGAAGAGCTACGCCCTCGTGATCTCGGGTGGAGGGTGCGGCGCAACCGATGGCATCAGTGGCAACGGCGGAGGTTCGAACCCACTCGCCGATCGCCAAGACGTCGCCGTGCAGGTCGGGCTCAGCTACGTCTATCCGATGGGTGCCGGCGCGTGTTTTGCCGATGGCAGCTCGGACACGCCGGACCTGCCTTACTTCGACGCTGTCCTGGCTGAAGTCGACAAGGCCTACTGCTTCGATCGATCGCAGGTCTTCGTCAGTGGCTTCAGTAGCGGCGCTTGGGAGACGTACATGCTGGCGTGCGCGCGCGGTGGAGTCGTCCGAGGGATCGGCACCCAGGCGGGCGGGCTTCGCAAGGAACGGCCGCCGTGCACGAACGTTCCGGTTGCAGCGTTTCTCACCGCGGGTGTCAACGACGCCAATCCGATCGAGAACATCGACAAGACCGGCTTCGACACGGGGTCGCAAGCTGCGCGAGACGTCATCCTCGAAACCAACGGCTGCGCCACTAAAGAAACCGCTCCGTACCTAACAGCGGACGCTCCTGAAGACTGGCATTGCGTCACGTACACAGCCTGCCAGTCTTCAGGAGCGTCCGCTGTTAGGTACGGAGCGGTTTCTTTAGTG
>DASRXR010000339.1:0-8052 GCA_035687405.1 Polyangiales bacterium
GAACCCCGAGAGGACCGTCAATCAATCGAAAGCTACCGATCACCGACGTAAGCCATTACGTCGAACGCGCACGTGCCCCCGAGAACCTCACGCCCACGCTCCATGCAACGTCCGAGCTGCACCTTCGGGATCCTCGGCCCGACACACCGCCGAGATCACCGCCGCTAACTGTGCACCAACCACGCAAACATCCGACACATTGCCAAGCGTAATCCCGCCGATCGCAATCACCGGAATCCGCACCGCTCCACACACCACTCTCAAACCCTCTAACCCAACCACCGGATCATGATCCAACTTCGACGTCGTCGCGAAGACCGGACCGAATCCGATCATCTGCGCACCTCTTCGCTCGGCATCTTTCGCTTGCTCGACCGAATGCGTCGAAACTCCAATCATCATTCGCGCCCCCAACGCCGCTCGCACCTCCTCGATCGGCAAGTCCGTTTGCCCCACGTGCACTCCGTCCGCACCGAGCTCCACCACCAAGTCCACTCGATCATTCGCGAAGAACGGCACGCCGGCAGTACGACACAAACTCACGATCTCGCGCCCAAGCTCGAGGTACTCAGCGTCCGTTAGGCACTTGGCCCGAAGCTGCAACGCAGCACAGCCACCCCGCAGCACAGCTTCGGCGACGGCAAGCGGAGCGTCCCGGCACACCTCGGGGTCGATGATTGCGTACAGGCCTCGCATGAGCCCTACTATGCCTATGTCCCTCGGCACGCGTCTGGCGCTTCGTGTGTCGAGCGCAGTGTTCGCGCTGTTATGGAGCGTCGAGGGCCTGTCACGCTATCGAACGTTCCACAACCGCACGTTCGATCTCGCACTCTACGCACGCCAAGCCTGGGGCCTCGCACACGGCGACTTCTACGACCCCCTCGTCGACGTGCACTTTTTGGGCACGCACGTCGCACTCGTCCTTTGGCCACTCGGAATGCTCGGCTCATACGTCGGGACCGTCCCCGTGCTCATCATTGCGCAAGCACTCGCCCTCGCATTTTCTGCACTCCCGATCGCGCGGATCGGCGCGCGACGCTTCGGCGACCGCGGAGCCTGGCTCGCAGCCGCAACTTGGCTTCTCTACCCAAACATCGGCCACGTCGCGAGCTACGAGTTCCATCCCGGCTCCATCGGCATCTTCGCACTCGCAGTTGCACTCGACGCACTCGACAGCGACCGCGCACTCGCATTCGGCCTGGCGTGTTTGGGCTTGGTACTTTGCCGCGCAGACTTCGCAATGGTCGGCATGTTGCTCGGCGCCGCCGCGCTGGCTTGGACTCGACCGCGATCGCTGGTCTGGAAGCAAACCAGCGCAATCGTCTGCGTCGGGTCAGCCGCATACCTCGCCGTTCAGTTCCTCGTGCTCAAACGGCTGTTTCCCGCCGGGAGCTCGAGCCTGGATCTGCACTTTCCCAAGTGGGGCGGCAGCCCGTTCGGAATTCTGCCCGCCCTGATTCACGACCCCGGCGTCGTACGCGACCACTTCCTGCAAACCGCAAAGCTGTTCTACATCCCCAAGCTGCTCTTGCCGGTGGCACTGTTGCCGCTCCTCGCTCCGCGCTGGCTGTTGTTCGCGTTGCCCTTCGTCGCGATCAACTCGATCTCCAGCTTCCCGACTACCTCGGAGTTTTACTCGCACTATCTGACGCCGGCTCTGCCCGCAATCGTCGTCGCAGCCATCGACGGACTCGCGAAGCTCACCCACTACGTGCCAAAGCCACGCGTCCCTGAAGTCGCAATGGCCGTGCTGCTCGCATGCCTTGGGTTCGCGAGCTGGCACAACGGCGGTTTACCGTGGTCGCGCGACTTCGATGCCGCCGCGTTCGTCTCGGATCAGTTCACGGGGGAAGCGCGCCGGACTGCAGCGTCGATCCCTTCGCTCGGCTCCGTGCAAGCACCCGATGCGCTGCTGCCGCACGTCGCCGAACGTTCGGAGCTCTACCGCAGCACGCCACCCGACGTCGGCGCGCGCGTCGTCGTGCTCGACGTCACGCACCGCAAACGCTACGAGCGCCGCGAAGACCTGCTGCGTACACTCGAAGAGCCGGCGACACGCACCTGGCTTTCACGGCGCGACTACGGGCTGATTCACGTCGAAAACTCGCTCCTGACGCTGCAGCGCGGCACCGACCCGCGCACGGGCATCGCTCAGCGCTACTTGGCGCGCGACCAAGGTCAGCAAAGTGGGATTCCGCTCACGCGCTGTCTGACGTTGCTGTCAGCTTGGCTCGAGCCGCAAGGCCTCGAGCTCGAATTCTCGACGCAGGCGCCATGTCCGAATGACCTCGCGCTGCGAATTGGCGCCGAAACTCGGCCGTCACGCGTCGACCTGCTGTTCGACGGGCTGCTCTCGCCCGCACAGCTCCGCGACGAGTACGCCGTGTCCTGGCACAGCTTGTCGCCACTCGAACGCGAACGGATCCTCCAACGCGGCCTGCGCATCGGCGCGCTACGCTCGAGCGGCGACCCGCCCGAGCTCGGCGACCCGGTGACTTTCTTGGTGCCACTGATCCACTGACACCGAGGAGCCAGCTTGAACGAGCTACTCGACGACCTGCGACGCATCTACGAACGCGCAGACCGGCTGTACGCCGACTGGTCGTGCCCAAACTCGACAGAATGTTGCCGGTTCGGCATCACGGGACGGCAACCGTATGTCACGTCGATCGAGCTCAGTTTGTTGCGTCACAGTCTCGCCGGTGGAGGCGGAGAGCTCACACCTCGACACCGAGCACTCCCGATCAGCCGAGATGCCGCGGAGGAACGCGTCTGCCCCCTCCTCGACCGCTCGGGTCGCTGCTCGGTGTATGCAGAGCGACCGCTCGGCTGCCGCTCCTATTACTGCGAGCGTGCCCAACGCGGGGTAGGGCCCTCCGGTGACGACCTGCGCGAGCTAGTACGGGAGCTCCAGGAGTTGGCCGCCAAATACGAGCTTGGCGGGGAGCTCGCACGGCCACTGACGCGGGCGCTCGAAGGCACGTGAGGTTTCGTGTCAGAATGCCGGTGTGGCGACTGCGCGGCTCGCAGCACACGAAGTATCCGAAGCCGGCACGCGCTGGTGCGCGGGTCTGCCTTGCGTCGCTGAAGAACGGCTGACCGAGCTGCAGCGAGCGGCGGCGGAACGCGTCTACGGCCGAGCGCGCAATGCGACGGTCGCGTACGTCGGGATCACGCTGCTGAGCACGCTCGGGTTGAGCTTGTGGGCCTCCGGCCGGTTGATCGAGCGGGGATGGCTCGGACTCGCCATCGCATTCACGGTGTTCGCAATGCTGATGCCGATCTGCATCGTGAAAGCGCTCGACCACGGACGCACTGCGCTACCGCTGCGGCGCGACCTCGAAGACGGCTTCATGTGGGTATTCGAAGGCCGGCTCGCGCAAGCACGCTACGAGGAGGAAGATCCCGAGGTCGCGCAGCTGCTGGCGGCAGGCTTGTTCGTGCGCGGAGATCTGGAGCAGCGGATCAGCATCTTGCCACGGTCAGGCCGGCTCTTGCACGTCAACGGTCGTAACGTGCCACCCGATCGGCGGCTGCACGTCGCTACGACGGCGGCCTGGCCGACGGACTTGTACCGCTACTCGCTCCCGCCCGAAGTGAAAGAAGTGTTCGGGTCGTCGGCCCGCGAGCTGAAGCGCCGGCGCATCGCGGAGCCAGAGCGCGCAGAGCTGAAGCGGCACGTGGCGCGGCTGACGTCGGTGCCGTGGGTGTTGATCGCGCTGACAGCGCTCATGTCGGCGCTCGTGAGCTCTTGGATCGTCCGCGACGAAACTACGCCGCGCGATGCATTTGCGGCGCTCGCGCTCGTCTCTTGGATGTATGTCGCACTCCGTCACTTGCGTGGGTACATCCTGGCGCGCCGGCTCGAAGCCGACCTCGACGTGGGCTGGCTGCTCAGCTGGCAAGTGTCCGAGATTCCGGGTGTCGAGCCATCTCCACCGCCGTTGCCCGAGCCGCCGCACTCGACTGTGCCTCCATTCCAACACGCGGAAGTTCTCCCGGTTTCCCAGCGGGACTGGATGATCGATGGAAAGCCAGCAGCATGGCGGCGTGTGCTGTCGAGAAGTGCCTGATCGACTCACGGCGGGGACGGTGTAGGCTCCTACGATGAAGTTGCGGCGTAGTACGACCAAGCTCTGGATGCGGGTGGCGATGGTCGCCTCGCTGATGGGCTGGGGTCCGGCGCTGGCGGAAGCACCCCCGGCGAAGGCGCCTGCGAAGGTTTCCGCCGCGAACCCGAAGCACGACGTCACGATCAGCCTACTCGCCACGAACGACGTACACGGGCGTTTGACGCAGCTGCCTCTGTTCGGCGGGTACGTGAAGAACGTGCGAGCGGCGCGTGCAGCGGATGGCGGCGGCGTGTTGTTGCTCGACGCGGGCGACATTTTTCAAGGCACGCTCGAGTCGAACCTGACCGAAGGTGCGTCGATGCTGCGCGGCTATCGCGCGCTCGGGTACACCGCGGCTGCGATCGGCAATCACGAGTTCGACTTTGGTCCGGTCGGGCCCGAATGCACGCCAGCGTCGCCGAGCGATGATCCGCTCGGTGCGTTGCGCGCGCGAATCGCCGAAGCCGCGTTTCCGGTGTTGAGCTCGAACTTGCGAACCCGAGAAGGTTCATCGTGCGCCGAGTTGTTACCGGGGTTGCAGCCTTCGATCTTACAGACGGTTGCGGGCGTCCGATTGGGGATCGTGGGTGGGCTCACGCACGAAGCGTTGTCAGCGACGCACAGTGCAAACGTGGGTGGTCTCGCGGTCGCGCCGCTCGCGGAGAGTGTTGCGGCGGAGGCGCGGACGTTGCGGTCGCGGGGCGCGCAGATCGTGGTCGCGTTGGTGCATGCGGGGAGCGAGTGCGCGCACACACAGGACGCGGACGACACGACGAGTTGCGATCAAAAGGGCGAAGCGTTTGCGCTGGCGAGGGCGCTCGCGGATGCGGGGCCGCCGGCGGACGGAGCGCCGCCGCTAGTCGATGTGATCGTGGCGGGCCACACGCATGCGTACGTCGCGCATCGAGTCTCGGGGATCACGATCATCGAGTCTGGAAGTAACAACCGAGCGTTTGGTCGGGTGGATCTGACGTTGCTGGGCGGCGATGCCAGCAAGTTGGTGACGAAGATCTTCCCGCCTCGGCCTTTGTGTACGGATGCGTTGGATAAGGCTGTCTGCGCGAACGAAACCTACGAGGGTGTGAAGGTAGAGCGGGACGGAAACGTGCTAGCGGCAATCCGCGATGACGTCGCGCGGGCGAAGCAAGCTGCGATGGAGCCGCTGGGAGTCGAGATCACGTCGGTGATCGAACGCTCGTCGGCAGTGGAGGCACCGCTCAGCAATCTGGTAGTGGATCTGATGCGCCGAGCAGTGCCGGGTGCGGATGCAGCGTTCAACAATCCTGGCTCGGTGCGGGTGCCGCTTCCAGTAGGCCAGCTGACCTACGGGAAAATGTTCGAGATGGTGCCGTTCGAGAATCGCCTTGCGACGATCAAGATGCGGGTCTCGGACCTGACCCGTGTCGTGCAGAACAGTCTGCAGAGCGATCGTGGTTTGGTCTCACTATCGGGAGTGAAGGCGGCGGCGGTTTGTCAGGGCGATCAGTTGAAGGTGACGCTGACGGCTGCAGACGGCAGTGCCTTGGATCCGACGCGAGTGTTGAAGGTCGTGACGAGCGACTACGTCACGGCGAGCGGTGACAATTTGTTGGATGGTGTGCCTTTGGCGCCAGGCGCGATCACGATTCTTCCGCATGTTCCGATGAGGGAATCGTTGATCGCGGGCCTGAGGTCTTGGCCGGGCCGCCGGATCGATGGTCACGACAAGCGAATCTACGATGCACGGAAACCGCGGTTGAAGTTCACGCCGCCAAGGCCAGTGAAGTGCCTAACGACGGCATTGATGAGCGGTGAGACCGTGCGTGGCCCAACCTGAGTTAGCTCACGCCCCAACGTAGCGAGCGCGAGGCCGCAACAACACCGGCCGCTCCCTCTGCTCCAACATGTGAGCGACCCAACCCGCCACGCGCCCAAGCGCAAAGATCGCGCTCGCCGCTCCGAGAGGCAGCTCCAAAGCCGCGCTCAACGCGCACAACCCCAAATCCAATGTCGGATCCTTCCGACCGGCAGCACTCATCGCATCCTCGATCCCCAGAAGAGTCTGCAGCCGAGATCCGTTCGCCCCGTGCGCTCGCGCCAACTCCAGCATCAACAGCCCCCGCGGATCACCTTCGGGATACAAAGGCTGACCAAAACCGGGAATGCTCTCACCCGCCGCTAGACGCGCTCTCACCACACGCGCAGCTGCACGACGCTCTGCATCAAAACCGCGCTTGCTCGCACCACGTGGGGCAGACCGGCGCGCAACCTTCCCAGCACTCGCCGTGCGACGTGACCCACCTTCGTGCGCCGTCGCTTCCAACCGGCACGCTTCCACCAATAACTCGATCCGATCACACACCCCACCGTGCGCCGGACCGGACAACGCGCACAGCCCCGCCGTGACGCACGCGTAGAGATCGGCACCACTCGACGCCGTCACACGCACCGCAAACGTCGACACGTTGAGCTCGTGATCCGCACACAACACCAACATGCGGTCGATCGCGGCGAGCTCCGCCGGCTTACCTGCACAACCCAACGCTTCACACACCAGCGCCGCAAGCCGCACCGACTTCACGCCACGACGCTCGGCCTTCGCCCGTCCCGCACGCACCGGCTTCGCCGCTGACAGCGGCGCGAGCGCACTCGCCATTCCGAACAACAACCGCGCCGCGCGATCACGCTCCAGCTGCACCGCCTTCGCGTGCGTCGTCCCATCCACCAAACCGTGCGCGGCCACGTACGCCGTCAGCCTTGCCAACCGAGACGGTTCTTCCCCCTCCAACTTCGCCAAACTCGCACGCACTCTCGCCGCCAACGGATCCGGCGCCCACTCCGCCGGCCCCTGCCACAACAACTCCGCCACCGACTCGAACGAGCGCTGCTGCCTCGCCAACTCCACCGCCGCCTGACCTCGATAGTGCGGGCCTGTTTCGTCGATCCGCGTGATCGCCGAGTCCAACACCGGCGCACCCCAATCCAAAGCCGCCGCAGCGACCGCTGTGTGACCGCGCCGAGCATCTCGCCTCGTTCGCAACCGCTGCAAATCCGCCCGCGAATACAACCTCGCTCGACCCTTCGTCGCCGCGATCGAATGCAACAACCCACGACTTACGTAGGCGTACAGAGTCGCCGGCGTGACGTCGAGCAACTTGGCCGCCTCGCGCGCACTCGCGAATTCCAATTGTTGATTGTTGATTCCACGTTGATCAACGTTTGCCACTGAGCCAGCTTACCTCAAGAAACCAACGACAAGCCCCGAGCACGCATGACCCGCTCGCGACCGGCTCGTCGGCTTCGTCTGCGCCCGCACTTCGCCGCGCACGCGACAAGAATCTCGAAACTGGCACCCACCGGTTTCAGGTCCTTCTCGCGAGCGTGAAGGCACCCGTGCGCGCACCGACCGACCGCCGCCGTGCGCGACAGCGCCCCGAACACTGGAGGATAGAGCCCATGGAACCGGTCCAAATTCACAACGGTCTCGAAGGCATCACGGTCGCAGCAACCGAGCTCAGCCACATCGATGGCGAACGCGGCGTGCTCATCCTGCGCGGACACAGCGTCGACCGACTCGCACCCGAAGCGACGTTCGAAGACGTCGCGTACCTGCTCTGGCACGGCTCACTTCCGAACGCTTCCGAACGCGCCGAGCTCGCCGCGCAGCTCTACGCCGGCCGGGCAAAAGCATTCGAGCGGCTCGCCGACGCTCGCCCCGCACTCGCAGCCCAAGATGCGATGGACGCCCTCCGCGGCGCGACCGCACTCCTGACCGAACGCGACTCCGCCGATCTACCCGGGCTTCTCACCGGCGCGCTCGCAGTATTCGCAGCAGCTCACGCACGCATCCGCGCCGGTCGCGAACCGATCGCACCCCGCAAAGACCACTCCCACGCCGCCGACTATCTCGCGATGTTGTCCGGCACCGAGCCTTCACCTGCACTCGTTCGCGCACTCGACA
>DASRXR010000340.1:0-8616 GCA_035687405.1 Polyangiales bacterium
ACATCGCTGAGGCTCGCAAAGTCTTTGATCTCGTTCTCACGCAACGCCATCGGCGCATGACACTGCACACAGAACTCGCCGATCTGTGCTTCGTCGGCGCGAGCGCGAAGCCGCCTGCGAACGGCTACAACGACTGGACGATCGAGATCACGGACTTGGACGGCAATGCACTGCCGGATGCGAGCCTCGTCTGGACCTGCGCATTCATGCCGGCGCACGGTCACGGATCGAATCCGAAGACCGTCGACAAGTTGGGCGAAGGACAGTTCGAGCTCATCCGACAGAACATGGCGATGGCGGGTCAATGGCTGATCGAGTTGTGGGTCGACCCGACCGGCGAGACTCCGAGCTACGAAGGGCGAGGGACGGGCATCATTCCATCGGCGTGCAGTAAACCCGGCACGACGTCGTCGCTCGTGTTGAAGGCGTGTGTGCCAGATTGATGCGCGCGAGCACGAGCGTCTTTCTGTTGTGCATCGCTGCAGCATGCGGCGGCGACGATGACGTCGCACCCACCTTGACTGGCGCTCAACTACTCGATCCCGAGACTTGCAAGGCCTGTCACTCCAAGCACTACGAAGAGTGGTCTTCGAGCATGCACGCGTATGCGTCGCGGGATCCCGTGTTCCTCGCCATGAACAAGCGCGGCCAGGAGGAAGCACAGATCGGCGAGTTCTGTGTGCAGTGTCATGCGCCGATGGCGTTGCGTGAGAACGAGATCAAAGACTTTGCGAGCCTCAGCGATGTGCCTGAGCACCTGCAAGGCGTGACCTGCTACTTCTGCCACAACGCCGTGAAGGTGAACGGTCACGACAACGCCCAGATCGATCTCGCGAACGATACGACGATGCGCGGTGCGTTGAAGAACCCGGTGAAGCCTCCTGCGCACGATGTCGCGGGAACGCCGAGTCAACTTCACGACCGCAGAAATGCCGCCAGTGCCGAGCTGTGCGGGAGCTGCCACGACATCAGGACGCCGGATAACTTCCACCTCGAGCGGACGTATGACGAGTGGCAGATGAGCGTTCAAGCGAAGTCAGGATATGGCTTCTTGACCTGTCAGGGCTGTCACATGAAGCCCAAGGGGGACGATGAGAAGGTCGCACCCGGCTTCCAAGGCTTCACCTCCGCCCGCAAGGTGCATTGGCATCACTTCCCCGCGGTAGATGTCGCGCTCACGCCCGACATGCCGCATCAAGACATTCTGCGTTCATCGATCGAGAACTGCGAGCTGCAGCTGGCAACGTTGAACGGTGATCTTCAGGTCCGGCCGGGGCCCGGATTGTCCGGCGAGCCTTTTTCGTTCGTCGTCGACGTCGAGCACTCAGCGGGACACAACATTCCGAGCGGTGCCTCTGCCGATCGACGCATGTGGATCGAGGTCGTGGTGTACGACGAGGAGGACCGAGTCATCTTCGAGTCAGGCCGGATCAAGGACGGCGAGCTCGAAGAAAAACCGAAGGATGATCCGAACTACGATGCTCAGTTCAGACCGTTCCGTGACTACTTACTGGATCGCGAAGGTCGCGAAACTCACATGTTTTGGGAAGCCGCGAAGCTCGAGCGTAGCGATGTAATTCCATTCGCGATGACCAGCGAGCCGGGGACGCACACGGCGTCACGAACGTTCTCGACGAAGCGGATCATGCCGCGCCCACCACCGCGGATCGAGCTGTGGCTTCGCCTACGGCCGGTTGGCGTCGACGTGCTTCAAGACCTCGTGCAGTCGGGGCATCTCGATCCGGCCGTGATCGACGCCATGCCGACGTTCACTCTCGCGCACAACGTCGCGATTCTGGAACCGGATGGGCGGTCCTATGCGGTGCAGGTCCCGGAGGAATTCGATTCCGGAAAGAGCTGCGACAAGTTCGCGGAGATGTTCGACGCCGTGACTACTAACTAACTCCCCGAACCAACGGCCCGCGGGAACGGCGCATACCAGGCTGCGACCAAACTCGGCAGCGAAGCCACGAGCACGAACAGGAAAAACGCCTGGTAGCCGAGCAGATCGGCGAGCGGACCACTCGCCATCTGGGTTGGAATCAGCACCAGGTTCATCAGCGCCGTGCAAAACGCGTAGTGCGTCATGTGATATTTGCCGGGCGAGATCTGCTGCATCATGTACAGCATGTTCGCGACGAACCCGAAGCTGTAACCGAACTTCTCGATCGCGACGAGCGTCGCGACCGTCGACAGCGACAGCGGGTGATCGGGCGTCACGGCGTGACTCAAATACACGAAGCACAGGTGGGGGATGTTCATCGAGAGCGCCATCACGAACAGCGCGCGCTTCAAGCCGAGCTTCGCGATGAAGGCGCCACCGGCGAGGCCACCCAAGATGCTGACAGTCGTGCTGATCGTCCCGTCGACGAGGCCCTTCTCCTTCAGCGTGAGCCCAGCGCCGCCGTCCGCGGCTTGCGCCTGGAGAAAGAGCGGCGCTTCGACCAGTAAAAAGCCTTCACCGCTGCGATACAGAAATACGAACAACAACATTCCCCACAACTTCGGCTTCTGGAGAAAGTCTCGAACGGTGTCGACGAACGTTCGAACGACTTCGGATGTGCCGCTCGGCCTGCGCGCGATCGAGCCGGTCGGCAGCGCGAATGAGTGATAGATCGCGAGGCCCGCGAGCGTCAACGCACTCAAACAGAGTGCGTAACCCCAGGCCGTTCGCGCATCGAGGCCGCGATCCTCTTGCAGCATGCCCGCGACCCACACGACCAGCGCAGTGCCGAAGAACCGCCCCGCGTTCCAAGCGACGCCTTGTACGCCGATCCACGCAGCCTGAGATTTTTCATCGAGCGTCGTGATGTAGATGCCGTCGACGCAGATGTCCTGCGTCGCCGACGCGAACGCGAGCACCCACAACACCGCGATCACGACTTGGAAATAGCTCGGCAGACGCAACGAGAGCGCGAGCAGCAAGAGCAGTACGGCCATCAGGCATTCCATCGCGATCACGAAGAACTTCTTCGTCGCGAACATGTCGAGGAATGCAGCCCAGAGCGGTTTGAGTGACCACGCGAGTCCGATGCTTGCCGTTGCAATCGTAATCTCTGCGTCGCTGCGGCCGAGGTCCTTGAACATCGTGCCCGCGACCCAGATTACGATCGCAAACGGAATGCCTTCCGCGAGGTACGCCGTCGGCACCCATGCGCCGGGATTGAATCGGCGCGGCGGCGCGGCTGCCTCGAGTGTGACTTCGGCCTGATGAGCCATCACGCGCCTGCCGGCGGCGTGACCTCGGTGATCGGCATCGCGAACTCGCCGGCGAGCGATGCCCCGCGACTCGCGACCACTTGTTTGTACCAATGGAACGAGTCTTTGGGGATTCGCCGTTGATTCGTGTAGTCCACGTAAACCATCCCGAAGCGCTGCTTATAGCCGTCCGCCCACTCGAAGTTGTCGAGGAGCGACCAAGCCAAATAGCCTTCGACCCGCACACCATCGCGCATCGAGCGCCGGAGCTCGAGCAACGAACGGTGCAGATAGTCGATGCGCTGTGGATCGTGAACCTTACCGTCGAGAAACACTTGATCGCGGGTGGAGAGCCCGTTCTCCGTGATCCAAAACGGCAGCGCATATCGGTCGTGAAAGAACCGCGGTCCGTAGTACATCGCGTCCGGCGTGATCGGTTGCCAGTCTACGCCCGAGCGCGGATAGCCCGGCGGTACCGGCAGCAGTTGAAACTGCGCGTCGCCGCCGGCGCGATACGTCTCGGCGCGGTACACGTTCAAGCCGAGGAAATCGAGCGGCTGTTTTAGATCGTTCCAGTCGGAGTCCGGAAACGCCGGCATCTCGCTGCCGAACAGCTCGAGGCCATCTTCGGGATACTTGCCGAGCACGACCGGGTCGGTCCACCACGCGTTGTTCCAGTGCGTGCGATCGCGAACCGCGAAGGTTGCAGCGCGCGCAGCTTCCAGGTCCGCCTGACTATCTGTCGCAGGTCGGCCGATTTGCGTCGCGAGGACGTAACCGATGCGCGGCGCATGGACAGTGCTGCGGAGGGTGGCGACAGCCTTGCCATGCGCACGCATCGAGTTATGAGCTGCGACGAGCGTGTCGCAGAAGTCGAGCTTCAGCCCTGGCGCATGCGTGCCCGTTCCAAGCCCGAAACCGATGTAACACTGCGGCTCGTTTTGGGTGACCCACAGCTTGACGCGATCGCCGAAGCGCGTCCCCAACAATGCGGCGTAGTCGGCGAACCAGTCTGCCATGTCGCGATTCATGAAGCCGCCGCGCAGCTGCAGTGCTTGCGGCAGATCCCAATGAAACAAGGTGCAGAACGGTTGGATGTTCGCCGCGAGCAACGAGTCGACGAGCCGATCGTAAAACGCGAGGCCCGCTTCGTTCGGTTTGCCGCGGCCTTCCGGCAACACACGCGACCACGAGACGCTGAAGCGATAGGCCTGCAAGCCGAGCTCGCGCATCAAGCCGACGTCGTCGCGATAGCGGTGATAGTGATCGCACGCGATGTCGCCGCTATGGCCTTCGAACACTGCGCCGGGCCGCTTGCAAAACACGTCCCACGTACTGGGTCCGCGGCCGTCCTCGCGCGCGGCGCCCTCGATTTGATAGGAAGCAGTTGCAGCGCCCCACACGAACTTCTCGGGGAACGTGCAGTCGGCGGCAGCGATGCGGGTCGTAGGCATGGCGCTCGTTTCGTTAGTTAGAAGCTGCGCTGTCATCCAAGAACGCGGCCACCCATGCGAGCGGCGCGTTCCAGTTGATCGCAACTTCGTTGACTGAATACGCTTCGATGTGATCGATGAAGCAACGCTGCGGCGGCCTGCCGACTAAACCCGCGCTGCGCACGAGCGGATCTTGAAGCGAGCTGTTCGGGCCGCCCGAGACGAAACCGGGAGGCGGGGCGGGCCGATCCGCGCGGATCTGATGCGCAAAGAAGCGATGATGGGGGTGCTCGAGCGGACGCGCGCCGTAGCCGGTGACGTACGACTGGTCGAGCGGGTTATTGCCGAGCAGATAGTCCATCGCACCTGCGACGCCGTTCAGATACTTGCGATCGTGCGCGATGTCGTACGCGAGCCCGAGCACGACGGCGTTGTTGAGCACGAACGAGTTCGAGCCCCACGGATAGCTCGGTCCCTGGCCCGGCGCGAACGGTAATCCGTAACCTTCCTTTGCACGCAGCGCGAGGAACGCATCGGCCGCCTTCGTGATCTCGTCGCGCGCCCGCGTGCGGTCTTCGCCGACCGACGCTGGCGCGAACGCGAGGCTGATCGCGCCCGCAGCGACGACGTTTTGCCAGGTCAGAACACTGTGCTGGCCTGCATCACCGGCGTTCGCACCGAGCACGGTTGGAACGATCGGCCCGGACCAAGTTCGAAGCGCGTCGCGGTACTTCGCTTCGCCCGTCGTGATCAGCAGCTCCGCCGCAGCCCAGTAAAACTCGTCCTTCACGTCTTGGTCGTCGTACGGACCGCCGCCGAGTGAATCGCTTGCGGGAGCAAACTGTTTCGGGTGCGCGAGCGCAGCTGCATAGGCGCGCTGCGAAGCCTCGAGCAGGCGTTTACTAAACGCCGGATCGACACTGCGGTAGATCCGCGCTGCTTGCGCTGCGACGGCAGCGAGATTGAGCGTCGCAGCGGTGCTCGGCGCTTTCAAAACCCGCGGTTGTTTGTCTTCGTGCGGCGCGACGCCTAGCTCGGTCCACGCTTTGTCGTGAATCTTGTGATGCACCATGCCCGCGAGCGGCTTGCCCGCCGGCACTTGCATCTTCAGCAGGAACTCGAGCTCCCAGCGCACTTCGTCGAGCAGATCCGGAACGCCGTTGCCGGCTTCAGGCAGGCGCAGCTTCCCATCGCCGAACTTGTCCGCCGTGCCGACTTGCTGCGCCCGTTCGTACATCTGGAGCAAGGTCCAGACGGTGATGCCCGCGTTCACGACGTACTTGCCGTGATCGCCCGCGTCGTACCAGCCGCCTGATACGTCGAGCTTATAGTCGCAGCCCGCGTCCGACGCGCACGGGACAGAACTATCACCCAGGTGTCCGGCCGGCCGCGCCCACTTCGCATCGCCGGCGTACGGCAGCTTGATCTCGATCCCGCTTCGCTGGTGATAGAAGAACCACAACGCGTCGGAGCGGAGCGCGCGGTACGCATCGGGACGAATGTCGAACGGATGGCTCTCGGCCTCTGCGACCTGCAGCCGATAGCCGCGACCCTCGGTCGTCACCGACGAGAAGTCGATCACGTGCAGCCTCTCGCCCGAAGCGGCGTCTGCGCCGAAGGCTTGCGTTTGGCCTTCCGCAGCTCGCGCGCCGGACGAATCCAACAGCACCCACGCGAGCGGCTCGCTCGCGCTGCTCTCGAAGGTGGCGCGCTTTTCCGCGCCGGGCAGATAGCCGACTTGGTTGACGCGCACCTTCGCGAGGTTCGCCTGTTGTCGCACTTGCGATCGCACGAACTTTGGATCCTCGATGAGCACGTCGTCGATGCAGATCTTGAAAGGCGCCGCCGCCGCGAGCTCCGCACCGGCGTGAAAAGCTAACTCCGCCGTCGGATCGTCGGCGTTCGACATCGTGAACTCGGCGTTGAACGTCTGCGGCTTCGGCCCGAGCGCGACCGTGTCGGCCCAGTATTCGGCGTACGGTGGCCCCGCCATGCCCAGCTTGGGACGCACGCGCGTCGGCTTGTCCGACCAGGCGCGAAAGCTCACGCGATAGTGGTGCCCGCGCTGAATGACCATCTCGCGGTGTCGGAACTGCGCGTCCCAACGGTTCTTGCCCGGTTGTGACACCTTGACGCAGTACGCGCCGTCGTCGACTTCCGCGTCACCTGCGCCCGGCGCGGTAAACGATGTCGTCCAAGGCAGGCTGATGCCGTCGTCGAACCGTGCGTTCGCGAGCAGGTTATGGCTACCACCGGCTGTGTCTGCGCCGTCTCCACCACCACCCGAACGCATTCGCGTCGCCGGGATGAGGCAGCCGCCTAAGACCAACAGTCCGATCAACTTTAGGGTGAAAGCAGTTCCGCGCACGGTTTCCAATCGCGATTCGTCCCGTGGCTGGGTGGAGCACGCATTCGGGATCGGGTCATAGGCGAATCTCAGCTCGTGATGCTGACCCGATGTGCCAGCCGGCTCTCACGTATCGAACATCACCCTTGTGAGGTGTCAATGATACGAGTCATCGGTGTTGGGGCAGTTCTCTGTCTGACGGTCCTGGCGTGTGCCAGCGATCCGGAAACGAATCAGGGAGCAGCATCGGGCGCGACGCCCGGAGCTGCAGGCGCAACCGTTAGCCCGGGTGGGAGTGGCACGCCGGCAGCAGCTGGGAGCGGCATGCCCTCCGGCGCTGGATCGAGCGCGGGCTCGGGCATGACGGCGACCGCGGGTGCTGGAATGAGCACCGGTGGCGTGAACTGTTCAGCGCTGCCGCCTCCGTCGAATGCCGACGACGTGGTTGCGAACTTCGAAGAAGGCACTGGCGCCGTGTTGCAAGTCGGAGGTCGCGGCGGTGGCTTCTACATGTTCAACGATGGAACTGGGATGCAGACGCCGCCTACGGGCGCTCTGCCACCGGCGACTAAAACCGATCGGTGCGGGAGCACCTACGCGCTGTGCATGTCCGGCAAAGGTTTCATGACGTGGGGCGCCGGCATGGGAACCGACTTCGCGCCGACGAGCGCCGGCATGGGCATGGGCACGAAGCAGACGTACGACGCGAGCGCGTACAAAGGCATCGCGTTTTGGGCGAAGTCGAATACTCCGACCGCGTCGGTACGCGTCGGCTTCAAAGACAAAGACACTGCGCCCGAAGGCGGGCAGTGCGACGCGATGATGTCGAGCGGCGCGATGGCCTGCAACGACGACTTCGGCAAAGCGCTCAGCTTCACGAATGCCTGGCAGCCGTTCACTCTGATGTTCTCGGATTTGACGCAAGCGGGCTGGGGCAAGGCGTTCACCGCGTTCGATCCGAAAGCTGTCTACTCGGTCCAGTTTCAAATCAGCCAGGGAGTCGACTTCGATCTGTGCATCGACGACTTGGCGTTCGTCCGTTGAATGCGAGGGTGCCGCGAGTGAAGTGGTGGCTTTGGCTGTGCTTAATATTAGTCGGTGTAACAACCTCAGTTCGAGCTCAGGAGAACGAGCCTGCGGGATCAGACACGAGCGCTGAGCCCGCAAAACCGCGCGCTGCTCCGCAAGTCGGCATCGCGCCGGGAACGCCGCAAACGGGCTCGCTGATTCTGACGCCCGCGCAGGAGGCCGAATCCGCGACGAGCTCGACTACGCCGAGCGACGGAGCGTGGCACTTCGACTTTCACGGGTTCTTGCGCGCGCCGATGCGCTTGGGGTTCGGCTCGGGTGAAGACGCGTCGCCAGATGCAGGGCAGGGCGGCAAGATTCACGCGCCGGGGCAAGTGCCCGACAACACGTTCACCGACTGGCGGTATACGAACAACGTGCCCGGTCCGTGGGTCGAGCTGCGGTTCTTGTATGGCAACGGGCGCGTCACCGGCAACGTCTCGATCGCCGCCTACAACATCACGGACGGTGGCTATCGCAACTTGCAAGCCCAGCTCGGAATCGATCAGGCGTTCATCAACTTCGACTTCTCCGATCTGCTCGGTGCGAACGGCGGACTCGTTTGGAACG
>DASRXR010000341.1:0-2348 GCA_035687405.1 Polyangiales bacterium
CGGCGTTCGGCTCACATCACCGTTCGACGCCTACGAAGCCTCGCTCCGAGTCGGGCGAGCCGGAGCGAGGCTTCGTAGGCGTCGAACGGTGATGTGAGCCGATGCCGGAACTCGAAGCTGCCTCGTTCGTTCGGTCGATCACTCGCCAGTGTGAGCACGGCGAGTTGACTTAGGCCTTGCGAACCGAGCACCCAGGCTTGCGTCCAGTCGAGAAGTGCGGGGACGTCGATCACCAAACCTTCGGTGCGATCGGCGTCGGCGGATTGGCGCTCGGCGACGACGAAGTTGCCGGTGTGAACGATCGCAAAGCTCGTGACGAAGTCGTGCATCCGCCGCTCGCGCACGCGTACGCCACGGTTCAGTCGGCGCAGGACGTCCGGGCTTTCGGGTGCGCTGAGGCTCGGCTGAGGCACGGTTCGCTCAGCTTGAACCTCACCGCGTTCGTGCTCTTCATCGAGCCGCGTGCTCGCCGCAGTCAGCTGCGGTTCCAGGCTCGTCACCAGCGCGCGGATCCGGCTCGCCCGCGCTTCGTCCAAACTTGCCTCCGCCACCAGCTGCAAGCTCGGATCACGCCGGTAGTAGCCGACGATGAACCTGGCCCAGCGAGACGGGTCGGTGTCGGTCGCGGTGTACGCGTTGCTCGGACGCTCTGCTTCGTGCTGGAGGAGGGTACCGATCTCGCGTTCGACTTCATCGAACACGCGCTCTGCGACGGTTCGCTGGCGCAGGTTGCGCTGCTCTTCGAGCCGCGACAACGCGCTGAGCAACAGGCCGAGCACACTTGCGAGGAGCAAAGCGCCGAGTGCGATGAATGCGAGGCGAAGGCGAGCGAGTGGGCTCGCGGTGAGGGACTTCAGCGCCACCGGTAGCCCTGACCACGCACAGTCTCGAGTTGGCCGCCGTGAATGCCGAGCTTCTTGCGTAGCTTTGCGACGTGCACGTCGACGGTGCGCGTCTCGACTTGTCCCGCGTTGTTCATGTCCCAGGCTTCGCGCAGGAGTGTCCGGCGGCTGATGATGCGGCCGGAGTCTTGCGCGAGAACCCGCAGAATGCGCAGCTCGCGTGTGCTGAGCTCGATGCGTTCGGTGCTCGTGCGCGCTTCACCGCGTTCGAGGTCTAGCTCGAGCGCTCCGAGTTTGAGTGTGCCGTGGAGCGCTTTGGGAGAACGGCGCAACAGTGCGTCGAGGCGAGCGCTGAGCTCGCGCACGCCGAACGGTTTGATGACGTAGTCGTTCGCGCCGGATTCGAAGCCGCGGACGACGTCGTCTTCGTCGCCTTTTGCGGTCAGCATGAGGATCGGCATGTTGCGTCCTGCCGCTCGTAGCTGCTGGCAGACGCTGAAGCCGTCGAGCTCGGGCAGCATGATGTCGAGTACGACGAGATCCCAGGTCTGGGTGACGCCGAGGCGTAGGCCTTCGGCTCCATTCTCGGCGCCGGTGACCTCGCACCCACGAAAGCGCAGTACATCCGACAGTCCGCGGCGGATGCTCGCTTCGTCTTCGACGATCAGGACGCGCATGCCCGCGTGTTCGGACATCTCTCGAGTCTACGGCAAAGCGGGGCGGGGCAGCTGTGGGCGGCGGGCTCTACTGCGTAAAAGTCACGTAAAACCTCGGCCCGGTGGTTTTACCGAGTGTTTGCCCGGAGCTTACGTCGCTTCGGTCAAGCTTTTGGACATGGCCACGTATCACTCGGTCGCGAACGAATCGTCGGTGTTGTTCAACCTGCGGCAGCTGATGGAGTTGGAGGAGGCGCGCGTGCAATCGGAGGCGGAGGCGGCGCGTGAGGCGGAGTCGGCTGCGAGAGAGCGAGTCCTAGCTGCGCGTGCGCGTGAGGAGCGAGCTGCGGCAGAGCTGGAGCGTGTGCGTGCGGAGGAGTTGCGGCGGGTGGAGCTCGAAGCCGCGCGTCTCGAGCAAGAGCGCGAGGCTGCTCTACTCCGCGTGCGACTGGAAGCGGAGGCACGTGCACGTGCGGAGCTAGAACAGCTCGCGCTCGAACGAGAGCGAATTGCGCTCGTGCGGGCGCAGGTGTCGCGGAAGCGAGGGACACCCACGGTGCTGCTCATCGCGTTCGCGGCAGTTGCGATCAGTGCCGTTGGCGTCTACGCATCAATTGTGCGCTCGCCGCCGACGGCGTCAGGTGCGGTTGACCGCTCCCTCGTGGCGGCGAGTTTGTTCGTGGATCAGGCGCGCGAGCTCGAGGCGTTGCGCGCGAAGGTGGCGAGTCTAACTGCCCCAAAACAGGTCGAGGTACAGACGCCGGCCACTTCGACCTCGGCGGCGACCGCGGCCCCGAAGCCGCGAGTGCTGAAGCACATTCGAAGTGCGGCCCACACAGCCCCCAAGCCA